>CABRZN010000007.1 GCA_902475445.1 uncultured Collinsella sp.
TACCAATAGTGGACCGAAAGCTGGCCGGTCACATAAAAGCGCTGCAGTACCAGGATGGCGAGCGCGGCGACAGCAACAAGCGAGATGGCGGTGCCGATGCGAATCTTGGCGCGCATCTTGGGGCCGGGAGCCTCGTAGAGCGCATCGCGCATGGTAAGCGCAGGGGAGGAATGCTTGCTCATCGGAGGATCCTCACCTTCTTATCGATGTAGTTGCCAATGTGGCTCACCACAAAGGCCGTGCCCAGGTAGCCGAGCGCCGAGATAAAGAACGCGACGACGCCGCCGAGCGAGCGGGTGTTAATGTAGCTCACCACGCCGGTGAGCTCCTGCGGTTTAAGCGGCACCTGACTGCCGAGCGCGGTGGTGAGCATGACGGCGATAAAGAGGTTGGTCATGGGCAATACGCTTGAGCGCAGTGCCTGCGGAATCACGATTTTGGCGAGGATGCGGTTAAAGCTCATGCCCAGCGAGCGGGCGGCTTCCACCTGGCCGACGCCGACGGTGTTGATGCCGCTCATAAAGTTTTCGGAGCCAAAGGCCGAGCCCAAAAGGACCGTGGCGACGATAACGCAGGTGCGATAGGGCAGAACGATTTTGAGCGGCGGCAGCGCGTAGACGACGATGATGAGCAGCGCGATGCCGGGGATGTTACGGAAGACCTGGACATACAGGTCGCCAAAGACGCGCAGCGGCTTGAGCGGCGACACGCGCATCACGGTGACGGCGACGGCCAGCACCATGGCGATGGCAAACGACTCAAGCGTCATGCCCCAGGTTGCGAGCAGCGCGTCGATATAGTTCTGGCCATAGAGCGACCAGAGCTCGGAGAGACTCATGCGGACCTCCCGCCGGTAAGGAAAGGGGCTCCCGTATGTACGGAAGCCCCGACAACTCAGTAAGGAAACAGTTTAGCGCAATAAAGTGCATCGTGCGATTCCGTATGGTTTCGTAGCGGCCGTTACTAGGCTCGCTGCCTAGGCGCCGATCTCGGGCAGCTCGGGAACATTGGTGTCGCCCGTACGGTCGCCAATGCAGATCTGCCACAGCTCGGTCCAGGTGCCGTCATTCTCGATCTTCTTAAGGAAGTCGTTGACAAAGGCGACGCCGTCGGAATCGAGCGGCAGGCCGATGCCGTAGGGCTCCTTGCTGCCGAAGGGCTTGCCGGCAATCTTGTACTTGCCGGGCTCGCGGACCAGGGCGCTCTGCTGCATGTTGTTGTCGATGACGTAGGCGTCAACGCGGCCCTGCTGGAGTGCCTGGCGGGCTTCCTCGTCGGTCTTGAACTCCTGCTGGCTGGCCTTGGGGGCAAACTCCTCCAGGATGGCGGGGCCGTTGGAGCCGGACTGGACGGCGACGTTCTTGTCGGCCAGGTCGTCGACGCTCTTGATGTCGTCGTTATCGGCGAGTACCAGGATGGCCTGCTGGGTGTAGTAATAGGGGCCGGCGAAGGAGACGAGCTTCTTGCGCTCATCGGTGATGGTGTAGGTGGCAAAGACGGCGTCGACCTGGCCGTTCTGCAGGACGGACTCGCGCGTGTCCGAGGTCACCTGCGTGATCTCGACCTTGTTCTCGCCCAGGATGTAGTTGGACAGGAGCTGCGCGATGCCGGCGTCGAAGCCGCGGGTCTGACCGTCCTTCTCGTTAAGGAGGGAGAAGAGCGTGGAGGTCTGAACGCCACCGATCTTAAAGACGCCTGCGTCCTTGACGGCCGTGGCCCAGGTGCTGGCGGCGATGGCATCGTCATCGGCCTTGGGGCCGTTGTCGACGAGCTTGTCGAATGCCTTGGCGTCGAGCGTGGCGGAAACCTCGGTATCCTCGGAGCCCTTGGAGGAGCCGGCGGCGGAACCCTTGTCGGCCTCGGCGCTGGTGTCGGAGCAGCCGGCAAGACCAAGGCCGGCAACGGTTGCGAAGGTGGCGGCGACAAAGCCGCGGCGGTCGAGAACGACCTGCTGGGAGAGGTTTTTGCTCATGGTAGAACACCTTTCTCAATAAAATCCCTAGCGGTTGAGTAGAGTTATACCCTATCGCGCTCAAATGGGTCAACACGAAATAACTCAGAAACATACTTACCTTATGGGTTATTCTACCTACCAAATAGGGACAGGTTTATTTTGGCAGGTTTTATCTGGGAAAACGTCGATTATTGCAGCTGAGATAGCGTTTTGCGGACGACGTGGTCGCTCGCGGCGGTCGCTATAATGGCGGCAACGCGACACATATATAAGTAAGGAGATCGCGTATGAACGGTTATTCGTTTTTCGCGCCGACCGTGACCTAAAACCACCACAAAGGGGCACCTTTGTGGTGGTTTGGGCTGGTACGGCGGCCGGTCTCGTTGTTTTGTCTCAATCTGTAACATCTGCAGCCATTTTTGCCGAGTAACTGTTACAGATTGAGATTTTCTCTTCAGGGGAATTCGAATGTCTCAATCTGTAACAGGTAGACGAGGAAATGGGCTCTTACTGTTACAGATTGAGACAAACGTCAGGGACTAAGACGTCTTGTCTAGATCTGTAACAGTTAGACGGGAATTCGGGCCATAGATGTTACAGATCGAGATAATCGCGTCGCGAAAATAAAAACCTCCGCATGGGTGCTTCCCTTGCGGAGGTTTTTTACTCGTTGAGTAGCCTTACGGCCTCGGCGGCCATGTTCTCGACCGTCATGCCGTTCTGAGCGAGCAGCTCGTTGGGGTCGTAGCGGTCGGGGAAGCCCTTGGCGATGCCAAAGGTGCGCGTGCGCAACGGCGTGCATGCCAAGTAGCACGCGACGCGTTCGCCCCAACCGCCGTCCAAGATGCCGTCCTCGAGGGTGACGACAACGCGATGCTCGGCGGCAAGGCTGTCGAGGAACTCGCGGTCAAGCTCGGTTGCAAAGCGAGGGTTGACGAGCGTGGCCTCGATACCGTATTCGGCTGCCAAGCGGTTTGCCACACGCTCGCCCAGCTCAAAGAAATCGCCGAGCGCGAGCACGGCCACGTCGCGGCCTTGGCGCACCACGTTGTAGCGCGCGACACCGTAATCGGCGTCCTCGGCAGGCGCCAAGTCGGGGCGGCTTACCAGGCCAATGCCGGGCACGCGAATCGCCACAGGATGCTCGCGGTGATCGAGCGACCAGCTCAGCATGGACAGATATTCCTCCATGCAGGCCGGCGCCAAGTAGTGCATGTTGGGAAGACCGCCCAGCATGGAAATATCAAAGAACGAGAGATGCGTCTCGGATGTGGTGCCAAAGATCGACGCGCCAAATACCAGGATGGTTGCGGGGGCGTCGTTGAGGCACAGGTCGTGCCACAGCTCGTCGTAGGCGCGCTGCAAAAACGTGCCGTACACACCAAAGACTGGCTTGGCGCCCGAGCGCGCAAGCGCGGTGGCAAAGGTCACGGCGTGCTCCTCGGCAATGCCCACGTCAACAAACTGCTTGCCTGCCGCGGCGCGAAGCTCGGGCGTAAAGCCCATGATGTAGGGCGTTGCGGCCGTGATGCCCACAACCTGCGGATCGCGCTCTATGGCAGCGCTCAGAGCCTCGCCCGTAATGTCGGCATAGGTGCGCGGCGCAGGCTCGCTCGGATGGCCCGGGCAGAGCTTGCGCCCAGTCGCCATGTCAAACGGACCCACGTGGTGCCAGCGCTCGGGGTCGCTCTGGGCTGGCTCAAAGCCCTTGCCCTTGGCGGTCGAGACGTGCAGCACGATGGGGTGATCGATATCGCGCAGCTCCTGCAGCGCGTCGACGAGGGCCAACACATCGTTGCCGGCGTCCAGATAGCGGTAGTCGAGCCCCATCGCGCGGAAAACGTTGCGCTCACAGGTGCCGTTACTGGCGCGCAGCTCGGCCAGATTGCGATACAGGCCGCCATGGTTCTCGGCAATGGACTGGTCGTTATCGTTGACGATGATGATCAGGTTGCTGTCGAGCTCGGCGGCATTGTTAAAGCCCTCAAACGCCAGACCGCCGAGCTCGACACCGTCGCCAATGATGGTGATGACGTTGTACGTATCGCCCGCCAGGTCACGAGCGTGCGCCAAGCCGCAACCCAGGCTCACCGATGTAGAGGTGTGGCCCATGGCGAACAGGTCGTGTTCGGACTCGTCGGGATTGGCAAAGCCAGAGGCCTCGCCGTAGCGTGCCGGGTCGATATAAGTGTACGCGCGCCCAGTCAGCGCCTTGTGGGCATAGGTCTGGTGCGACACGTCAAAGACAATTTTGTCGGTGGGGGAGTTAAACACGCGATGGAGCGCAACCGTAAGCTCAACGACGCCCAGGTTGGGGGCAACGTGCCCGCCGACGGCGGCGGAGCTTTCGAGGATGGCGTGGCGGATCTCGCCGCAGAGCAGCGGAAGCTCGGCGCGATCGAGAGCCTTGACGTCCTCGGGCGTTGTCGTTTGCGTAAGCAGCATCGTTGTGGGTTACTCCATGCGAATCGTGCGCCGGCACTCCCTCGGCCGGCACAATTGCACAAGACAGTCTCGCACATTTTGGCGTTTGATATGTGACGGCGGCGCGGTAATTCGCCAACTGGTGGGGCAAAACGTTTTGTCCGATGCCATACTGGTAAATTCGATGATGATTTTATTCATTGCGTGCAGGCTGCGGCTTGCCGCCGAGCGCCGCCGGAAGGAGGCCGCATGTCCGATACCGTTCGTGCCGAGAAAATCGCGCGCGAGGTCGACGATGCCGCCCGTCAGCTTGCCCAGGCGGGCCGCTTGGACCTGATGCATGAGTTTATCCAACATGGCGATGTGACGGTCTATACACATGTGACCTCGGTAGCGCGGGCAAGTCTGTCCTTTGCCGAGCGCCTGGGCCGCGTCGGTATCTCCGTCGACCGCTTATCGCTGCTGCGCGGGGCCCTGCTGCACGATTACTTTCTCTATGACTGGCACGATCCCGACCCAAGCCATCGGCTGCATGGCTTTCGCCACCCGTTTTTTGCCTTGGCGCGTGCGGAGGAAGATTTTGAGCTGACGCCGCGCGAGCGGAATATTATCGTACGGCATATGTTTCCGCTGGTACCGGTGCCGCCGACGTGTCGTGAGGCATGGATTGTGTGCCTGGCGGATAAATGGTGCGCACTGCGCGAGACGATTGCCGGCCGTCTGCCGCGCAAAGGCGGCGCGAACGATTTGAACGAGGGCCCGAGTGACGGCTCGAGCAAAGAATCGAACGAAAAGAGGAGTGAGTAGACGGTGGGAACCGCGATCGACATGGCATTTGACGGCGCGACGCTTGCCGCCTGTCCGCTCTCGGCGCTGGTACTCTCGTTTGCCTTCTACGGTTTTTGCGGCTGGGTATGGGAGTCGACAGTCTGCGCCATGCTCAACCACGGACGCTTTGCCAACAGCGGCTTTTTGCTAGGGCCGTGTTGTCCCATCTACGGTGCGGGCGGCATCGCGTGCTGGCTGCTGCTGCGTGGAATCCCAGACGCCTCGAGCCAGTTTGTCGCTGCCGCGCTCGTATGCAGCCTGATCGAATATAGCGTGGGCGTGCTGTTGGAAAAAACGACGGGTGCCCGGTTTTGGGATTACTCGCATCTGCCGCTTAACCTGCACGGACGCATCTGTCTGTACTGGGCCTGCGCGTTTGGCTTGGGTGCGTTGTGCATTTGCCGTTTAGTGGAGCCGGCATTGCTGGAGCTGCTTGACCATCTGCCGGTGCTAATCGTGCGCTTGGCCGCCTTCGTCGTCGCGGTCGCGATGATGGTCGACGCGGTGTGCTCGTTGGCCAGCTGGCGCCGCCTGTCCGATCAGCTTGAGCGTGTGCGCGCCGACCTTGCCGACCGCATCAATGAGTCGCTTGCCGATGCCTCCGACTCCATGCTCGAACGCATTCCCGATTCGACGATTGACTCGGTGGCGCAGACGCACATCCGTAGCCGTGCCGTTAACGCGTGGCTGGCCGAGCTGGGTGACGCCGCGCTCGATGCCCTGCGCGAGAAGGCTTCGATGCCGACGTTTATCTCGGATGGTGCTCGCGGCCTGGCGCTTGCTGCCCGCCGTGTTGCCGATGCCGCGCCGAGCATGCCGCGTCCGTCGCTCAGTCGTCGCCTTGCCGGCAAGTGCATGAGCCGTCCGGTGCCGAGTGTGTCGCTCAGTCGTCGCGACCTGCGCTTCTTCAATGCCTTTCCGCGCCTGCGCATCAATCGCTACGAGGGCGTCATCCGGGCTACCGATCTCCGCGACCGAGCCCGCGAGCTGTTCCGGCGCTAGCCGGGACGGGCGCGCTCACGGCTCCCTTGCTCGCGTATTTCCCATTCGTTTCGCGCCCGTTGCCGTGCCGTTTCCAAGATTGCGGCACCGTTTCCATTCGACAACGCAGCGTTTAACAACGCCGTATCTGGTCTACACCAGTTTCCCCTCGGCCGCATTATGGGCGCCGACAACGTTCATGCGAATAAGGGGGAGCGAATGTACGATACGGGATCGACAACGTTTATGCTCATCTGCACCATGCTCGTGTTTTTAATGACACCGGGTCTGGCGTTTTTCTATGGCGGTCTGTCCAGGCGCAAAAATGTCATCAACACCATGCTCATGTGCTTTGGCGCCATTGGTCTGGTTGGTGTGCTGTGGATTGTTGCCGGCTGGTCGCTGGCCTACGGCGGCGACGGTTCCAGCCCGTTTATTGGAGGCCTTGACCAGCTGCTGTGCCTGCCGGTGCTCGGCCAGGTGCTGCAGGCGGCCGAGGGCAATGCCGCGGACGGTGCCGTCTATCCTCAAATCATCAACATCGCCTTCCAGATGGCGTTTGCCATGATCACGGCTGCTATCGTCACGGGCAGCCTGGCCGGCCGCGTTAAGTTTGGTGCCATGGCGGCCTTCCTGGGCATTTGGCTGCTCGTGGTCTATGCGCCGCTTGCCCACATGGTCTGGGGCGGCGAGGGCTCCTTTATCGGCGACATCATCGGCGCGCTCGACTTTGCCGGCGGCGACGTGGTGCACATTTCGTCCGGCCTGACGGGCCTGATCCTTTGCTTAATGCTCGGCCGTCGTCGTGGCTTTGGCATGGTGAGCTACCGTCCGCATAACGTGCCGTTTGTGGCGCTGGGCGCCGGGCTGCTTTGGTTTGGCTGGTTTGGCTTTAACGGCGGCAGCGAGTTTAAGGCCGATGCCGTGGCGGCGCTTGCTATCCTCAACACCGTGACGGCCAGCGCGGCGGGCATGGTCTCGTGGCTTGCCGTCGAGCGCGTGCACACCGGTCGCCCCACGCTGGTGGGTGCCAGCACCGGTTTGGTAGCGGGCCTTGTGGTGGTTACGCCGGGCGCGGGCTTTGTCGAGCCGTGGGCGGCGCTGGTCATGGGCCTGATTGTATCGCCCGTCTGCTACCTGGCCATCAGTCATCTTAAGACCAAGTTCGGCTACGACGACGCGCTCGACGCGTTCGGTTGCCATGGCATCGGCGGCATCTTGGGCGGCGTGCTTACGGGCCTGTTCTGCGTGCCGGAGCTCTCGTGGACCGGTAAGGGCGGCCTGTTCTACACGGGCGACGTATCGCTGCTCATCTCGCAGATTCTGGGCATTGTGGTGACGGTCGCTATTGTGCTGGTGCTCGATCTGGTGATCGCCGCGGTGGTCAAGGCGCTGTTCCACGGCAGCCTGCGTGTGGACGAGGCCGACGAGGCGCTGGGCTTGGACGCGAGTCAGCACGGCGAGAGCGCGTATCCTTCGTTCTCCGGACTCGATTAGCAGCACGGCTTTCCCAGGCACCCGACCTTGCCCCTCAAACCGTCGCTTGCGTACCGAAGTACGCGGCGCTCCTCTTTCGGGGCAATCTCGGGCACCTGGAAAACCCGTGCCATGTGAAGGACAATTCATTTCTTTTATTGAAGAGAGGAATTCACTATGAAGAAAATTACGGCTATCGTGCGCCAGGAGAAGCTTGAGGTTCTCAAAGATGCGCTGTTTGCTGCTGATGTTCGCGGCATGACTATCAACCAGGTGCAGGGCTGCGGTGCACAGCATGGCTGGAAGGAATACGTTCGCGGCAACGAACTGCTCGTCAATACCATCCCCAAGGTGCAGTTCACCCTCATCTGCGCCGATGAACATGTCGACGGCATTGTCGACATCATCTGCAACGCTGCTCGCACCGGTGCCGTTGGAGACGGCAAGATTTGGGTCGAGCCGGTCGAAGAGGTCATCCGCATACGCACCGGCGAACACGGCCCCGCCGCGGTGTAGAATCGACTGCCTGCCATCCGCAACGTTAAAATACTGCAATGAGGCACAAGACTTGCGTTGCGGATGGACAGATTATGGGGCGTAATAAATATCCCGAGGAGACGGTCGCGAAGATTCTCGACGCGGCGCTGGAGCTATTCTGCGCACAGGGTTATGAGGGGACGAGCATTCAAGATATCGTTGACCGTCTCGATGGCATGACCAAGGGCGCTGTCTATCATCACTTTAAGAGCAAAGAGGAGATTTTCAACGCCGCATTTGATCGGGCGATGACTCCGATTGTTGAGCAACGTCGCTCAACGCTTGGTATCGGCAATATGACCGGAGCCCAAAAGCTCAAGCGACTGTACGCGCCCGAGTCTGTCGTTCCACAAATTGAGCTATGGGCACGCATGCATCCTGCGGCAGATCCGGTAAAAAGCTCGCGCCTACTGGCGATGCAGTACCAGGGCTCGTTCGACGAGTCGGCCGATGGCTATCTCTTGCCAGTGATCGAGGAGGGCATCGCCGACGGCTCCATTGCGTGCGAATGCCCGCGCGAAGCGGCGGAGGCCGTATCGTTGTTGGCGAATCTTTGGCTGCTGCCATTGTTTCGTCCGCTCGAGCCCAAGGAGCGAATGCTCGCTCGCGCACAATGTTTGGCGCAGATGGCTGCCGCGGTGGGACTCGATTTGGGGGAAGAAGTGCTTCAGACAACGGCGCAGATTTGGGACGTATGGGACCGCGCCGGGTGGTAATATAGATACTGACGGTATGTAATTGATTTGAGAGGGCAGCTCCGGCTGCCCTTTTCAAGTCGATAAATACATACTAGCGGTATGTATAGGGAGCGGACTTATGGCTGGACTGAGAGACGTCAGAGTCTTGTTGGAACCAAAAACAGTGCGGTCAATCAGGCTTGCGGAACTTCTGGTTGCGCAGCTGTGCACGTATTCGATGCTGTCAGCGCTGTGCTTTGCGTATCCGCTTTACTTGTTCGATTGCAGCGGATCGTCAACGTTATATGGCGCCGTCGTGGCGACGGCGTTCATACCCGGCGTACTCGCAACTCCGGCTGGCGGAATCTTGGCGGATAGGGGAAGACATCGCGAGGTCCTCGTGGCCCTCGGCATTGCTCTGATGACTGCATCACTGCTGTCTATCCTCATGAAGCGTTCGTTGCCTCTTGCGGTCGTCGTAGTAGCGATACTTTGTGTTCAATATGGCGTTCAATCGCTGCTGAAGCCAATGCTCCAAATTGAGACGGTGCGCATGGCGGGTGAAGAGAAGGTTGAGCGGGCCACTGCATTGGTTTCGCAGGTGACCATGGTGAGCAATATCTTGGGTCCTGTGGTCGGGACGGCAGTCTATGGGTGCTTTGGCATCGATGCTCTTTGCACAATCGCGTCGGTAGCGTTTGCGATTTCAGCCCTGCTGTTTGGGGGTGCACTCAAGCAAAATGCCTCATCTGAAACGATGGGAGACGGCGCGACTCGCACGACATGCCGAAACGATTTTCGGGAGTCGATTCGGTATCTGTTGCAAAATGCATCATTGGTCGCTGTGATTTTGCTTGCGGCCGTTTTGAACCTTGCGTTGATTGGGCTAACGATTGGCGCTCCCATTATTGTTACAAAGCATCTCGGCATGCAATCGTCCTGCGTTGGGATAGTTGAGGTGGCTATGGGCTTGGGTGGTCTTGCCGGCAGTGGCTTGGTCGGCATTTGGCCGCATCGTTTTTCTGTCAATGGCATATGTCGATATGTTGCGATGATCTGTTTTGGAGTCGTACCGATTATTGTTACGCTACTGTTCGGCGCAGATGTATGCGTGTTCACCGTGTTTGCGGTTGGTTCGGCATGGATCATGGTGTGGGCAAGCATTGCGTCGGTTGAAATCACCGCGTTTGTTCAGCGGGCAGCGCCGACTGAGCTCTGCGGAAAAGTGCTTTCGGTCGTTTACATGGTCCTTTCCTGCGCAACACCTATCGGCCAATTGACGTACGGGGTTGCATATGATCGATGGACACCGGCGATTGTATTCGCAGCCATGTTGGCGGTGCTGACGTTGACGACGGCGCTGTTTTATCGTCTGAAAAATCGCTTGCGGCGATTGTCTTGACGCGCTGGGGCACCGTGAATTTGCGGAGGCAGTGGCCCGCCGCGCCGGGACGGCATTGTTTGGGCATGCCTCTCCTTCGTCTACAATATCGGGCAGACGAAGGAGAGGCATGTCCATGATCAAGATGTTCGCGAGTGACTTAGACGGAACGCTGCTGAACGCCCTGCACGAGGCGGATGGGACCATCCGCCGCGCCATTCGCGAGCTGACCGAGGCTGGCCTGCACGTGGTTCCCGCGACCGGACGCTCGACGCTGCCGATCGGCGAGCATGGCTTTACGGGGCTGGCGCTCGATGCCTGCTGCTCTAACGGCTCCATCGTGCGCGACAGCCATGGCGAGGTGCTCAAGACCTGGACCATCGATCCGCAGATCACCGAGGAGCTGCTCAAGGCGTTCCCGGATATCTGTTTTGACTGCTCCACGCCCGACGGCATGTTTTCGAGCGGATCGTTCGAGATGCACCAGGCGGGCTTTAAAAAGGACAGTCCCATCAAGCGCATCGTGATGCGTGGCATGCGTGCGCGTGGCGGCTATCACGAGGAACAGTATTTCGACCAGTCGATTGGCGACATCTTGCGCCACGATGTGTGCAAGATCAACTGCCGCGTGACCTCGCGCGAGCTGGAGCGCGACCTTAAGGCGTATCTTGCCGAGCGTTCCGATCGCGTGGTCAACGCGCCGTTTGACCCCGTTATGTTCGAGATTACGGACGTGACGTGCAACAAGGGCGAGAGTGTTGCCTGGCTGGCGGGCTACTACGGTATTGCCGAGGACGAGGTCGCGGTCTACGGCGACGGCGGCAACGATATCGCCATGCTCAAACGCTTCCGCCACAGCTACGCGACCAAAAACGCAAGCGATGCAGCTAAGGCCGCCGCGAGCGCGACCATCGGCAGCTGCATGGCCCACGCCGTCCCCAAACACATGCTCGCCACCATGAGCAAGCAGAACTCCTGCACCATCATCGAATAATGTGACAAAGGGACTGTCCCTTTGTCACAGTGGGGACTAACTTCTTTAAACACGAACAAATATTCGCATATCTAACTGCGCTTTGATAGAATCGGTGTCGTTGACGGCAGTTCCATGTGCCGGGCAGCGCCCTCCATTTGATGGGAGGTGATGCCCATGACCGATTTGATTGATTTCGTGAGACTTCTGACCGCCGTGGTCTCGTTCTTCACGGCGCTTGTCGGCCTTTCCGAGGCACTCAAGCAGCGTTCGAAGCGCAACAGAAGGGGTCGCCGCCGCTAAGGCGTTGACCCCCTAATGCAAACAACGGCGCTGCCCAGCCAGCTACAACTTGGGCTGCCGTCGACACTATTCTACCCACGAATGACATTTTGGACAATCGGTAATGCCGCTCCAAAAGCCAGGCGGGTTGTGACAAAGGGACTGCCCCCTCGTCACATTCTAAATATTGCCTTTACGTGTTGATGCACACGGTGTGCAATAATACTCGCACTGTGCAATAGCGCACAGGCTGAGTAACAAGGAGGACGCTTGTCCCAGCTCGAGAAATGCGACCGCCGATCCCTTCGCTCGCAGCGTGCCCTTCGCCAGGCACTTGCCAGCGAGCTTGCCGAAAGCGGCGACCTTTCGCGCATTAATGTCGCGTCGCTCACCGAGCGTGCTGGCCTTACGCGCCGCACGTTCTATTCGCACTATCGCGATATTCCCGACTTTATCAATCAAATCGAGGACGGCTTGCTGGCCGAGATCCGTGAGCGCATTGAGCTCATCACCGCAGCTCAGCTGCCTGATCTCTATCACAACATCGATGAGCTCGAGCCGGCGCCCGGTTCGGTTGAGCTGCTGCGTTATCTTGCGGCCAACCGCGACTTAATCGGTGCGCTGCTGGGTCCGGGCGGCGACCAGGCCTTCATTAAAAGGATCATCGACACCGCGCGTGAGGCTGTGGTGCCGCGTGCGCAGACGGGCATTTTGGGCCTGGCGCTGGGCACGTTCTTTGACTACTACGTCACCTACGTCGTGAGTGCCGAGGTCGGCATGATTCAGCGCTGGTTTGAGCGTGGGCTCACCGAATCGCCCGAGGCCATGGCGCGCATTATGACGGTTATCGCCTTTGTGCGCCCCGGCGACCTGTATGGCCAACCCATCGATATCAACGTGCCGGAATACGGCATGAAGCTATTGAATCTGCAGCTCGAGGACGCGGTCGACACCGCCGCAACCGTCGAGTCCAACAACTAAGAGGAGAGACAGATGAGCAAACTCGTCGAGGGCATTAAGGACCGTGTGGTCGCTGCCGCACGCGAGGCCGCGCCCGCCGTGGTGGACGTCGCGCAGAAGGCTGCGACTGCCGCTGCCGAGAAGGTCGCCGAGGCAGTTGCCGAGGCCAAGAATGCGGCGGGGGAGACACTCGTCGCCGACGCAGCCACGTCCAACGCCACCGAGCCCGTGGCCGCTACCGCCGCCCAGGCCCCCGAAGGCGCGATCTTTAATCCCGAGGCCGCCCGTGGCAACCTGCATCTGGGCATCGACGTGGGCTCCACCACCGTTAAGCTCGCTGTGCTCAACGACGACAACCAGATTGTCTACGCCAAGTACCAGCGTCACCACACCGACGTCCGCGCTTGCGCCCGCGACTTGTTCGAGGGTGCCGCGACCGTGCTGCCGACGGCCCAAATGACCTGCGCCATTACCGGTTCGGGTGGCCTGCTGCTGTCTCAGTGGCTCGACCTGGAGTTTGTCCAGGAGGTCATCGCCAGCAAGCGTGCCGTCGAGACCCTCATCCCGGCCACCGATGTCGCTATCGAGCTGGGCGGCGAGGACGCCAAGATCATCTACTTTGACAACGGCATCGAGCAGCGCATGAACGGCACCTGCGCCGGCGGCACGGGCGCGTTCATCGATCAGATGGCAACCCTGCTGCACACCGACGCGAGCGGCCTCAACGAGCTCGCTGCCAACGCCACCACCATCTATCCCATCGCTAGCCGCTGCGGCGTTTTTGCCAAGACCGACGTCCAGCCGCTGCTCAACGAGGGCGCCCGCCCCGAGGACGTGGCTGCCTCCATCTTCCAGGCTGTCGTGACCCAGACCATCTCGGGCCTGGCGTGCGGCCGTCCCATCCGCGGCAACGTCGCCTTCCTGGGCGGCCCGCTGCAGTATCTCTCCGAGCTGCGCCACCGCTTCTACCTCACGCTCAATCTGGACGAGGAGCACCGTATCGTGCCCCAAAACGCTCACCTGTTTGTGGCGAGAGGCGCCGCCATGGCGCACGAGTCCAACAATCTCAGCACGTTCCCGCAGCTCATCGGGGCCATCGATGCCCTGGGTGACACGCAGGGTGCCGAGGTTGAGCGTCTGGATCCGCTCTTTGCCACCGACGAGGACTTTGCCGAGTTCAAGGGCCGCCACGACACCGAGGTCGTCCCCAAGGGCAAGCTCGAAGGCTACACCGGCCGCGTGTTCATCGGCATCGATGCCGGCTCCACCACCATGAAGGCCGCGCTCGTGGGCGAGGACGGCCAGCTGCTGCACACCTGGTACGGCAACAACAACGGTGACATCCTGGGCACGGCCAAGGTCATCATGGCCGATTTCTACAACCACATTCCCGCCGGCTGCACCATCGGCCACGTGACCACCACCGGTTATGGCGAGGCTCTGCTCATCGAGGCCCTCAAGGCCGACTCCGGCGAGATCGAGACCGTCGCGCACCTGCGCGGCGCCAAGGCGTTCCTGCCCGGCGTCGAGTTTATCCTGGATATTGGCGGCCAGGACATGAAGTGCCTGCGCGTCAAGGACGGCGTGATCGAACACATCATGCTCAACGAGGCCTGCTCGTCGGGCTGCGGCAGCTTTATCGAGAGTTTCGCCGTGTCTATGAACATGGACGTCCGCGCGTTCGCCGATGCCGCCATCCATGCCAAGTCCCCCGTCGACCTGGGCAGCCGCTGCACCGTCTTTATGAACTCGCGCGTCAAGCAGGCGCAAAAGGAAGGCGCCACGGTGGGCGACATCGCGGCCGGCCTGTCCTACTCTGTCATCAAAAACGCCCTGTTCAAGGTCATTAAGCTGCGCGATCCCAAGGAGATCGGCAGCCAGGTGATCGTCCAGGGCGGCACCTTTATGTCCGACGCCACGCTGCGCGCGTTTGAGCAGCTCACCGGTGTTCATGCCGTGCGTCCCGACATCGCTGGCTGCATGGGCGCTTACGGTGCGGCCTTGCTCGCCCGCGATCGCGCCGGCGCCGACGGCACCTCGACCATCCTTTCGGCCGAGGATATCGCGCACCTCACCGTGACGCAAAAGCATGTTCGCTGCGGCCGTTGCTCAAACAACTGCCAGCTCACCGTCAACGACTTTGGCGGCGGCAGGCGCTTCATTACCGGCAACCGCTGCGAGAAAGGCGCCGGCCACAAAAAGCAGAAGACCGAGGCTCCCAACCTCTTCAAAAAGAAAAACGAGCTGCTCTTTAACCGCGAGGTGCTGAGCCCCGACGAGGCCCCGCGCGGTACCGTCGGCATCCCGCGCGCGCTCAACATGTACGAGAACTATCCCTTCTGGCACGCGTTCTTTACGCGCTTGGGCTTTAGCGTGCAGCTGTCCGACCAGTCGAGCAAAAAGACCTACCAGGCGGGCATTGAGTCCATGCCGTCCGAGAGCGTGTGCTATCCGGCCAAGATGAGCCACGGCCACGTGATGAACCTCATCGACCGTGACGTCGACTTTATCTGGATGCCGTGCGTGCGCTGGGAGCGCAAGGAGGATCCGACGGCAGGCAACTGCTATAACTGCCCCATCGTCATGAGCTACCCCACGGCGCTGGCGCTCAACATCGACGAGATCCGCGAGCAGAACATCGAGTTCCTGTACCCGTTTGTGCCCTATCACGACAAGACCGAGCTCAAGCGCCGTCTGTACCAGGTGCTCGCCGTCGACCGCGTGGCCGATGCTGAGGCCGGTCGCGGTCGCGTGCGCGGTCCCAAGATCACGCGCTCTGAGGTCGATGCCGCTGTCAACGCTGCTTTTGAGGCCGATGCGCGCTTCCACGAGGATATCCAGACCATGGGCGAGGAGGCCCTTAAGTGGGTCGAGGACCACGGCGGTCACGGCATCGTGCTTGCCGGCCGTCCCTACCATAACGACCCCGAGATCAACCATGCCCTGCCCGAGCTTATCTCGAGCTTTGGCTTTGCGGTCTTTACCGAGGATTCGCTCGCGCATCTGGTGAAGCCCGAGCGTCCGATTCGCGTCGTTGACCAGTGGATGTACCACAGCCGCCTGTACGCCGTCGCCCGTTTTGTGACGATGCGCAACGACCTGGACCTGATCCAGCTTAACTCTTTCGGCTGCGGTCTGGACGCTCTGACCACCGACCAGGTGCAGGAAATCCTTGAGGCCAGCGGTAAGATCTACACCGTGCTCAAGATCGACGAGGTGTCCAACCTGGGCGCCGCGCGCATCCGCATCCGCTCGCTCATGGCAGCGCTCAAGGACCAGGAGGCCGAGCGCCTGGCAGAGGCCACGGCTGCGGGCGAGGACTACGAGCAGGGCGATGCTGCGCCGGTGGCTCCCTCCACGGACGCTCCCGCGTTCGCGAGCCGCAAGTACACGTTCGAGGCGCAGCGTGAGAGCGCCTCGACCGCATGGCCCAAGGTGCCCTTTACCGAGCAGATGCGTGACGAGGGCTATACCATCCTGTGCCCGCAGATGGCGCCGATCCACTTTGACCTGGTCAAAGAGGTGTTCCGCGGTGCCGGCTATAACTTGGAGCTGCTGCCCTCGACCGATCACGATGCCGTCGAGGCCGGCCTGCGCTACGTGAACAACGACATCTGCTACCCGTCGATTCTGGTGACGGGCCAGATTATGGAGGCCATCGAGAGCGGTCGGTACGACCTGTCCAAGACGGCCGTGGTCATCAGCCAGACCGGCGGTGGCTGCCGTGCCACCAACTACATCGCGCTCATTCGCAAGGCCCTGCGCGAGAGCGGCCACCCCGAGATTCCGGTGATCTCGCTTTCGGCCGTGGCGCTCGGCGAGGATAACCCCGGCTTTAAGATTACGCCGGCGCTGCTTAAGCAGGCCGTGTACGCGGTGCTCTTTGGCGACGTGATGATGCAGATGCTCTACCGCTGCCGCCCGTACGAGGCAACGCCCGGTGCCGCCAATGCGCTCTACGAGGAGTACATGGCGCGCGCCCGCAAGCTGGCGCCCAAGTTCAACCGCCACAACTACACCAAGCTGTGCCGCGAGGCCATCCGCGCGTTCGACACCATGCCGCTTGTGGGCGAGGGCACCAAGCCTCGCGTGGGCGTGGTCGGCGAGATCTTGGTCAAGTTCCATCCCACGGCCAACAACCACGTGGTCGATGTCATTGAGCGCGAGGGCTGCGAGGCAGTGGTGCCGGGCCTGCTCGACTTCTTCCTGTACTCCATGAGCAACGCCGAGCTACAGAAGGACGAGCTGGGAAGCTCTGCTACCACGCGCGCTGGTATGCAGGCGCTCATCAAACTCGTGGACTGGATGCGTACGCCGGTGGAGGAGATGCTCGAGAAGTCCCGCCGCTTTGAGGCACCCGAGCGCATCGGTACCATGGCCGACAAGGCCCGCACGGTGCTTTCGGTGTGCAACAACATGGGCGAGGGCTGGCTGCTCACGGCCGAGATGCTCGACCTGATCGACCATGGCGCACCCAATATCATCTGCACGCAGCCCTTCGCATGCCTGCCCAATCACGTGGTGGGCAAGGCCGTGATTAAGGAGCTGCGCCGCCAGCATCCCGAGAGCAACATCGTCGCGGTGGACTACGACCCCGGTGCGTCCGAGGTCAACCAGCTCAACCGCATTAAGCTCATGATTAGCGTGGCCAAGGAGAACATGCGCGCCGGTAAGGGCTTTAAGCTCGAGAAGGTGGCGCCGCTCGCGATGGACGAGGTCACCGGCCAGATGCGTGCCCATGATGGCTGCGTGAGCTGCGGACCGGCCAGCGAGGAGGCCGTTGCATCGGTCGCCAAGCGTCTGGGACGTGGCATTAAGAAGTAGCTGGCCTGCTATGGGCTGGATATGAGACAAGCGGGTGGTAGCCGTACCGGCCACCACCCGTTTTTGCTGGACATATGTTGCGCAAATGACCTTGCTACAGCCTTCCGTGGGCTTGCCCGATTTTTGGGCCGGCTCGGGCTTTGAGGACAAGTTGCTGCAGGCCCAAGGCGATTTTTCGCTCAATGCGGGCCAGCACAGTGTGACGTATCTGCCAAACGACGATACGGTAACAACCGGTCGCTACCAGGTACTGCTGCACGACAACAACTTTGGTGCGGCCGAGAGCTATCCCAAGTTCGACTGGGGCCAGCTGGGCGCCGCGGTGGTGACCGACTACGGCCGCGGCACGCATTCGTTTGGACGCATCTTTACGGTGGACGAGACCGCACGCACCTACGAGCTTGTGGACTAGATCGCGGTGCCGTTCTCGGGCTACGTCAGCAGTGCGCAGCGCGTCGGCAATTCGAACAGCATGCTCGTGGCATCGGGCCAGGCCAAGACCTTTACCGAGTACGATCGCTACGGGTCGCCCATCGCTACTTACGAGATGGAAGCCGAAAAGTTCATCTACCGCGTGTACAAGTACAAGTTGTAGCGCTGCGCTTAGGTTTGACCAATGGAGTATGAAAACACGCCGTTCGCCGATGCCCCCTCCGCGAGTGGCAGCCATATGGTTTGATGTTGGAAACATATGATTGCCGGCAGGCCATAGGTGACGTTCCCCCTGATATCGGAGGTTCCAGGTATGTTTCGCGCTCCGTTAAATAACTATCGGTTGGGCTAACATGGGTCGCCGTGCTATTTCGATAACCCTTGCAGTGGTCTGCCTGGCTGTGCTCTTGGGCGCTACGGGGCTGTTTGCTATAAGTCGAGAAACATCCTATATGCAGGAATGTGCTTCCGAAGGCTTTGCCATTGATGGTTACTATCGGGATGATAAAACGAGTCGGGAAACCCTGGCTTTTCTTGAGGAGGACAACTGTCGATGGCAGCTGGTCGACCAAGACGGAATCTGCACAGACGGGCAGTTTAAGCGTACGGATGACCCCAACATCCTGATATTAAAGAAGGAAAACGGTGAAGAATTCGGTACGGTCCACGTGGCGTACTTGTCACGCCGACGCGATCAGGGCTTGCTCTACCTATTTAGAGATACCAGGGTGACCCGTTTTTATCTGGTGAGTACCGGTCCGGCGTTTACGGTGGAGTCTGGCGATGTCGATGCGGACAGTTGATTCACGGCAATAAAACAGCGAGCGGGGCACGGACATGAATCGCGCCCCGCTTTTTTGCTCGCGGCCTGCGTCGCGTCTGCGCCTCGTTCCGACTCGCGCCTGTGCGCGCATCCATCTCACATCCCGCATCACTTTACGTCAAACTCCACGCGATCGAGTTCAGGCACATTGAGGTCGATGAGCTTGCGGGCGACGTGACGGTCGTGTGCTCCGAGCGCCTCGCTTGTCGTTACATGGGCGACGATTTCGCGCTCTACAATGCCTTCCTCGTCCCCTTCGGTAGCCGAGGTCTCGACGGCGACGGTGTAATCTTTAAAGCCCGGCAGCACCGCGGCAAGCTCGCGCGTGGTTTCGGTGACACCGTAGCCGTCCTGCACGCCGGCCTGCGCCGAGCCAATGGAACCCGCCGTCATGACGATGCAGGGGATGGCAAAGATCACCGTGCCCACAATAATGCGGCGGCGCACCTTGCGTGACAGCTCATCGACCTCGGCGTCTTCCTCGGCCGTTACGACGCCGTCGCCGTTGAGGTCGCGCTTGAGCGGCACGCGCAATAGAAGCAGTACGGCTTCGGCCGCGAGCGCGATAAAGACCACGTTGATGCCAAACTCGTAGAGCGCCGAGAGAAATAGCGACCCGCTTGCGATGGCGATGCCGTAGCCCGCTGCGCACAGGGGCGGCATGAGCGCGGTCGCCACGGCCACGCCGGCGATGAGCGTTGCGGGCTCCTGGTCGCGTGAGTTGCCCAGCCCGCCTGCAAAGCCGCCGGCGAGCGCGACAGCGAGGTCCCACACGGTGGGCGTCGAGTTGTCGATAATGGCGACCGTGGTGGTGCCAAGGGGCGTGAGCTTAAAGTACAACGTAGATGTGACCAGGCAAAAGGCCATCTGTAGAGCCAAGCTCGCGACGGCCTCAAGGGTAATCTTGCGGTCGAGCGTGGCGATGCCGTATGCCATGGCAAGGACCGAGCCCATGAGCGGGCAGATGAGCATGGCACCTACAATGGCGATGTCCGAGTCGATATCGAGACCGATGCTCGCGATGAGCATGGCGATAATGAGGATGCACAGGTGAGAGCCAGTCAGACGCGCCCCGTTTACAAAGCGCTTGCGAATCACGTGATAGGGCGCGCGTCCCTCGCGAATGTTGAATGCGCGCTTTAGGAAGCGGGTGATGTTTTCCATGGCTTCGCTATGAGCGGGGCGGATGCCGTGGCGACGATGATGACGCTCGCGCAGTCGCTTGATCTGTTGTTTGTCGAGTTCCATGTCCACCTCGTTCCAGCGCGGTCCGCGCAACGCGCCCGTTGTCCTAACTCTACACCGTGGCGGGCGGGGTGTCTGTTGGATGCGGAATCCGATAGGGCGGATGACGCGGGAGCAAATGCAAATCACAGGCTCAATTCCATCCCGCGAGAATATGATGCACCAGCTCCTTCAAATGTGACGAAACTGTGAAGCACGAGAGCACGAATTTCAAAAAATCCGCTGGTGACCAATGTTGCGCAACAGAATTCAAAAATCAGCTCCTACATTTTGAAGCGTATGGATACATCCGTGTCAAAGGGAGAAAGCCATGGCAAACTACAGTCCACAACACTTTGAGCCTCGGGCTAAGGCCGTCAACGTCAAGGGCGTTGCCAACCGCGCCGTCGCAACCGTTTTGACGGCGGGCCTCATCGCTCAGCCGCTCATGTCGCCGCTGATTCAGGGGGGGGGTAGTTCTGTAGAGAATACCGTTGCCGCCGGTAACCAAGCGGTCGTAAAGACGGCTGCCCAGCTGGCCGAGGAGTCGGCAAAGCAGCTCAAGGACGCTCAGGCCGCCTACGATGCCGCCCAGAAGAAGGCCGACGCGGCGGGCCAGTCTCAAAAGCAGGCGCAGCAGCAAAAGAATCAGGCCTCGCAGGCTGTAAGCGACAACGAAATCGAGCAGAACGCAGCAGAAGTCGCCGCGCTCCAGGAGAAGATTGACGAGCTCAAAGCCGCCGTCGAAAAGACCGAGCAGCAGCAGAAGAAGCTGGGCGACCTGAACGATCAGCTCGATCAAGCCAACAAGAGTGTCGAGGATAAGACCCAGGCGCTCAAGGACGCCAAGGCAAAGCAGGATGAGGCCAAGAAGGCCCTCGACGATGCCCAGGCCAAGCTCGAGGCCATGGGTATGGACGAGTACGAGGCCGCCAAGAAGGCCGTCGAGGACGCGCAGGCAAAGCTCGATGACGCCAATAAGGCCG
Source organism: uncultured Collinsella sp. (assembly GCA_902475445.1). Taxonomy (GTDB): domain Bacteria; phylum Actinomycetota; class Coriobacteriia; order Coriobacteriales; family Coriobacteriaceae; genus Collinsella. The sequence goes on from CABRZN010000007.1 coordinate 20,763, forward strand.
TTACTACTGCACAGGCCAATCTGGACCAGGCCAAGGCTGCCGAGGCCAGCGCCCAGCAGGAAAAGCAGAATACCGAGGCAGCTTTGACGACTGCCCAGGCCAAGAAGCAGGAGACTGCTACTGCTCTCGCAGCCGCAACCACCGCGCGCGATAACGCCCAGCAGAAGTTCAACCAGGCGCAGGCCGCGCTCGATGCTGCCGTCTCGGGTACGGGTGTTGACCTGAGTGCGCTTGAGGCCGCCGAGAAGGCCGCCGCTGGTGAGCTTAAGACCGCGCAGGCGGAGCTCAATGCCGCGACGGATGCCGACGCTACCGCCCAGGCGAACCTGCAGGCGGCCCAGAATACCGCCACCGCCGCGCAGGAGAAGGCCAACGCCGCCAACGCTGCCGTGGCATCTGCCCAGTCTGCATACGATGCGGCAAACAAGGAGCACAACGCCGCCGCCAGCGAGCGCGACGCCGCCAAGGCCGCATACGAGAAGGCGCAGCAGACCGAAGCAGACAAGAAGACCGCGTACGATAAGCTTGTCGAAGTTCGCAAGCAGAAGCGCAGCGAGTGGGAGGCAGCCTGCGCCGCTTCGAACGCCGCGGAAAAGGCTTATGACGCTGCTAATGCCCAGGTTGAGGCTCTTGAGCAGCAGATTGCCGACCTCAAGTCGAACATGACCGTGGATCAGAACGTCATCAGCCAGGGCATGTTCGGCTTCATGAATTACATCATCGGCGGCAGCCAGTTCACAGCCACGCAGAAAAAGAACGCCCAGGATGCCGTATCGATGTTGACCGGCGCTGATGACAAGGCCGAATGGTATGACAATTACGTCGATCAGGACATGTCTCGCGACACCAATCCGCTTTCCTTGGAGCAGATGCGTAACGCCCTGACCTATCTCGACACCCAGAACAACCTCCGCAAGGCGAACGGTCAGTCGGCGCTCAGCGTCAGCCTCCGCATGACTGTGGCAGCCGCCCTTAATGCATCATATTCATCGAACATCTGGGGACACTCGAACTGTTACTTCGACAACGGCGAAAATCTTGCTGGCGGAGGCGGCGCATATACCGGCGGTGAGACTGAGGATACTCTCGGTTGGCCATATACCGGTCTCTATACTCAGGAAAAGAAGATTTTCGACAAGTATGTAGAGCAGTATGGCGACGAACTCGGCAAATACCGATATGAGTCCTATTACATCTATCAGAACTACAATAGCATCTACCAAGAGTGCGGGCACTATCTCAACATCGTCGATTCCGCTACGGAAGCTATCGGCATCGCGACCGGTAGCGGTAAGAACACCGATTCCGAGGTAACCATCTTCGATTACAGCGATGATGACACTCAGGCTGATTTCACTGTTTCCGAGTTCAAGAAGCTCGTCAACGACTACATCGATTCCGCCTACAACGCAGGCGGCACGCAGGCGCAGAAGGCGCAGCTCAAGGAGCTCCAGGGCAAGCTTGCCGAGGCGCAGAAGAACTTTGGAACTACAAGGGAAGCTTACTTCGCAGCTGTAAACGGGCAGGATGCCGCCCAGGACGCTTTCACCGCAGCCGATGTGAACATGAACACCGCCAAGGGCGAGTACGAGAAGGCTAAATCCAGCACCGCCGCCGCAAAGACGGCATACGACGCCGCCGAAGCCAAACTCAAGGGTGTCGACGTCAAGACGCCCCAGACCAAGCTCGACGCCGCCAAGGGCGAGGCCACTACTGCCCAGGCAGCTCTCGATAAGGCAAACGCCACGCTTGCTGACAGCAAGACGAAGGCAGCCGAGGCCGCTGCTCACAAGGCGAAGGCTCGCAGCGCCCGCGACGCCGCCAAGGTAAAGTCCGATCAGGCCAACGAGGCGTATGACAACGCTACCGCTTCGGTCAAGGACCTTGCCGCCAAGTGCGATGCCGCCAAGACGGATCTTGCGAACAAGCAGGGCACGCTTAACGATGCCAAGAAGGCCGACGACACTGCCCAGGCTGGCGTTGACAAGGCTCAGGCCGCAGATGTGCACGCCGCGACCGCTCTTTCGGGCGCCAAGCAGGCAGTTGCCGCCAAGACGCAGACCCTGTCCGACGCACAGGAGAAGGTCAAGGCCGCCGAGGGCGAGCTTGCCACCGCAAACAAGGCCTTCGAGCGCTTCGCCGGCGCCCAGAAGGCGGTCGACGACGCCAAGGCCGCCTATGACGCTGCCGTCGCCGGTGTCGCCGATGCCCAGAAGCAGCTCGAGGCCGCCAACGAAGCCGTCGTCGATGCGAACTTCGAGATCGTCAAGGCCAAGGCCGAGCTTGCCAGCGATGAGGCACTCAAGGCCGATCTTGAGGCTGTCGACCACAAGGCATCCCTTGCCGCGGGCACGACGGGCAACGAGAAGCTGGTCAAGCTGAACGCTGCCTACGCTCGCTATAAGGCTGCCGTCGATGCCGCCGCTGGTCTCAAGGCTGCTCTGAGCGATGCCGATGCCAAGCTGTCCGATGCCAACAACGCCTATGCCGCCGCGCTTGCCGAGCTTGGCGATGCCAAGGATGCCCTGGCTGCCGCGCAGGCCGAGTACGACAAGTATCATCCCAAGGCTGAGCCGCAGGCCAAGGCTCAGGTTGCGCAGGCTGCTGCAAAGGCTCCTGTCGCCAAGAAGAAGGCAACGTCGGCCGCGCTCGCCCAGACCGGCGATGATTCCGCGCTTGCGGGCGAGGTGTTCGTCATCGGCGGTATCACCCTCGTGGCTGCTGGTGTGACGCTGAGCGATCGTCGTCGCAAGCAGATGTAGCGTTTCGAGCGTAGTTTCTGCAACGAACTTCGGTTCATAGCAGGAACGCTTCGATAGCTTAACCGATAAGGCCGGCGCGCTGTTAAACGCAGCGTGCCGGCCTTTCTTTGCGTTGGTATCAAAAAGCCCGGTCGGTAGCCGCGAAAGCTACCGACCGGGCAAGCCGTAGGCAATATGGTTGCTGTCGAGCAGCTGCTCAGCTTATCCCAGCAGGCTTAAGCCCACGGAGACAAACGCCAGGATAACGCCGACGATGGACTCGCCGCCCAGCAGGCCGCTGGCGACAACCAGGCCCTGTTCCTGGAAGGCGGCGTCCTTGGCAGCCCTCTCCTCGTCAGAAAGACCAGCGGTGGCGTCGCGGTGGGCGGACCATTTGTCGTAGGCGAGCTTGACGCAGGAGCCCAGGAATGCCGTGAGTGACATGTAGAACGGCAGGTACACGCCCAGGCCGATCATCATGGCCGGAATGCCGAGCCAGTACATGACGATGCCGGCGATAAAGCCGCCAACGAACCACGGCACGCTCGGGATGCCCGAGACCATGGTGGCGACGACGCTTGCTTGCGCGGCAACAAAGCTCTTGTCGGGGCCAAAGGCGTCCGGGCCATAGGCGGTGACGAGCGCGACCATGACGGCTGCGGCGACCAGGGCGCCCACGATGCCGCCAATAGCTTGGCCGATCCACTGCGCACGCGGGTTGGTGCCCAGCACGGCGCCGGCCTTAAAGTCGTTCATGACGTCGCCCGCAAGGCCGCACGCCACGGCTACGATGCCGGCGATAAAGAACAGCTTGACCTGAGCGATCTGTGCGAAGGCAGCCACGATGAGCATAACGATGAGGCCAAAGATTTCCATGGGGTCGATGCCCGTCTGGCCGCAGCTCTGTGCGCTCATGATGGTGGTGACAAAGGTGAACAGCGTGACGATGACGGCCGGAACGGGGCCAAGGTCAAGCACGATGGCGATGACCACGGCGATGGCGGCAGCGCCTAGGCCGATGATGCCGGCGTCGAGCTTAAGGGAGCCCGAGATGAGCGACTGCTCGTCGGTGTCGGTGGAGCTGTCGGCGGCAAGACCGCGGACGATGCCGGCGACCTGCGGCAGGATGTCCTTGAGGACGACGGCGACGCCAAAGCCCATCATGAGGCCCATACCGAGGGACTTGACGATGCCCTGCGCAGTCACAACGTCGAACAGACCGGCAGCGGTGCCGCCCACGATGATGCCAAAGTTGCCCAGCAGCGCGCCGGCAAACCAGAAGGCGACCGGGGCGAAGCCCACGAGGAAGCCGACGGAGAGCAGCATGGGCGAGTTGTAGATACCAAAGGTCACGCCGGGAATGTTGAGCGTGCACAGCATGCTGGGCACAATGCCCAGGGCGTCGCGCAGCACGCTATAGATGCCGGCGATGGCCATGGAACCAAAGAGCTGCTTGCCGGTTTTGCCGCCAGCCTCGGTCGCGCGCAAAGTCTGAGCTGCGGCGTTGCCGGTGGGGAACTCAAGCGCGGCGTCCACGATAAAGTGACGGTGGATGAGCGCGGTGGCCAGCAGGCCCAGGATGGTGCCGGCGAGTGCCACGATAAACATGTCGAGCCAGCTGATCTGGTCGGCATAGCCCAGCATCCAGGCGCCCGGGATGGTAAACGCCAGGCCGCCGGCGACCATGGCGCCCGCGGACATGATGGTGTGGGTGACGTTTGCCTCGTTGAGGCTGGCGTTGCCCATGAGCTTAAGGAAGAACAGCGAGATGACGGCAGCGAAGACGATCGGCCAGGGGAGAGCGCCCATCTTGAGGGCGGTGTAGGCCGAGCTTGCCGTGATAATCACGCAGCCAAGGACGCCAATGACGACGCCGCGCAACGTGAGTTGCCCGCGCATCGAGGCGCGGTTCGAGGGATTGCTCATATAAAACTCCTTTGCGTATATCCGCTTCCCCCGGGAGCGCCGTTACGGATACGGCGCGGGAAGTCGGGTTACCAAGGGCCGCCGCGTGAGCTCGCAAACGACCGCGCACCAGTATAGCCGCAAGCTAGTCATTTTGGGATGACTGGTTTAGGTAGGCGATATACTGCTGGGCAGACGAAAGGAGCGCCGACGATGCTTAATGGGTGCGCATATATATTGACGGTCGACGTGGGCAACACGTTCATTCGCTTTGGCCTGTTTGCAGAGGATTCGGCCGCGGCGCAGGAATGTCCGCTTGCGACGTGCGAGATCACGACGCCGTCGAGCATTACGGCCGACGAAGCGCGTATGCGTCTCGCTCAAGTCATGGCCGCGCTGGCGGCCGATGCGGGCATGCCCGGCGCGCTCGTTCCCGCAGCTGCAGTCCTGAGTTGCGTGGTGCCGGCGCTCGAGCGTCCGTGGAAGGCGGCACTTTTTCGCACCTGCACGGGGCGCGTGCTCACCGTGGGGCCGGGCCTCAAGACCGGCATGCCCGTCCGCTACGACGACCCGGCCGAGATCGGCCCCGACCGCATCGCCGACGCCGTGGCGGCCCGTGCCGTCTACGGCTCTCCGTGCATCGTGATCGACTTGGGTACCACGACCAATATCGAGGTCATCGACGCGCGCGGCACCTTTGTGGGCGGCGTCATCGCGCCGGGTCTGGCGCTTGGCGCCCGCTCGCTCTCGGCTGCTGCGGCGCGTCTGCCGCAGGTCGAGCCCTCGGCACCCACGCATGTGATCGGCCGCAACACGCGCGAGGCCATGCGTTCGGGCGTGGTTCTGGGCGAGGTGGCCCGCATCGACGGCATGCTCGACATGGTGCTCGCCGAGATGCGCGCGACCAAGGCCGCGGGGGAGGGCGACGTGCCCATCGTCATTACCGGTGACGACGCCGAGGCGCTCGCGTCGCTGGTCGGTCACAGTCTGACGGTAGACGACGCGCTGACGCTGCGGGGTCTCGCCGAGCTCTACCGCATCAACCAAAAGCCCCGCCGCGTGTAAAAGTGAGGGCGCCGGTGGGACAAACGTCTCCACCTTTCACCTGCTACAATGGGTCAAATTATTGCGATTACGGAGGTGTCTGCCATGTCGGACGATCTTCATCAAACTTCGTCAGGCAAGCGCCTGGACGTCATTAGCTGGGACGAGTTCTTTATGAGCGTGGCCATCGCCGCGCAGCGCCGCAGTAAGGACCCCAACACGCAGGTGGGTGCGTGCATCGCCAGCACCAACCACCGCATCCTTTCGGTGGGCTACAACGGTACGCCCTCGGCGCTCAACGACGACTTTTTCCCGTGGGGTACGAGCGACGACCCGCTGCAGGACAAGCACAACTACGTGGTCCATGCCGAGGCCAACGCCGTGCTCAACTACCGTGGCTCGCTTAAGGACCTCGAGGGTTCCACGGTCTACGTCACGCTGTTCCCGTGCCACGACTGCGCCAAGATTTTGGCGCAGGTGGGCGTGGGCGAGGTCGTCTACCTGGACAACAAGTATGCCGACACCGATGATGGACGCATCAGCCGCCGCATCCTCGACTCCTGTGGCATCAGCTACCGCCAGGTTATCGTCGATGTCCACATCGGCACCGGGGGACAGGCTCAGCAGTAGCGCGTGGCAATGCCATCTGGCAACAAAAGGCAGCTAAAAGATCCCCGTCCCAAATTGACTGCTCGTGAAAGTCGTGTCCGCGCGCATGGATGGCTCGTGAGCGGGTACATGGCTGTAGTAACATAGCCCCTGTCCGCGGGCGTGCCCGCGTTATTGTGAGAAAGGAGCCCCTGTGGCTGTTAACGAAGAGCTGCTTAAGAAGGTTCTTGAGGAGATCCGCCCCAACCTGCAGGCTGACGGCGGCGATATGGAGTATGTGGGTGTTGACGACGAGGGCGTCGTCAAACTGGAGCTGCAGGGTGCCTGCGCCGGCTGCCCTATGAGCGCACTGACCCTGTCCATGGGTATCGAGCGCATCCTGAAGGAGCATGTGCCCGGCGTTACCCGTGTCGAGCAGGTCAATGCCTCCGGCGAGACCGACGACCTGTACGACGAGTACGCGCCGTTCTAAGATGCGAAAGCTGCGGACGGCATACTCCGCATAGACGTTACGCCCAAATATGCGGCTGCGAGCGCAAGGCCCGCGGCCGCATTTGTATGTAGGGAGTAGGAGGGTCGACATGCTCAATGACTTCTACCATATGCTTGATCCCGTCGCGATTTCGGCGGGCCCCATCACCATCTACTGGTATGGCCTGGCCTACGTGGTCGGCGCCCTGGTTACGGCGGTCGTCATGTACCGCACACAGCGTCGCTGGGGCTTTAACATCACGATTGACGACCTGACGAGTGTCGTGGTCGGCGTGGTCTTTGGCCTTATCATTGGCGCCCGTCTGTTCTACGTCATCTTTTACGGCGACGGCTACTACTGGGCGCATCCGCTCGAGATCTTTGCCACCAACGAGGGCGGCATGAGCTTCCATGGCGGTTTGGTGGGCGGCATTATCGGCGGCATCATCGTGTGCCGCATGTATAAACTCGACGCATGGACGTTGGCCGATCTTGCTGTCATCGGCGCCCCGCTGGCCCTGTGCCTGGGCCGTTGTGCCAATTTCGTCAACGGTGAGCTGTGGGGCAAGCCGACCGATCTGCCATGGGGCGTGGTCTTTGGCGGGACTGCGGGCGATATGCCGCGTCATCCCTCCCAGCTCTACGAGGCATTTCTTGAGGGCATCGTGCTTTTTTGCATTCTGCAGGTGCTCAGCCGCAAAAAGCCGCTACTGCCCCAAGGCACGTTTATGGGCGTGTTTGTGATGGGTTACGGCATCGTCCGCTTCCTCATTGAGTTTGTGCGTGTGCCCGATGCGCAGCTGGGCTATCTGCTGGGCGGCGTCATCACCATGGGTCAGCTGCTGAGCCTGCCGCTCGTAATCGCGGGCCTGGCGCTCATCATCTTTGCTCGTCGCCGCAACCAACCCCAGCGCATCTACCTCGACGCCTAACCACCACAAAGGGGACAGGCACCTTTGTGGTGGTTTGCTGGGCAACGATGACAGAACCGTAACGTTTCCCCAGATAAAACCTGCCAAAATAAACCTGTCCCTTTTTGGCAGGTTTCTAGAAAGGCTTTCGGACTGTGAAGGATTCCGATCTCTCCACAACGGCTGCGCGCGACGCTGCCCGCATCGTCTGGTTTAAGCGCTACCCCGCCAAGCAGACGCTCATCGCATTTCTGCTCGCGTTGTTGGCGACCACGGCGTTTTCCATCGATCCCGCCCCAGTGTCGAGCAACGCAGTCTTGGCGATTGACCCCAAAGCCTCTGGCATGCTGTACGTGTGCTACGAGGTGCTTCTCTCGTTTGCCGGCCACACCGACGCGGTCATGCTGCTTGCGCTTGCCTGCCTGCTCACGCTGCCGTTTCGCTACGTATTCTTTGGCCGTGGCAACACCTGGCGCCCATCGATTATTCTGCCGTCGCTGTTTTTCGCCATCTGCATGGTGTTCGGCCGCAGCTACGACCTCACCGACTCGGCCGAGATTGTTCTTGGCGACAAGGCCCGCATCATCTGCGCCTGGATTGGCGGCGCGGGCTGGATGCTCCTAGCGATCGTGGCCTTCTATCTGGCTTTTGAGTGTCTGGATTGGCTGAGCTCCCGACGCATCCCGTTTTCCGAGGCGCACTTTGGCCGCATATGGCGTGTGGCTCACGCCGTGCTCTCGGTCCATCCCTTTGCCGGGCCCTTCCTGGTGCTTATGATCGCCTGGGCGCCCATGCTCATCGCTTCGCTGCCCGGCCTTTTTATGGGAGATACGGGTGCGCAGATTCGTCAGTGGTTCAACTATCCCAATGGCACGAGCGACTACCTGCGCCTACTCAACCCCAGCGTGCTGCTCAACGGGCATCATCCCGTAGTGCACACGGCCATTATCGGCTCGTGCGTTCAACTGGGGCTTTCGCTGTTCAACAGCGCTAACGCGGGCCTCATCATCTATACCTGCACTCAATTTGTCATCACGGCTGCCTGCATGGCCTATTCCATTTCGTCGCTGCGCAAACTGGGCGTGAGCCTGCCGGTTCGCGGTACGATCCTGCTGTTCTTTGCGTTTATGCCGATGTTCTCTAACTACGCGGCCCTGCTCACCAAAGACGTGCTCTTTGCCGACGCGTTTTTGGTGCTGCTGGTACAGACCGTCAAGCTCGTCGCATGTGGCCTGCCCCGTCGTGATGCCAATGTCGAGCGAGCGGGCGAGAAAGCCCCCGTGCTCTTTGCGCGCCACGACTGGCTGTTGCTTGCGCTGGCTGCCATGGGTTCCACGTTTTTGCGCAATGGAGGCCTGGTGTTTCCCCTGGCGGCATGCGTAATCGCGGCGGCGTTTTGCGCATGGGATGTACATGTCGCTCGTCGTGCGGCTAAGCAGACGGGCACCGCGGTCTCATGCGCCACACCGCGCTTCCGCTGGGTTGGCGTCCTCGCGGTACTCGCGCTCTGCCTTGCCTCTAATATGTACTTCACCAAGGTCTTTATGCCGGCGCACGACATTACGCCTGGTTCCAAGCGCGAAATCCTCTCGATTCCGTTCCAACAGACGGCTCGTTTCGTCCAAAAGCACGACGGCCTCAACTCGGGCGTCAACCCTACGGTTAAGGAGGACGGCACTATCGTGGAGGCACCCTGCGACGGTTTGGTGACCGATGAGGAGCGCGCCGTGATCGATCGCGTGCTCAAGTACGAGAACCTGGGTCGCCGCTACAACCCCGACAAGTCCGATGCCGTCAAGAACTGCTTTAACGAGTACGCCTCGCAGGAGGACATCGATGCCTATTTTGAGGTATGGGCCCAGATGTTTAAGAAAGATCCCGAGTGCTATATTTCGGCGCTTATCAATAACTACTATGGTTATTTTTATCCGAGCGCGCGCGATGCCTGGGTCTACAGCACGGCGCGTAGTGCCGAGATCATGGCGCGTCCCGACAACCTCAAGTACTTCGACTTCCATCCGGTTGACAGCAACGTGGTGCGCTGGTGTGACCACCTGATCAACCTGTATCGCGTGGCAGTACAACGCGTCCCGTTTATCTCGCTCACCATGAGCTCGGCCACCTATGTGTGGATCATGATCGCCGTGGTGGTCTATCTGCTACGTCGTCATTCGTGGCGTGGGCTGGCCATTTGGGTGCCGCTTTTGGGCGTGCTCGCCGTGTGCCTGATCGGTCCCTGCAACGGCTCGACCTACATGCGCTACCTGTACCCGGTCATCGCCTGCATGCCCTTTGCCATCGGCGCCACCATCACCCGCAGCGACCTCCTCTGGTCCTAACTTGGTGCAAAGGGGGCAGGTTACTTTGCACCAAGGGGCTGCATCATCACGTCGCCTTCATTTTGGGGTTTATCTCGCAGGCCAGTGGGTATATCATAACGACGTTTGTTTATATTGCCCGAGCATCTGCGCTGGGCTTTAGGTCGAAACCGATAGGAGACACGTATGTCCGGACACTCTAAGTGGGCCACAACCAAGCATCGTAAGGGCGCGCAGGACGCCAAGCGTTCCGCCCTCTTCTCCAAGCTGAGCCGCAACATCACCGTTGCTGCCCGTCTCGGCGGCGACCCGCTGCCCGAGAACAACGCCAGCCTCGCCGCTGCTGTTGCCAAGGCTAAGGCTCAGTCCATGCCTAAGGACAAGATCAAGTCCGCTATCGACAAGGCTTTTGGTTCGGGTGCCGATGCCGCCGTCTACGAGAACATCGTGTACGAGGGCTATGGTCCCGCCGGTGTCGCCGTCTACGTCGACTGCCTGACCGATAATCGCAACCGTACTGCCGCCGATGTCCGTTCCGCCTTCTCCCACGCTGGCGGCAACCTGGGCACCTCCGGCTCCGTCGCCTTCCAGTTTGAGCGTAAGGGCCAGATCGTCGTCGCCAAGGAGATCCTGGACGAGAACGCCAAGAAGGAGACCATGATCGCCAACGGTGCTGCCGGTGACGAGGATGAGTTCATGATGGCAATCGCCGAGGCCGGTGGCGAGGACTACGAGGACGCCGGCGAGGAGTGGATTGTCTGGACCGCTGCTAACGACGTCATGGCTGTCTCCAAGGCACTCGAGGAGCAGGGCATCCAGGTCAAGGGCTCCGAGACCACCATGGTCCCGACCACCCCGACCGAGGTCTCTGGTACCGACGCCAAGAAGGTCCAGCGCCTCATCGACCGTCTCGAGGAGCTCGACGACGTCCAGGATGTTTACAGCACCATGGATATGACCGACGAGGTCATCGCTGCCCTCGAGGAGGAGTAGCGCCTGCACGGGTTAAGCCGTGCATATCTGGGCATAATGAAGCGAGCATGCAAGCCTCGTGGAATAGATGAGCCGGATCCGCGTGCGTACAGCACCGGACCCGGCTCTTTTATAATGATGCGAATCGTTTTGCATTCTGTGGATCGAAACCTGAAGGGAGCACGCGTGCGCGTACTCAAACGAGCCCTAGCGATCGTGTATCTTGCCGCCGCCATCGTGGCGCTGGGTACGCTTGTCTGCCAGTTCTGGGGACCGTATACGTATCGCTTTATGTTGCTGTTGCGTGACACCATGCCTCGCGTCGTCGTTACGGTGTGCGCCGCCATTGTGGCACTTGGCGTGCTTATCGGGTTTTTCCGCCTGATGTTCGCGCGTCGCGAGCCGTCCTGCGTGCATCCGGCGGGGGAGCGCAATATCGAGGTCACGCTCGCAGCGCTTTCCTCGTGCGCCCGTGCCGCGGCGGAGTGCGATGATCGCGTGATGGTTGAGCATATCGAGGCGCGCGTTCAAGGCCCCGACGAGTCGAGCGTTCGTTTTAAGGTCGAGGCCATCGCCCTCGATGATAAGGACGTTGCAGCTCTTGCCACCTCGATGCAGCAGCGCATCGAGAAGGCCTGCGACACCATGCTCGGCACGCCGGGCACGACCGCGCGCGTCCGTTTTTTACCGTCCAAGACTACCGTCTAGACCGTGGAGGTTTCCGGTGAGTGATACCAACCAAGACAAGACCGCCCGCACGCCGCGCCTGACGATCGACCAGAACGCTACGCCGGCAGGCGAGTCTGCCGACACCAAGCCCGAGGCCGGCGAGCAGCACGACAGCGCCGCCAACGACTTTGACGAGGCCATGGGGCTCATCAAAGGTACGGGCGCTGCTATCTGGAGCTACGCCGTGCGCCACCCCAACACTACGCTCGGCGCCGTGGCAGGCTTTATTCTCGCCGTGCTGGTACTTACGTTGGGCCTGTGGGACACGCTCGTCATCGCATTCTTTGTGCTGATCGGCGCCGTGATCGGCCAGATTCGCGACGGCGAGAACGGTATCGTCAACTTCTTCGGCCGCCTGTTTAGCGGCCGCTAATACGTATTCGACTGTCGCATCCGTGGCAGGCATAAGGAGGAACCATGGCTTTTAACACGAAGGTCGATGTGGCCGATACCGAGCTCGAGGCAGACGAGACCGTCGCCGCCGATGCGGAGGATGTAACGCTCGAGGACGAGACGCTCGTCGAGGCCGAGTCCGAAGACGAGGCGGACGAGGACGACGAGGAAGCGGACGAGTCCGAGGACTCGCTGACCTATTCCAACGGTGTGATCGAGAAGATCGTCGCCATGGCCACCCGCGAGGTACCGCACGTCCTGGGCATGAAGGGCAACCTCATGCACTTTGTGCAGGAGCAGTTTGGTGCCGAGAATCTGGCCAAGGGCGTGACGGTCGAGGTCACCGATGACAACCGCGTGGTCGTCAACATTTCCGTCATTATCGAGTACGGCGCCTATGCGCCCGCGATTTTCGACGACGTCAAGGCGCGCGTGACCGAGCGTCTGGCTGCGATGACCGGCCTTGAGGTGGCAGGCGTCAACCTGCGCATCGAGGACGTCATCACCCCCGAGGAGTATGAGCACCGCACCAACCAGCACGAGTAACCTACCAAAAAGGGATGTTTGTTTTGGCAGGTTTTATCTGCGAAAACGTTAAACGGCCGACCGCGCAAGCAAAAGCGTGGCCGGTCGTTTCTGTACGCTCCCGATGTAGTCATACCGCTCGTCTAACTAAGGGTTGCAATCCCCACGTTCCGCGTTACCCTAATGGGCGCATTGTTTCCAAATTGTTAACGAGGGGTTGCCGTAATGGCTGACGAGCGCGAAACAGAAAGTAAGGCATGGGCGATTGAGGCCGCCGCGGCAGAGGCGGCATCGCGAGCTGCCGAGGAGCTACATCGTCCTCCCGTGGTGCCGATGGAGCGCGTGGTCGATCGCACCGATATCGAGCGCGGCGAGCGTGCCGGCCAAAAGCGCAGCCAGGAGCCGGGCTTCCCGCGCTTTTTCGCCGAGCTCAATCTGGGCCTGATTCTTACGGCCTTTGCCATCGTTGCGTTTAAAACCCCTAATCACTTTGCTTTTGGCGGCACCTCGGGCATGTCGGTCATTCTGTCCACGCTGTTCCCGACTCTGCCCGTCGGCGTCTTTATGTGGATTATCAACGCGGTTCTCGTCGTCTTGGGATTTATCTTTTTGGAGCGCAAGGCAATCCTGTGGAGCGTCTTCGCCTCGTTTGCGCTGTCCGCCTATGTTTCGCTGTTTGAGCTCTTTATTCCGACCGATGTCTCGATGACGGGCGATATGTGGCTCGACCTGTGCTTTGCCGTGATTCTGCCGGCGCTCGGCAGCGCCATCGTCTTCGATATCGGCGCCTCGACGGGCGGCACGGACATCCTCGCCATGATCCTCAAGCGCCGCACCACGCTCGAGATTGGCCGCGCACTGCTGTTGGTCGATATCGGCATCGTGACCATCGCGGCCTTTTTGTATGGCCCGCGTGTCGGTCTGTATTGCGTGCTCGGCCTGTTTGCCAAGACGCTCGTGGTCGACAAGGCCATCGAGAGCATTCACCTTCGTAAGGTCTGCACGGTCATTTGCTCCGAGCCCCTTAAAGTCGAGGAGTTTATCGTCAAACATCTCAACCGCACAGCGACCATCAGTCGCGGCTACGGTGCCTTCTCGGGCAAGTGCGTGACGGTGATCATGAGCGTGCTGAGCCGTCGCGAGGCCGTGCAGCTGCGCCGTTATGCGCGCGAAGTCGATCCGTGTGCTTTTATCACGATAGTCGACAGTTCCGAGATTGTCGGCAAGGGTTTCCGCGGCACGAACTAGCGCGGACGTACTCATCAAACAATTGAATAGCGCCCTGCGCGCTGCAAATACGTCATCTAAGAGTATTTGTCCTCACCTTGGGTGATAATGGTGACCAAGACATCGTTTGCGATCCAGGTGATTCGCTTAAGATACGAAGGGATGATTTCGATGTTCTGTTCGCAGTGTGGCGCTCCTATGGGCGATAACGACAAGTTCTGCGGTGTGTGCGGTGCTCCTAATGCTGGTGCTGCAGCTTCCGCCCCTCAGGGTCAGCCTCAGCAATTTGTCCCTCAGCCTCCCATGAGCGCGTCCAAGGGCTGTGTGGCTCAGGCGTTTGAGGATATGACCAAGACCCCGGGCGTGCTGCAGCGCGTATGCCAGATCGCTTTTTTGCCGGCGCTTATCTGTGTCGTGTCGGTGCTCGTGCTGTTCATCCCCGTTATCGGCGGTATTGCAGCTGCCATCGGCTTTTTGGCTGCCTACGTGGCGAGCGTGTGCGGTTCGGGCTTTGGCATAGAGTGGGGTCGCGATCTGTCGCTTAAGATCGATGACGGCATGGAGCGTCCGTTGATGCGTTCCACGTCGTTTGGCCTTGGAATCTTTTCGAGCGTTATCTCGGTCGTGCTCGAGGTTATCGCTGCCATTCCCGTGATCGGTGTAGTGCTTTCGCTGGTGGAGGGCGTGGTAATTGGCGCGGCGGGTTCGTATTCGTATTACGGCTCTTATGCGCTCGAGGCTGCGCTGTTTGGCTCGCTTGGCCTGCTTGTCCTGGCGCTAATTGCCTCGGCGATTCTGGGTGTCTTCTTTAAGATGTTCGCCGACATCGCCGTGATGCACTTTGCGGTGACCGGTCGCGTCGAGAGCGCGTTTTCGCTCGACAAGGTCTGGGCGGCGTTTAAGCACAACAAGACCAAGCTGTTCTGCGCTTCGTTCCTTCCGGAGTTTTTGACGGGCCTGGTTTCCAACGCCATTACGTGGATCTTGACAGCTGTCTTTGGTGCCATCGCCGGAATTGGCGCGTACGGCTATTACTATCGCCCCACGGGTATCGAGGCGATTGTTACCGCCGGTGGTGTCACGCTCGTATTGTTCCTGGTGCTGATTGCATTCGTCACGGTGTTCCTTACGGTCTTTGGCAAGATGCTCAAGCACCGTGCCGTTGGCTATTGGGCTGCACGTTATGCAAGCGAATGGGCCGATGAGGACAAGGACGACGTTTTGACTTTTGTGCTCCCGGGTGAGAAGAAGCCTGCTCCTGCGGGATTCAATCCCATGGCAGCCACTGGTGCTGCCCCTGCCCCGGCACCCGCGCCTGCCCCTGCCCCGGCACCCGCGCCTGCCCCCGCACCGGCGTCCGAGGCGACGCCTGCGGAGCCCGATTGGGATGCCGTTGCCACGCCGGCGGATGAGCCGGGCGATAATCCTGCTGCCGAAAACAATCAAACCGAATAGCCGGTCGAGGCGCCCTGGGCAACTGAGCCCGGGGTGCCTTTTTCTACTGCGAAAGCAAGAAAATGCCTGGGAAAACGGTTGCAGCAAAATTTCTCGGAAATTGGTCAATGTTGCGCAACAACGTCGCGGCTATTGTTGAGAACGTAGACGTGTAAGGTTTGAAGGCGTGCGACGCCTTAGGAAAAGGAGAGGCTCATGTTCTGTCCCACTTGTGGTTCTCCCATTTCGGATGATGCCAAATTCTGCCCTGTTTGCGGATCCGCCGTTGGTGCCGCTTCTGCCGCTGCGGCCCCGCAGCCCCAGCCCGCTCCGGCCCAGGCTATTCAGCCCGCGCCCCAGCCTCAGCAGCAGTACACCGGTCAATACGCCCAACAGTCCGCATCCGCTCCGATGGGCTATGGCCCCATTAAGGCTGACCGCAGCCTGATCGGCTGGCTGCTGCTCTCTCTTGTGACCTGCGGTATCTATTCGTTCTACTTCCTGTATTGCTTGGCACGCGACGTCAACACGTTGTGTCAGGATGACGGCGATTACACGCCGGGTCTGGCGGAATTCATCCTTCTATCGTTTGTGACCTGCGGCTTCTACGCGTACTACTGGTATTACAAGATTGGCAACCGCCTGCAGGCCAACGCTCCTCGCTACGGCCTGGTGTTCCAGGAAAACGGCACCACCGTTCTTCTGTGGCAGATCTTCGGCGCGCTCCTGTGCGGCCTTGGTCCCATCTTCGCTATGAACATCGTCATCAATAATACCAATGCCATGGCAACGGCTTACAACACTCGCCTTGGCGCTCGTGCCTAACAATAAGGGCGGCGTGAACAGCTCCCAGGGACATAGGGGCACGGCAGAGCTGTTCACGCCGCCCTTATTGTTAGGCACGAGCTCTACCTGCTCGACATTGGCTGCATTTTTCGATTGATGACGGGCGTTCCTTGTCCGGGATGCGGCATGACGAGGGCGTGGCTGGCGGCGCTGCGCCTCGATTATGCGGCTGCCTTTGCCTACCATCCGCTGTTTTGGGTGGTGCCGATTGCGTTTGTGCTCGCGTTCGTGCGCGAGGAGGTGGCATCGAGCAAGCTAAAGCGTGGTATCGACATTGCGGTCACCGTGTTGTGCGTGCTGGTCGTCGTCGTATGGATCGTGCGCCTCATCAATCCGGCAGATGCCGGTCTGCTCTTTGGCGGCTATGCGCCCGCCGGAGTTCCCGACGATATCATCCACCTCGAACCCTCACGCTGGCTCACCATCCTTCGCTCTTACCTGGCGTGACGGAGGACGCGCTAGAAAAACGGTCGACACATAAGCGGGGGCGAACGTTGAGATAACGTCCGCCCCCGCTTTGCTTTAGCCAGGCTGTTATGGATGGGCGTGACGGCTACTCGTCGCGCTTTTCCTCGTGGCGAGCGGCGGCGCGGGCTTCGTGGATGCCCTTGATTGCGGCATGGCGAGCCGTGCGGGCATCATGGATGGCGTCACGAGCCTCGGCGGTCGTCGCCTTGGCAGAGCGCAACTTGGCGGCCAGATCGGGGTTGGTTTCGGCGACCGCGGTGATCGCGGGGCCGTCGAGCTCCTCTTGCGTGGGCTCGGCCAAAAAGTCGATGGCATATTGGGCGGCCACCATGGAGCCCTTGGCCAGTACCGACTCGTCAATCTTGTAGAAGCAAGAATGTTGGGCGTACGTGGCGCCAATCTGGGGGTTGCGCGTGCCAACAAAGGCGAGCACACCCGGTACGCGGCGCAGGTACTCCGAAAAATCCTCACCCGAGAGTGTGCCGCGATAATGGCCTTGACCGGTGGGGCCCAGGCATTTGATTACTGCCTGGCGGCAGCGCTCGCTCGAGGCGGCATCGTTTTCGACCTTATAATTAGCGATGGTGTAGTCGGTGAGCTCTGCCTCGGCGCCCAAGGCGGCCGCGGTATGCTCCACGATGCGACGCATAAGCTCCGGCATTTCCTCGTGGGTCGAATCTCCGTAGGTGCGCACCGTGCCGGCGAGGTAGGCCGTGCCGGCGATAACGTTGCGCGCGGTGCCGCCGTGCAGCTCGCCGACGGTGATGACAGCCGGCTCATAGGGGCTGATCTCGCGCGAAACGATGGTCTGCAGGGCATTGACGATCTCGGCGGCAACCATGACGGCGTCGTGACCTCGCTGGGGCATGGCGCCATGGCACGAGGTGCCGCGGACGTCGATGCGGAACCAGTCGGTATTGGCCATGCGCGGACCGGGCTCGCAGCTCACGGTGCCGGCGTCGACCTCACTCCAGATGTGCGCGGCGTAGGCGCCATCGACGCCGTCGAGCACGCCCGTGCCGATCATGAGTTTGGCGCCCTGGCCGTTTTCCTCACTGGGCTGGAAGACGATGCGGACTTCGCCGTGGATGTCGTCGGTCATATGGCGCAGGATCTGCAGCGTGCCGAGCATCATGGCGATGTGGCAGTCGTGGCCGCAGGCGTGCATGCAGCCCTCGTTGACGCTGGCGAAATCCTCGCCGGTCTGCTCGGTGACGGGCAGGGCGTCGATGTCGGCGCGCAGCAGGATGCGGCGGCGCGGCGTGCCGTCCTCGCGATAGGCGTCGGGCGCGGTGCCGCGAAGGGTCGCCACAAGGCCCGTCTTAAGGGGACGCTCGTAGGGGATATTCATGGCATCGAGCTGGTTGGCGATGTCGGAAGTCGTGCGCTCCTCGGCAAGGCTCAGCTCTGGGTGCTTATGGAAGTGCCGGCGCTGCTTGATGATATAGGGTTCAAACTCGGTAGCGATATCTTTGATGGCTGCGGTGACGTCGTCAGCCGCGCGAGCCTCGGTCGCCGCCATAATCTGCTGTGCCTTGGTCTTCGTCATGGTCGATTTGCTCCTTGCTGGTTTTGCAAAATCGTACAAGCTCATTCCAGTATGCCACCTGCCACTTGGCCTGGCAAAGGTGCCGTTTGCCGCTTGGCGTTTTGTAGCTGGAGCGGGGGAGTACACTCGGGGGTGTTGAATTTCCTGCCAGAGATGGGGATGCCCATGCAACATATCGATCGGATTATCCGCTCCAAGAACGTCTTTACCGCGCAAGACGGCGTCGATACCGCCCGTGAGCTGGCGATTGCCATCGCGGGCGACCGTATCGTCGCAGTCGGCAAGCCCGATGACGTGATTGCCGCCGCTCCCGCCGCCACGCCGGTTATCGATTACGGCGAGCAGTTTGTTTGCCCCGGTTTCCACGATGCGCACTTGCACTTCTTCCATACCTCGGTCGGCTCTTCGCCGTACATGCTCATGGATATGGGCACGTCCGAGGCGGCGTTGGTGCAGCATGCGCTCGAGTTTTCCCAGGGTCTGCCCGACGACGCTTGGGTGGTGACGCAGGGCTGGCGCGACTACCGCTGGGACCCGCCCGAGCATCCTACCAAGGCATCGCTCGATGCGGCCTTCCCCGATCGCTCCTGCGTTATGTATTCGGGCGACGGGCACACGCTGTGGCTCAACAGCCGCGCACTCGAGGCGCTCGGCGTCACGCGCGACAGCGAGCCTCCGGCGGGCGGTAGCTACGACAAGGATGCAAACGGCGAGCTCACGGGTATCGCTCACGAGGCAGCTGCTATGCAGCTGCTGCCGCGCTGCCTGGAGTGGCTGGGCGAGGACCGCATCGCGAGCGCTTACGCCGACCAGATGAAGCGCATGGCCGAGCAGGGCATCACCTCGATCTGCGATATGTCGCTCATGCCTATGCCGGGCTGCGATTTTATCCGCGACGATGTCTACGACAAGCTACAGGCAGCCGGCAAGCTGGGCATTCGAGCTCATCTGTTCCCCACGTTGCTGGATGACCAATCGCGCTTAGAAGAACTGCAGACCCGCTACGCGAACAATGCGCTGCTCTCGGCGCCTGGTTTTAAGCAGTTCTTCGATGGCGTCTCGAGCGAACACACGGCCTATCTCACCGAGCCCTATACCAACCCGCGCTTCCCGGGCGACCAGGGCCGTCTGACAGTTCCTGCCGAGCGCATGCGTAAGCTGGTTCTGGCGGCTGCGGAGCGCGGGCACACCGTGCGCATCCACGTCATCGGCGACGGTGCCATCCATGCCGCGCTGGATATCTTCGAGGAAGCGGCCGATCTGTACGGCCTGCCCCAGCACGGCCATAACACACTCGAGCATCTGGAGAACCTCCTGCCCGAGGACATCGACCGCCTGCACAAGCTCAACGTGGTCGCCTCGAGCCAGCCCTGCCATATCACGCTCGACCCGGGTGGTCCGGAGCGCGACCTGGGGCTGGAACGCCGCCGCATCATGTGGCCGTTCGCGACCTATAAGCAGCGCGGCATCCGTCAAGCTTTCGGTACCGACAGCCCCATCACGGCCGTTACCAGCATGAACGTGCTCTACACGGCTATCACGCGCCAGGACCCCAAAAGCCACTGGCCCGAGGGCGGCTGGTTGCCGAGCGAGCGTATCGACGCGGCAACAGCCCTGCGCAACTACACCCTGGGCAGCGCCTATGCAGCGGGCGACGAGCAAAGCCTCGGCAGCCTGGAACCCGGCAAATACGCCGATCTGGTAGTCCTAGACCAAAACCCGCTCACCATCGACCCCCAAGAGCTCCAGGCTACCAAGGTGCAGGCCACCTATCTGGCAGGTAACTTGATCTACGAGCACTAACCCCATCCGCATCGCCATTTTGCTGCACTGTCTTTTCTGAATGCCGGGACCGAATTAGTTAACCTGCCTCCCGTGTGGCTCCGGAGGGGCGGGGCATAAGGTTTATCGCGAGTTCCGC
>CABRZN010000008.1 GCA_902475445.1 uncultured Collinsella sp.
CCACCATCTCGCGCGGGCGCGTGACCTTTGTCGATGCCGCCCTGCCGCAGGGCGTGGTGGTGCCCGATGCCAACCTGGCCGTGTTCTCGATCGCCGACCTCAACGCCCGTATGGATGCCAACCGCGCGCGCAGCCGCCGCAAGGTGGACATTACGCAGATCACCTTCCCGTTTAAGCCGGGCGACTACGTGGTGCACGCTACCCACGGTATCGCGCTCTTTAGCGAGATCGCGCGCCAGGAAGTGGGCGGCAAGGAACGCGACTACTTTTTGCTGGAATACGCCGATGGCGACAAGCTCTACGTGCCGCTGGAGCAGGTTGACCGCATTACGCGCTACGTTGGTCCCGACGGCGATAAACCGCGCTTGACCAGGCTCAACACCGCCGACTGGACGCGGGCCACCAACAAGGCGCGCAAGAATGCCAAAAAGCTGGCGTTTGACCTGGTCGACCTGTATACGCGCCGCTCGTCGATTACCGGTATTGCCTGTCCGCCCGACACGCCCGAGCAGATCGAGATGGAGGAAAGCTTCCCCTACGACGAGACGCGCGACCAGCTGGAGGCTATCGCCGACATCAAGGCCGACATGGAGGCACCCAAGCCCATGGACCGCCTACTGTGCGGCGACGTGGGTTTCGGCAAGACCGAGGTCGCCCTGCGCGCGGCCTTTAAGTGCGTGGACTCCGGCCGCCAGGTCATGGTGCTCTGCCCCACGACCATTCTGGCCCAACAGCACTACGAGACATTCTTTGAGCGCTTTGCCCCGTTTGGCCTGGAGGTCGAGGTGCTCAGCCGCTTCCGCACCCCGGCGCAGCAAAAGCGCGCGCTCAAGGCGTTTGCCGAGGGCACGATCGATGTGCTCATCGGCACGCACCGTCTGCTTTCGGCCGATGTGAACCCCAAGAACCTGGGCCTGGTGATCATCGACGAGGAGCAGCGCTTTGGTGTGCAGCACAAGGAGCAGCTCAAAAACCTGCGCGAGCAAATCGACGTGCTCACGCTCTCGGCAACGCCCATCCCGCGTACCATGCAGATGGCCACGAGCGGCGTGCGCGATATGAGTCTGATCACCACGCCGCCGACCGGGCGTCGTCCCGTGATCGTGCACGTGGGGGAGTACGACCCCGATGTGGTGAGCGCGGCGATTCGCCTGGAGGTGGGCCGCGGCGGTCAGGTGTATTACGTGTCCAACCGCGTCAAGACCATCGACGATGCCGTGGCGCGCGTGCACGAGGCCGCGCCCGAGGCGCGCGTGGGCGTGGCGCACGGCAAGATGAGCCCGCGCGAGGTCGAGGACGTGATGATCGAGTTCGCGACCAAGAAGATTGACGTGCTTATCGCCACGACCATCGTGGAGAGCGGCATCGACAACGCAACGGCCAACACGCTGATCATCGAGGATTCGCAACGCCTGGGTCTGGCGCAGCTCTATCAGCTCAAGGGCCGTGTGGGTCGCTCTGCCACGCAGGCCTACGCGTACTTTATGTTCCCGGGCGAGCTGCCACTCACCGAGGAGGCGACGGCGCGCCTGACCGCACTTTCCGAGTTCCAGGACCTGGGCAGCGGCATGCGCATCGCCATGCGCGACCTGGAGATTCGCGGCGCCGGCTCGCTTATGGGCGCCGAGCAGCACGGCAACCTGTCGAGCGTGGGCTTTGACCTGTTTACGCAGATGCTGGGCCAGGCGGTGGCCGAGGCGCGCGGCGATGACGACGCCGGCGTGGAGGCGGCGAGCGTGGGCATTAACCTGCCGGCCGATTACTTCTTGTCCGAGGAGTACCTGCCGGCGGTGGACCAGCGCGTGCTCGTGTACCGTAAGCTCGCAGCGGCCGAGGACCTGGAGAGCATCGACGAGGTGCAGGAAGAGACCGAGGCCGCGCATGGCGAGCTGCCGTTGGCGGGACTCAACCTGTTCAATCGCGCGCGCATCCGCATTCGCGGCGAGCGTCTGGGGCTCGAGAGCGTCACGCTCAGCGGCGGCCGCATCACCTTTTTGGGCGTCGACGTGCCCAAGAAGGTGGCCTTTGAGCTAAAGACCCGCTATGGCGCGGTGAACTTCCCCAAGAGCCGCAAACTGTCGGTGCCCTACAAGGCGGGCGCCGGCGCGGGCAGCGGCCTGGGTCGCGGTCTCGACGCCAACGACGGCACCGGCCCCGTGGCCGCGGCGCTCATGCTGCTGCAGCAGTTGGGTGCTAGTGATGATGACTAGCGAGTCGACGCTGCAAACACCCTATTTGGGCACTCTGGTTCCATCGAAAGGAAAGCATGTTCGGATACATCTATAAGAAAGACGTCGCCATTATCGCGGTTGTCCTGTGTCTTTGTCTGGGCGTGGGTAGTTTCTTCGACTATCAGATTTCGAGCGCGCTGTTCAACATCGGCAGCATGTACGGTCGTTTTGTCGAGGCGGCCGGCGAGCTGCCGTTCGAGCTGACGGCGAGCATCGCGGGCGTTATGCTCGTGCGCTCGGCACGCCCCGATTCCAGGGGGAGCAAATGGCTCGCTGCGCTGGGCGTTTTGATCAACGTGGGTCTGGTCGGCTACGAGATTATCGGATCGCTGCGCGTCGGCGGCAAGCTCATCGCGTTTCAGCTGGTGCTGACGTTTGTGCTGGTCATTGCGGTTAACGTTATTGCCTATCGCCTCACGCGCGCGACCGCGCCCGACGAGCTCACGCGCTGGGCGTTGATGGTACTTGCCGTGTGGGTCGCTCAGGCCATTATCCTCAACGTGATCGTCAAGCCGCTGTGGTCGCGCCCGCGCATGCGCGTGATCGAGGTGACGCCGGGGCTCGATTTTCAGCCGTGGTGGGTGATCGGCAACCCCGACAAGTGGGCCTTTATCGCCGCCGGCGTGATCAAGGACGGGTTCAAGTCGTTCGCGAGCGGACACACGGCGCACGCGGCGATCGGCCTTATGCTCGCAGGGCTTCCCGCGGCGGCCTTTAAGGAAAAACCTTCGCGTCGCCGGGCGGTCTTTTGGACGGCGGCTGTGGTCTCGGCACTCGTCGCCTTTGGTCGTATCGTGATCGGAGCTCACTTTTTGAGCGACGTGAGCTGCGGCTTTGCCCTGGTGTTGGCGCTTGAGTGCCTTGCCGCGCGCGTTGCCTATCCCAACGGCGTACAATAGCCCCGTTTGAATCATCGGGCCCGTGCCCGGCTAGAGAGGATTGCCATGCTCGCGTTTAACAACGACTATTCCCACGGCGCACATCCGGCAGTGCTGCAGGCGCTCGTCGACACCAACATGGAGCCGCAGCCCGGCTACGGTACCGATGCGCACACCGAGCGTGCTAAGCAGCTTATCCGCGAGGCCTGTCAGGCGCCCGACGCCGACGTGTTTTTTCTGGTGGGCGGCACGCAGGCCAACGCGACGGTGATCGACATGCTGCTCGCGCCGTACGAGGGCGTCGTTGCTGCTGAGACTGGCCACGTCGCCTGCCATGAGGCGGGCGCTATCGAGTTTGGCGGCCACAAGGTGCTCACCATTTCCGGCTACGAGGGCAAGATGCACGCCGAGGACCTTGAGAACTATATCCAGGTGTTCTACGAAAACGAGAGCTACGAGCACACGGTGTTCCCGGGTGCCGTGTATGTGAGCCTATCGACCGAGTACGGCACGCTGTACTCCAAGGCCGAGCTCGCGGCGATTCACGCGGTGTGCCAGAAGCGCGAGATTCCGCTGTTTGTGGATGGCGCCCGCCTGGCCTATGCGCTGGCGGCCGATGAGTGCGACATTACCCTGCCCGAGCTGGCGCAGCTGTGTGACGTGTTCTACATCGGCGGCACCAAGTGCGGCGCGCTTTGCGGCGAGGCTGTGGTGTTCTGTGGCATGCACGCCCCGGCGCACCCCATTCCGCGTATTAAGCAGCATGGCGCACTGCTCGCCAAGGGCCGCCTGACGGGTGTGCAGTTCGAGGCTCTTTTTACCGACGGCCTGTATTTTGAGATTGGTCGCCAGGCGATTGAGACCGCTCAGGCGCTTCGTCGCGTGCTGCACGAGCGCGGCTACCAGTTCTTCTTGGAGACGCCGACCAACCAGCAGTTCGTGATTCTGCCCAACGAGGACATGGCCCGCATTCGCGAGCATGCCTCGATTGAGTACTGGGAAAAGTACGACGAGACCCACACGGTGGTGCGCTTTTGCACCAGCTGGGCCACGACGCAGGAGGACATCGACGCGCTGGCGGCTGTCCTGTAGCCTGATGTAATGACGAGAGGCCGCCTTGCGCTTGGATTTGGCGCAGGGCGGCCTTTGCTTTTGGGGGAGAAGGGTTGTATGACCGAGATGTCCGAGCCGACGATTCGCCTGGCGACGCCCGAAGACGCGCCGGCGTTGCTTGCCATCTATGAGCCGTATGTGCGCCAGACGGCGATTACCTGCGAATACGAGGTGCCGAGCGTTGAGGAGTTCGCCGGGCGTATCGAGCGTACGCTCAAGCGCTATCCGTATTTGGTGATGGAGTTGGACGGGCGTCCGGTGGGCTATGCCTATGTGAGTCCGCTCAACAGCCGCGAGGCATACGACTGGTCGGTCGAGACATCGATCTACCTGGCGCGCGACGTGCGCCACGGCGGGCTGGGCCGCAAGCTGCACGATGCGCTCAAGCAATGCCTGATCGCGATGGGCATCACCAACATGTGCGCGCTCATTGCCGTGCCGCACGACAAGGACGACGAGTATCTAACGCACAACAGTCAGGATTTCCATGCCCATATGGGATATCGCCTGGTGGGCGCCTTTGACCGCTGCGCCCAAAAGTTCGGCCGCTGGTACGACATGTGCTGGATGGAGCTGGTCCTGGCCGAGCGCACACCCAACCAACCCAAGCCAACCTGGTTTCCCGACATCCTCGCCTAAAACCACCACAATGGGGACAGGCACCTTTGTGGTGGTTTCTCTTAAAAATCGATCGTTTATGGCGCGTTAACCCTAAAAACCACCACAAAGGTGCCTGTCCCCATTGTGGTGGTTTTCGATTGGTTAGCCGATGGGCTCGGTGTATTTGGCGCGGTCGGTGCGCTGGATGCGCTTGGAGACATGGAGCGGGCGGCCGTCGGTGTCGTAGACGTAGTCGGTGATCAGGATCAGCGCCTGCCCACGCTCAACGTTGAGCAAAAACGCCTCGTTTTGCGAGGCATAGCACACCTCAAAGGTCTTATGTCCCTGTGCCGGCGCGCGATGGAATTCCTGGCGCAGCGTGGCGTAGAGCGAACCGTTGATATCGCGGTCGATGAGTGCTTCAAAGCTCGGTGGTAGATAGGTGGTCTCCAGGCACAGTGGCGCATCGTCCAGATAACGCAGACGGACAAGTTTGACGAGCTTGCTGCCCACGGCGGCATCAAAGAACTTGGCTATGCTGCCGCCCGCCTTGGTAAAGCCCGAGTCCACCGTGCGCGTGGTGGGCTTCATGCCCTGACCCTGGACCTGCGCCGTATAGCTCGAAAACACCAGGTTGTTCTCGTGGAGCGCCGGCGTGTCGGCCACAAAGGCGCCGCGCCCGCGCTCGGTGCGAACTAGGCCCTCATCAGCTAGTACCTTAAGGGCATGGCGCACGGTGCTGCGCGACAGACCCGATTCGTCCATGAGTTCCATCTCGGACGGCAGCTTGTCTCCACGTGCGTAGGTGCCGGAGGCGATGCGGTCGCACAGTATGCCCGCCAAGCGCTCGTATTGGGTCAGTCTCTTTTTAGATGAAGCGTTCATGCGATCAACCTGTATCTAACTTGTATGCGTATCTAATCAAGCATGTATTCAATACAACAACAAAACCGCTGGTATCCAGTTATCGAAAACCGCATCAGCAAAATTTCTAAGACAAATATAGCATACAACTAGTCGACATAACCAAAACATGTATGTAACTTGTATGCCTGTGATGAGCATCAAACGAGAAGAAAGGCTGATGCACGATGACCACTCAGGAACAGGTTAAGGACGTCGTCTCCCAGGTTTTGGCTGACAAGGCAGACAAGGGCGGCATCAAGCGCGTCGTGTGGATTGGCGCCGGCGGATCCAACGGCGGCAACTATCCTGCCCAGTACTTTATGGAGCACGAGGCCACGCAGGTCGTGAGCTCCAGCTATACCAGCAACGAGTTCGTGCACGCAACCCCTGCCTACGTTAACGAGAACACCCTGGCCGTCGTCGTGTCCATGCGCGGCACCAAGGAGACCATCGTCGCCGCACAGGTCGCCAAGGACCACGGCGCCAGTACCATCGCCATCTATGTTGACGAGTCCGGCCTCACCGAGGTCTGCGACTACAAGATCCAGTATGACAGCCTGGCCGTCGACGAGTCCTGCATGGGCCGCACCAACTCCGCCGTCGTGACCATGATCGCCATGGAGCTTACGCAGCAGACCGAGGGCTATGCCGAGTACGAGACCGCCATGGCCGCCTTCGACTTGGTCGACCCTATCTATCGCAAGGCCGTCGAGTACACTCGTCCGCTCGCTGCCAAGTGGGCCGAGCAGAACGCCGACAAGCCCTGCATCAACGTCATGGCTCAGGGCCCGCTCTTT
The DNA here is from genome assembly GCA_902475445.1 of uncultured Collinsella sp. Lineage (GTDB taxonomy): Bacteria > Actinomycetota > Coriobacteriia > Coriobacteriales > Coriobacteriaceae > Collinsella. Next base: position 6,526 of record CABRZN010000008.1, read on the forward strand.
GGTGCCGCCTACGTCTTTAGCATCTGCAACGTGCAGGAGATGCTGCAGATCGACTCCTGCACCATCAACACCTGCGACTTCTTCCACGGCCCCTTCGAGATTCTGGACAAGCGCACCTCGCTGTTCCAGCTCATCAGCGTCGGCCGCAGCCGCTGCAACGACGAGCGCGGCATCCGCTTCGTCAACCAGTACGGTGGCGAGCGCGTCTATCAGCTCGACGCCAAGGAGCTCGGCCTCAATGACATCAAGGACAGCGTGAGCGAATACTTCAACCACCTGATCTTTGCCCCGATTCTCAACAACGTGTACATGCGCGCGCTCTCTGCCGTCACCCACAAGGACTACATGACGCGACGCTACATGTGGAAGCTGGATTACTAGGGGATATTGGTTCCGCCGTTCTACCGAACGGCGGACCGGCCGACGCTGCGCACCCGGCATTTGGCCAATCTGCCGTTCAATTTCAAAGGCGCGACCAGAAGGTCAGCGCCTTTTCATTTCACGGCACCTTGGCTCAAATGACGGGCGCTCGCTGACATTGCCAAAACGTCGGCGTTGCCGTGATTGGCACTTGGGGACGTTCCTTTTGTGCTGGCACTTGGGGACACTCCTGGGAATCATTTCCTCGTTCGCCGATTTGTGTCTTGAAAAATGTATATAACGACTATAACGTAGTGTGAAACATATTGGAAACAATATCGAGGAGGCTGCGTTGAAGAAAAGCAATCTGGGCTACGTGCTGGTGCTGGTCGCCGCGCTTATGTGGGGCAGCATCGGAATCTTTGTAAACGGCATCTCGGCCATGGGCGTTTCGTCCCAGAGCATGGCTGCCTTTCGCTTGTTGGTCGGAGCGCTTATCTTGGCGCCGGTCCTGATGTTTATGGGCTGCCGTCCGGGTGAGGGGTCTACCGTGGCTCAGGGTCCCCTGGCCCTGTTCAAGGCAAGCCCTAAAGAGCTTGTTCCCTGCGCACTTGTCGGTATCGTTGGTCTGGCCGCCGCCAACACCTGCTATTACGAGTGCATGGGCGAGGTGGGCATGTCCACGGCCTCGGTGCTGCTCTATACCTCGCCGGTGTTTGGCGTCGTGCTCGGTCGCGTGCTTTATCGCGAGGACGTGACTCCCAACAAGCTCGTTGCCATTGTCTTCAACATCGTTGGCTGCGTGCTTGCAGTGACCAATGGCGACCTTTCCGGTTTTCATTTTTCGGTTTGGGGCGTCACGTCGGGCGTGATTGCGGGCTTTTGTGGTGCGTCGCTCGCGGTGTTTAGCCGAATAGCAACCAAGACGGTCCACCCGCTGGCTGTCACGTTTTGGGGTTTTGTTTTTGGCGGTGCGGTTATGGCAGCTATCGCGGCTCCGTGGCCGGATGTCGCCGCGGCCATGTCGCCACAGCTGCTGCTGCTGTTCTTTGGCTTTGGACTCATCCCCACAGCCGTGGCTTACATCTTATATATGCAGGGTCTGTCCATGGGGCTCGAGACATCGAAAGTTCCCGTCGTAATGTCTTTCGAGACGGTCGTCACCGTACTGGTGGGCATTGGTGTCTATGCCGAGCCCGCCGGCGCGATCAAGGTTCTGGGCATTGTGCTGGTGCTCGCGTCCATCCTGATCATGAACACCGACTTCTCCAAGCTGCGCAACAGTGTATTTGTCGGTCATGTCGTTGAGAGCATGACCTTTAAGCCCAACGCGTGGTGGACGGAGAAATCGCAGGACATGGATCTGTTTAAGGAACGCACTGGCATCGCGCTGGAGCCCACCGTGCAGGAAAGCCCCTGGTACTTCGTGCGATAGGGGATTGGCGAGGCGTCTGATCGGGCGTCGCCAAGACAGCGCCGACCTACCCTGCACCAACGTTTCGATTGCGTTAAACCCGTCAACGGTCGATTTTCACCCGCGAACGGTCTTTATACTAATTAGCAATATAAGCAACGTATAAGACGTTATAATGACCATAACGAAAAGGAGGAGGCAAGATGAATCAGATCATTCTCGCATCTCATGGCGGCCTGGCCGCAGGCGCCAAAGACACGCTCGAGATGGTTCTCGGCGACGTGTCGAACGTCCACGTCGTGTCGCTTGCTCGTGACGACAAGGAGCCCATCACCGATAAGGTGGACGCCATGATCGCCACGTTCAACGCGGACGACACCGTCTATGTGCTGACCGATATGCTCGGCAGCTCGGTCAACAACAGCATGGTCGAGCTTTCCAAGAACGGCACGAAGTTCACGGTTGTCAGCGGTTTCAACATCCCGCTGGCGCTCACGCTCGCTATGAGCCCCGTCCCCGTCAAGGGTGCCGAGCTCGCAGCCCTCATCAACGAGGCCCGCACCGGTCTGACCAACCCCAACGCACCGGTCGAGGCTGCCGCGGCTCCCGCCAAGAAGGCCAAGGCGTCCCGTCACAGCTCCGGTCCCGCCAAGATCGTCCTCGCACGTCTTGATTACCGTCTGCTGCACGGCCAGGTCGTCTTTACCTGGACCACCAAGGTTCAGGCCGAGCGCATCATCGTCGTCGACAACGCCGCCGCCAACGATGACATCAAGAAGGGCGCTCTTAAGCTGGCCAAGCCCCAGGGCGTGCGTCTGAACGTCTTCACCGTCGAGCGTGCTCTCGCCAAGATGGACAAGCTCAACACCCTCGGCGAGCGCGTCATGTTCGTCTTTGGCAACACGGCCGAGATGCTGCAGTTCTGCCAGGGCTACAAGCTCGACGCCATCAACCTGGGCGCCACCGCCAACCACGACGGTGCCGATCAGGTCGGCGGCAAGGACAGCTCCGTCTTCCTCGACGCCACCCAGAAGGCCGACGTCAACCAGCTGCTCGACATGGGCATTAAGCTCTATGTCCAGCAGACCCCTACGTATCAGAGCGTCGACATCGACGCCAAGCTGTAATCAACCAGGCTTTTGCCTGACTGAAAGGAGAAGGGTATGAATACGTTCATCAGTGCGGTGCTCGTCGGCCTCGTCGGCGTGTGCTGCATGTGGGACTCCCGCCTGCTCGGTCGTCTTAACTTCGAGCAGCCCCTCGTTGGCGCTACGCTCGTCGGTCTGCTGCTGGGCGATGTGCCCACCGGCCTTGCCGTCGGTGCCGCCGTCGAGCTCGTGTCCATGGGCCTGGTGCAGGTCGGCGCTGCCGTTCCGCCCGATATGGTCCTGGGCGGCATCGTGGCCGCTGCCTTCGCATGCCTGACCGATGCTTCCGCCGAGACCGCCATGACGATCGCCATCCCGGTCGCCGTCCTGGGTCAGCTCCTCGGCATTGTCTTCCGTTCCATCATCGCCGCCCTCACCCATGTGGCAGATAGCGCGATCGATAACGGAAAGTTCAAGACCGCCTACCGTATGCACATCTGCGCCGGCTCCGGTCTGTACGCCGTCATGTACTTCCTGCCGATCTTCCTCGCCGTTTTTGTTGGCACCGACCTGGTTCAGGCCATCGTCAACATGGTTCCCGAGTGGCTGTCCACTGGTCTTAACGTTTCGACCAAGATCATGACCGCCTACGGCTTGGCCCTGCTGCTCACCATGATGATCAAGAAGGGTATGACTCCGTTCCTGTTCATCGGTTTCCTGCTCGCCGCTTACCTCAACCTGTCCGTCATCGCGGTCGCTCTGATCGGTGTGTGCCTGGCTGTCGTCTTCATGGGCTTCAAGTTCAACGGTTCCCATGCAGCCGCCGGTGTCGATTCCGACTACGATCCGCTCGAAGACGACGAAGACTAAGGAGGAACACACTATGGCAACCGCAACCAAGGACGTGTCCCTGAACAAGAAGGTCAGCCAGTTCTTCTGGCGCTCCTGGGCCATCCAGGCCTCTTGGAACTACGAGCGTCAGATGAACATGGGCTTCCTCTACGGCATGGTTCCCACGCTCGATCGCCTCTATCCGGACGAGTCCGACCCCAAGCAGCTCGCTGCTAAGAAAGAGGCTTACCACCGTCACATGGCGTTCTACAACTGCACCCCGCAGACGAGCGCCTTTATCCTGGGCCTCACCGCCTCCATGGAGGAGGAGTACGCCAAGGATCCCGAGAACTTCGATCCCGATTCGATCAACGCGGTCAAGACCTCCCTCATGGGTCCGCTTTCCGGCATCGGTGACTCCTTCTTCCAGGGCACCATCCGCGTTATCGCCTTTGGCCTGGGCGTTCAGCTGGCTCAGCAGGGCTCCATCATGGGCCCGATCCTGGCCATGCTCATCTCCATCGTCCCCTCTGTGCTGATTACTTGGTTCGCCGCCAAGATGGGCTATCAGGGCGGCCACGAGTACCTGAGCAAGCTTCAGGGCGGCGACCTCATGGAGAAGCTCATGTATGTCTGCGGCATCGTGGGCCTTATGTCCGTGGGCGGCATGATCGCTACGCTGATTGGCGCCACCACCCCGCTGCAGTTCGCTGAGGGCACCGTCGTTATCCAGGACATCCTGGACGGCATGATGCCCCAGATGATTTCCCTTGGCCTCACCGGCCTTATGTACTGGCTCATCAAGAAGAACGTCAACACCGGTTGGCTTCTCGTGATCGCCATTGTGGGCGGCATCGCCCTCTCCGCGGCCGGCATCCTGGCCTAGTCGCGACCAAGCGCCTAACCGCTTTCCCCCGGGGGCCTGCCTGGCATCCCATACCCCAGGCAGGCTTCCATCCCCAAAATGCGACAATGGGACAGTCCCTTTGTCGCATCCTTAACGGGCCGGCGACTCGGTCCAAACCACGGTAACCCTGCGAGCGCCCGGCAATGTGGCGCCGCAAAAATCGAAAGGAATGTGTCAGATGTACGAGATCGACCTTAACCTCCCTAAGCAGATCGTCGCTGACGTCCTGTCCAACCACGAGATCCACAGCGTCGCCTTCGTCGGCTGCGGTGCTTCCATGTCCGACCTTTACCCCGCCAAGTACTTCCTGGCCAACAACACGGACAAGCTGAACGTTCAGATCTTCACCGCTAACGAGTTCAACTACGACACGCCTTCCTGGGTCAACGAGCACACCTTCGTGATCACCTGCTCCCTCGGTGGCTCCACGCCTGAGACCGTCGAGGCCAACAAGACCGCCAAGAAGCACAACTGCCCGGTCGTCTCCCTCACCAACAAGGCTGGCTCCGCTCTGACCGTCGACGCTGACTACGTCATCGTTCACGGCTTCCACGCCAACTTCGCTGCCAAGTGCGAGAAGCCCGGCTATGCCATCGCTCTTGCTCTCGAGATCCTTCAGCAGACCGAGGGCTATGACAAGTACGACGACATGATCACCGGCCTCACCAACGTCTTCGATCTCTGCGAGAACGCTGCTCAGTCCTGCAAGAAGCTCGCCAAGAAGTTCGCTGAGGACTTCAAGGACGACAAGATGATTTACTTCATGGCCTCTGGTGCCTCCGAGAAGATGGCTTACTCTCACGCCGCCTTCCTGTTCACCGAGATGCAGTGGATCGACGCCGCCGCCTACAACACCGGCGAGTACTTCCACGGCCCGTTCGAGGTTTCCACCGAGGGTAAGCCCTACGTCTTCTTCATGTCCGATGGCGCTACCCGTCCGATGGACGCCCGCGCCCTCACCTTCCTTGAGCGCATGGGCGCCAAGGTCGCTCTGATCGACTCCAAGGACTACGGCCTGGCTGACGCCGTGCCCGCGAGCGTCGTCACCTACTTCAACCCGCTGCTGCACCTCGCCGTTATGCGCGAGTACGGCAACCAGATCGCCGAGGCCCGTCAGCACCCGCTGACCATGCGCCGCTACATGTGGAAGCTTTCCTACTAATCACAAGTAAGTAGACCTTACGGGTTGATTGAGAGGGGATGGGGTTTGCGCCCCGTCCCCTTTTTTGCTCTGGGGAGGGCGTGTCTGTCGCGTCGCAAATCCCAGATAAAACCTACCAAAATAAACCTGTCCCTTTTTGGCAGGTGGGAGGAGATGCGTATGATCAAGGCAGTGCTGTTTGACATGGACGGCGTGCTGGTCGATACCGAGTGGTTCTACAACCGTCGTCGCGTGGCGTTTATGGAAGAGAAGGGCTTTCACTTTGACGAGATCCCCGATCTTTCGGGGTCTAACGAGCCCGCCATTTGGAAGTCGCTGGTACCTGACGATGTTGAGCTGCGCGAGCGCCTGCGCGTGGAGTACAAGCAGGTCTATAGCCCGGACCATCCCGTTCCGTATGCCGAGCTGCTCAACGAGCAGACGGAGCCGGTGATGCGCGAGTTGCACGAGCGTGGCGTGAAGTGCGCCATCGCGAGCTCGTCCTATCGCGAGTTGATCGACGAGCTGGTGGGGATTGCCGGTATCGCCGACGTGCTGGACTACACCATCAGCGGTCACGAGTGCAGTGCGTTTAAGCCCGACCCCGAGATCTACCTGCGTGCCATGGAGGCGCTGGGTGTGGAGCCTACCGAGTGCCTGGTTATCGAGGACTCGCCTTTGGGCATCGAGGCTGGCAAACGTTCCGGCGCCCGCGTCCTGGCACTGCGCCCGCACGAGGGCGTCAACCTCGATCAATCGCGAGCCGATGCCGTTATTGATAATCTGACCGACATTTTGGCCGCTTTGTAGTGTCAATCCGCCGCGAGAAGCACGGGTTCAAACGTTTTTTGCGGTGGACTGGCTCAATTTGGTTTCGATTTTGACCCGTTTGGCTTCGATTCGGACTAAGTGAGTAGACTTTTTGGTGCAGGACGAGCACAAAGCGCATCTGCTCTAGTAAAACCGCAGGTCACAGGGGTGGCGGTTTTGGGTGTGCTCTGCAGGTCGCGTAAAGTCTACTCACTTGTAATTTGGGCCTTTGGTCGTGGGGTTGCTGGTCCCGCTTTGGTTGTCGGGAGAGGGTGAATTGAAGCGCCCCCGCACGCTCCATGCTACAATCGCGGACATATCCCACAACTACATCTGCCTTCGAAAGGAGCCTGCGTGGCGAACGCCATCGATCAGCTCACGGACCGAGTGCTCGTGCTCGGCCGCCTCACCATCGTCCGCCGCGCCATTACTGCTGTGGCGGTCACCATTTCCGCCGTTCTCCAGACATTTCTGATCCAGGCATTCATTCAGCCCGCCGACCTGCTTCCGAGCGGCCTCACCGGCGTTGCGGTCCTGCTCGATCGCGTTACCTCGCTCGGCGGCGTTCACATCGACATCTCGCTCGGTATGCTCGCGCTCAACATCCCCGTGGCGCTCCTATGTTGGAGTGGCATTAGCAAGCGCTTCGTCATCTTCTCGATGATGCAGGTCGTGCTCTCGTCGCTGTTCCTCAACGTCTTTCACTTCGCGCCGTTTTTAGGCGACAAGATCATGCTCATCATTTTTGGCGGCGTAGTCTCGGGTCTGGGCGCTGCCATCGCGCTTAAGTCCGGCGCATCCACCGGCGGCACCGACTTTATCGCGCTGTGGGTCTCCAACCACACGGGCAAGACCATCTGGGGCGTCATCTTTGGTTTCAACTGCTTTATCCTGGCGATCTTTGGTTTTATGTTTGGCTGGGACAAGGCGGCGTATTCCATCGTGTTCCAGTTTATTTCGACCAAGACCATCGACAGTTTCTATCGTCGCTACGACCGCGTGACGCTGCAGATCACGACGCGCAAGGCAGACGAGGTCATGACCGCCTATGTTGACCATTTTCAGCATGGCATTAGCTGCGCCGAGGTCATTGGCGGATACAGCCGCGAGAAGATGTACCTGCTGCACGCCGTTGTATCGACCTACGAGAGCCAGGACATTATCAAGCTGGTGTGCGACATTGATCCCGGCGCCGTGATCAACGTGTTCCACACGCTCAACTTTGTGGGCGGCTGGTGGGGAGGTCATGTCGACGAGCCCATGCCCACGGCCGTTCCCGATCCCGACAAGCCCGCACGCATGGCCAGCAGGCAGGCGCGCCTCAGCGAGCAGGACAGCCTGCAGCAGGACGACGGCAAGTAGGGTTTTGGCATTTTACCGGCCCGGCGCAACCCTTCCGTATGAGCCCCACGAAAGCCCCGTTGCTTTCGAGGGACTTTCGTTTGCCCAGATAAAACCTGCCAAAATGAAGCTGTCGCTTTTTGGTAGGGAGGGTGTATCGTTTTATCAATATGAGGTAACATGAAACTAGACGTTATATACGTATTAGTTATTTCAATATTTCGATAACAGTGATTAGATATGCCTACGCCCAAAAATGCACCGCTTTACCAGCAGATTTATGACGAAATCAAGGACGCGATCGAGAAAGGTGTTTATGCACCCAAGGAGCGTATTCCGTCCGAGCTTGAGCTAGCCGAGCAGTACGACGTGAGCCGCATTACGGTGCGCCGCGCCGTCGAGGAGCTGTGCTCCGATGGCTACCTGGTTAAGCAGCAGGGCCGTGGCACCTTTGTCTCCACGCCGCACATCAACCGCCAGTTCCACGCTTCGACGCTGCAGACGTTTACCGCGCTGTGTGCCGATAATGACATGAAGGCGGGCGCGCATGTGGTCGATCGCCAGATTGTGCCGGCACGTCAAAACGAGATGGAGTTCTTTGGCCTGCAGAAGGACGCGCTGCTGCTGCACATCAAGCGCGTGCGTACGGCCGACGGCGAGCCCATTTTTGAGGAGAACATCTTTGTGCCGTTTGACGCCTACCGTGAGCTGTTGACGGCCGATCTTGAGGACAAGTCGATTTTTGCCGAGGTCGAGCGTGTTGGCGGAACGCCGATTGTCTCGGTTGGCTACCGCACGGTCGAGGCCGTTCGTGCCAATACCGAGCAGGCGGCCGAGTTGGGCATTGCTCCGCACGATCCACTGCTCAACCTGCGTGCCGGCTTTATCGGCCCCAATGGCGAGCCGGTCCTGATGGGTAAGCAGTACTACGTGGGATCGCGCTACGTTATGGTCATGTAAGTTACGCGGTTTTACCAAACCGCGTAACGGCTCGACGCCAGAGCGGCAATCTGCCTTTCAACTTCGGCGGCATGATCAGAAGATCAATGCCGCCTCGTTTCAAGGCACCTTGCTCGCTCTGGCGGGCTTTCGCTGACATTGCCAAAACATCGACTACCCATAGAATGAGCATGGATAATCTCCCGTTTTTGGCTTGGTGACGGGCTCAAAGTGGGAGATTATCCACGCTCATTCGGAAAGTGTCTAAAAATCCACGCTCGTCCCCTTCGGATTGCGTAGCCCATCGCTGGTGGCCGTGCGGCACCGGTCCGCGTGGCGGCGTATAATCGGCGGCAGATGACTTAGACGTTAGGAAACCATGACCGATAGCATGCAGCAGATGGCGCTCGACACGCTCGGCGCCTATTTTGGCTACACCTCGTTTCGCCCGGGGCAGGACCGCATGGTGGATGCGATTCTTGCTGGCCGCGATGCGCTCGGCGTTATGCCCACAGGCGCCGGCAAGTCTATCTGCTACCAGGTGCCCGCGCTCATGCTGCCCGGCATCACCTTTGTGGTGAGCCCGTTGCTGTCGCTTATGGAGGACCAGACCCGTGCGTTGCTCGCGGCGGGTGCGCGGCCCAGCTATCTCAACTCCAGCCTTACGCCGGCTCAGCAAAATACCGTGCTCAAGCGGGCGCGCGAGGGCCGCTATCAGCTTATGTATGTGGCACCCGAGCGTCTGCTCGAGCCGCGCTTTTTAGCCTTTGCGCAGGAAGCCGCGGCGGACGGTGGCATTGGCGTGCCGCTCGTGGCCATTGACGAGGCCCACTGCGTGAGCCAGTGGGGCCAGGATTTTCGTCCCGCCTACCTGCAGATTCGTGAGTTTATCGATTCGCTGCCGCGGCGCCCGATCGTGGCGGCGTTTACCGCCACGGCGACCGAGCGCGTGCGCGCGGACATTCAGCAGATGCTCGGCCTGCAAAATCCCGCGACGGTAGTGACGGGCTTCGATCGCAAGAACCTCTACTTTGGTTGCGAGGAGATGGGCGACAAGGCCAAGACCGCCTGGGTGCGCGACTACGTGATCGCGCATTCGAGCGAGAGCGGCATCGTGTATTGCTCGACCCGCAAGACGGTCGACGCGCTGGCCGCGGAGCTTGCCGAAGCGCTGGGCCCCAGCGGCATTCGCATTGGCCGCTACCATGCCGGCATGGGTAATGACGCCCGCCGCCAAAGCCAGCGCGCCTTTATCGACGACGATATCCAGGTGATGGTTGCCACCAACGCCTTTGGCATGGGCATCGACAAGCCCAACGTGCGCTACGTGATCCACAACAACGTGCCCGAGAGCATCGAGGCCTACTACCAGGAGGCGGGCCGCGCCGGCCGCGATGGCGACCCGGCCAGCTGCCACCTGCTGTGGAACGGCAACGATTTTCGCATGCGTCGCTTTCTGATCGATCGCGGCGATGCCGCCGATGAGGCGCTCGACGACGAGCAGCGCGCGTGGGCGCTCCAGAATCGATATCGTCTGCTCAGCCAAATGGAGGGCTACTGCAATACCACCGGCTGCCTGCGCGAATACATGCTGCGCTACTTTGGCGACGAGGCCGCGGCCGGTGCGGGCGCCACCGCCACGGACGACGCCGAGGGCTGCGGCAACTGCAGCAACTGCCTGACGCAGTTCGAGGTCGAAGACGTCACCGATATGGCCCGCGCCGCTGTGCACTATGTGGCCACGCGTCCCATGCGCTTTGGCAAGTCGCTGATCGCCGATGTGCTCCACGGCGGCAACACCGAGCGCATTCGCCAGATGCATCTGGACGAGGACCGCGGCTACGGTGAGCTGTCGAGCGAATCGGTCGGGCGCATCAAGGACATCATCGGCCAGCTGTGCGGCCGCGGCTATCTGGCCACCTCGCAGGGGCAGTACCCGGTCGTGGGCCTGGGCCCGCGCGCCGGTGAGGTCGAGGACGAAGCGTTTGCCTTTACCGTTAAGCGTCGTGCGTCCAAGCGCAAGGCCTCGGCCCGCGCCCGCCGTGCGGTGGATTTGCTGCGCGAGGAGGCCGAGCTGGATCAGCGACCGCGCGTGGGCGACGACGCCGAGCTGTTTGAGCGCCTGCGCGCCCTGCGCAAGGAGATCTCGACCGAGCTGGAGATGGCGCCGTACATGGTCTTCTCCGACAAGGCCCTGCGCGGCCTGTGCCGCCTGCGCCCGCAGACGCGCGACGAGCTGATCCAGGTCAACGGCATTGGCGAGAAAAAGGCCGACGCCTTTGGCGAGCAGTTTATGGCGGCAATTGAAGAGTTTGAGTCCGAGCATGCGCGGGATGGAGCGTAACGATGGTAGCCGATAGCAAGACCGACCGTACTGACGTGTCCGCCGTACCGCTGTACCAGCAGGTCATGGACGACCTAAAGGGCGAGATCGCGCGCGGTGTGTACCCTGCCGGCTCGCGCATTCCTTCCGAGATGGAGCTCGCGAAGTCCTATGGCGTGGGACGCGTCACCGTGCGTCGCGCCATCGAGGAGCTGTCGCGTGCGGGGTATCTCAACCGCCAGCAGGGGAGGGGCACCTTTGTGTGTGCGCCCAAGCTCAAGCGCAAGATTCGCCAGAAGGGTGACGTCCAGAGCTTTACTGAGGGTTGTGCTGCCAACGACATGGTGCCGGGTGCGCGTCTGGTGTCGCGCACGGTGGTCGCGGCGACGCACGAGGATGCGGCGTTCTTTGGCGTGGAGCCCGGCTGCGAGCTTATCGTGGTCGAACGCGTGCGCACAGCCGACGGCATCCCTGTCATGCTCGAGAACAACGCCTTTGTGCTCGCCGACCATCCCTACCTGCAGACGCTTGCCGACAAGGACCTCACGGACAATTCCATCTTTGCGCTCGTTGCCGAGCATTCGGGTCGCGCGCCGCTCAAGTCCGACCCCTGCACCGTGGAGATTGCGCTTGCCGATGCTCAGACGGCCCCGCTGCTGGAGGTGCCGGTCGGTGAGCCGCTCTTCTATATGGAGGCCTACTTTACCGACGCCGGTGGGCGCCCTCTGTTGCTCGGCCGCCAAAAGATCGTGGGCTCGCGCTACGTCTTCGACATCTAACGTCCACAGATAGAACAACATAGAACAACTTTGCTAAGATGACTTCACGGGCGTTGTTGCACGTGTTATAAATAGGACAACATAGAACGACAGCAGGTACGAGCTGCCGTCGCTCAAAACCGCCGCACAAGGAGGAACATCAGGATGAACGCACATGATCTGGTTCAGGAAATCATCGAGCGCAAAGGCAGGATCAAGAACGTCTTTTGGATCGCTTGTGGCGGTTCGATGATCGACCTGATGCCGGCCAACGAGCTGCTCAAGCGCGAAGCCACCACGTTTACCTCGGCGGTCTACACGGCACGCGAGTTTTGCCTGATGGCCCCCAAGAGCCTAGGGCCGAAGTCGCTCGTCATCGCCTGCAGCCACAGCGGCAACACGCAGGAGGTCGTCGACGGCTGCGAGATGGCGCTGGCCGCCGGTGCCGAGGTCGTTGCCCTCACCGACTGCGAGGGCTCCAAGATCGACAACGGCAAGTGGACCACCTGGGTCTACCCCTGGGGCGAGGGCGTGCCGCAGGCCGAGGTGCCGCAGGGCATCGGCGCTCTGATCGCCGCCGAGCTGCTTGACCAGCAGGAAGGCTACGAGGCACTCGCCGACATGTACGAGGGCCTCAAGCAGATGGATGCGCTGCTGCCCGCCGCCCGCGAGAAGGTCAACGCCGAGCTGGGCGCCCGCTTTGCCGAGCTCTGCCAGCAGCACAAGTTCTTCTACATCCTGGGCTCCGGCCCCAACTTTAGCCAGACCTACGCCATGGCCATCTGCTCGCTCATGGAGATGCAGTGGCAGCACTGCTGCTACATCCACTCCGGCGAGTATTTCCACGGTCCTTTCGAGGCTACTGAGCCCGGCGTGTTCTACTTTGTGCAGCTCGGATCGGGCGAGTGCCGCCCCATGGAGGAGCGCGCGCTGGCGTTCCTCAACACGCACACCGACACGATCATGGTGCTCGACGCGCTCGAGTACGGCGTAGGTGAAGTGCCTGCCAGCGTGCGTTCGTACCTGGAGCCGATCTTCTTCTACGCGATGAGCTGCGAGCTGCGTGCCGCCCGCGGCAAGGTGTTCGACCACAGCCCCGAGATTCGTCGCTACATGGGCATCGAGCAGTACTAGGTACCGGGGAAACCATTCGCCTTCGATTCACAAGGGCACTGCGTGAGTCAAAAAGCGGGTCGCACCGGGAATTTCCGGCGCGGCCCGCTTTGCATGGCGTCCGTATGAGCGAGGTGCCGCGTCAATCGGCAGACTATTTGGCGTCGTAGGCCTCGGCGTCCCACCAGTCGAGCTGGGCGATGTTGTCGCGGATGTGCTGGCAGCTCTTGTGGAAGCCCTCGAGCTCATACTCGGAAAGGTCGAGCGTGTAGACCTCCTCGACGCCCTCGGCGCCGATCACGCACGGCAGGGAGGTGAAGATGCCCTCCTCGCCATACTGGCCGGTCATGAGCGTGGAGGCGGAAAGCACGGCGTGCTCGTTGTGCAGAACGGCGGCGCAGACGCGCGCGGCGGAGTTGGCGACGGCGTACTCGGTGCACTGCTTGCCCTGGTAGGTCACATAGCCGCCCTTGCGTGCAAGCTCCTCGACCTCCATGTGGTCGAAGGCGTACTTGTCGGGGTTCTCGGCCTGAAGCTCGTTGAGGCTCTTGCCGGCGATGGTTGCGGCCTTAAAGGCGGCCAGCTGGCTAAAGCCGTGCTCGCCGATCATGTAGGCGTCGATGGACTTGGGGCTCACGCCGACCTTCTTGGAGATCTCGGTGCGCAGACGGGCGGAGTCCAGACCGCAGCCCGAGCCGATGATCTTCTTGGGATCGTAGCCGGTCAGGTGCCACAGCTCGGTGCACACGACGTCGCAGGGGTTGGAGATGCTCACGAAGATGCCGTCAAAGCCGGCGTCGACGATGCGCTTGGCAAAGGTGCGGGCGGCGTCGGTGGTAAAGAACAGCTCGCCGTCGCGGTTGCCGGCGGCCAGCGCGACCTTGCCGGCGGCGTTGACGATGACGTCGCAGCAGGCAAGTTCCTCGTAGTGGTCGTAGCAGTTGACGATCTTGGTGTTGTACGGGACAAACGAAAGGGAGTCGCGCAGGTCCTGGACCTCGGACGTCACCTTGGCCTCGTTGATATCGCACAGGTACAGCTCATCGGCAATGCCCTGCATGAGCAGGCTGTTGGCGACATGTGCTCCTACGTGGCCCTGGCCGACCACACCGATCTTACGCGTCTGGTACATATATGTATCCTTTCGGCCGAGTTTTTCGCGTCGAACCATTGTAGCGTCCTGTTGCCACTTTGCTAGGCTAAAGCGCTATAGATTTTTGGGCATGCCTTAATCTCTACTTTTGGAGCGATTTGGGCCGCTGACGGTATCGCTGGGCGATGTGCTCGCGCGGATGGGGCCGGTCGTTGTACCATAGCTGCAACTGACTCGTAAGGAGCATCCATGCCCATTCGCATCCCCGACGCCCTCCCTGCCGCTGCGCAGCTCGAGAGCGAGAACATCTTTGTCATGACCGAGTACCGCGCGCTGCACCAGGACATCCGCCCGTTGCGCGTGCTCATCCTCAACCTCATGCCCACCAAGATTGCCACCGAGACGCAGATCATGCGCAAACTCTCCAACACGCCGCTGCAGGTGGAAGTGGACCTGCTGCGCACCAAGACGCACGAGGCCACGCACGTGAGCGCCGGCCACCTGGAGACGTTCTACCGCACGTTCGACGACATCCGCGACATCCACTACGACGGCCTGATCATCACGGGCGCGCCGGTGGAACAGATGCCGTTCGAGGAGGTCGACTACTGGCCTGAGCTCTGCCAGATCATGGATTGGTCCACCACGCACGTGCACTCTACGCTGCACATTTGTTGGGGCGCGCAGGCCGGTCTGTACCATCATTACGGTATCCAGAAGTACGACCTACCGGCAAAGGCGAGTGGCGTATTTGAGCATTATCTGGTGAAGCCGCAAAGCCCGCTGGTCCGCGGCTTTGACGACCGTTTCTATGCCGTGCATTCGCGCAACACCGATGTGCGCCGCGAGGACGTGGAGGCCGAGTCGCAGCTTGAGGTCGTGGCCGTGTCCGATGAGGTTGGCCTGTACATCGTCAAGTCGACCGACAGCCGTCGCTTCTTTGTATTTGGCCACCCCGAGTACGATACCGACACGCTGCGCCTGGAGTACGAGCGCGATGTGGAGCGCGGGCTCAACCCGGAGGTGCCGGCGCATTACTTCCCGGGCGACGACCCCTCCGCCGAGCCGCGCAACGTCTGGCGCAGCCAAGCTCAGCTGTTCTACACCAACTGGCTCAACTACTACGTCTACCAGACCACGCCCTACGACCTGGCCCGCGCCGGCGAGGAGCACTAGGCTGCGATGGTACTGCTGTAGCCGTGGCTGATATGGCGGCGATTAGGCGCTGATGATGTGGGGTAGCGGCAGGTCGTGGGCATCGATGGGGATGTGGTCGACGTGCTGCTCGTCAAAGGCGATGCCGATGATTTGGCATGCGGGCGAGAGCATGGACAGGTAGCGGTCATAGCAGCCGCCGCCGTAGCCCAGGCGCGCGCCGGTTTGGTCGAAGGCCACGAGCGGCACAACAATCATGTCGAGTGCTTCGGCAGGCACGATGGGGAAGCGGTCGCTGTCGATGTCCGTGGCCGCGAAGGCCCGCGCGGGGTGGGCGATAAACGGAGCCGCGGACGCATCGTCGGCCGAGAGCATGCACGGATAGGCCACGCGCCAGTCGCGTTTGGCGGCCGCCGCGGCAAACGCGGCAGGATTGACTTCGGAACCCATCGCGGCATAGACGGCAACGGTGTGCGGTGCCGCGGGATCCGAGCGACCCAGTCGCTCAACAAGCCGCGCACAGATAACGGCAGACTTCGCCGCCCGCACATCCAAATCAATCGCATCGCGCCGGGCAATCACCGCTCGCCGCAATTTAGCCTTGTCCATCCCAACCTCCTCTAGCAAACCTGCCAAAAAGTGACAGGCTTATTTTGGCTGGTTTTATCTGGGCAAACGTCGAAGCCGCCACAAAGGCGCCCTGTCGACGTTGGCTTCACAGCGCCGCAGCGATCGCTTCAGTCACAAACTTATTGAGTGACTCACCCTTCTTTGCCGCTGCCAGCGCTGCTTGCTTGTGGAGCTCAGAGCCCGTTCTTACGTTGAACGAGCCCTTAAAAGCCCGCTCGGGTTCCTTGCCCTTCTCGGCGCAAAACTCAAGGTAATCGTCGACGGCGTCGTGGAAGCATTGCTCCACTTCTTCAGCCGTGGAGCCTTCAAATACGATTGCGTCCCTAATGCCGGCGACCATACCTGTTAGCACATGCTGTTCGGCATCGAACTCGACCGGGGCGAAATAACCCTTGTATGCCAAAACGTTACTCATGACTACCTCCGACATCTTGCAGAAAGCGAACGATGTTTCGAATGGTCCCCGCTGTCAATTCGTCAGATGGATAAGGCGCGTGCATTACGAACATCCTGCCATCTGATGGCCTGTAGAAGCGAACGCGCGATCCGGACGTCTTGCCTTTGCTGTCCATTTCAAAGCCATATGAAGCCATAACTTTAAGAAAGTCAGCAAATCTATACGTTGAAGGACAGCTAAGCAGCTGGGCGATGAGTTTATCGGATCGAGTCATCCCGCCTCACATTCTGCAACTATATTCTAGTTGCAATTTCAGTTCGATGCAAGCACCTCTACTATAGAACATGTGTTCGTATAGAACAAGTGTTCGAACTACCACGAAGGGCGCCTGTGAACTGCGCCCTTCGTGGTAGTTTTGCTTGCCGTGCCTTAGCCCAGCAGGTCGACTACGTTAAAGCCGGCGTTGCTCTTGGCGATGACGTCTCGGCCGCCAAAGACACAGGTGGGCGAGACGGCTGCGATGCGCGTCACGTCGGCGCCGAGCGAGCGAAGCTCACCGGGCGTGGCGGCGAGCATCTGGGCGCGGCGTTCCTCGCGTGCGTGCGGATCGAGCCCGGCCAGGTAGGTCGTGTTGCGGCGCTTGGTGAGCGCGTACGGCTTCACCGGCGCGTCCATGCCGCTCACGCAGCTCACGATAAAGCCCTCAAAGGCAGCCTCGTCGGGCTCAAAGCTGCCGAGCCATTCGCCCGCGCGCGCCACGCGCTCAATCGAGGGGTCGATTGCCGGGTCGCGGTAGGTGTAGAACGCCGCCTGACGCTCGCCGGCCGCGCGGAATCCGCAGCCGTACGCACCGCCCTTAACGCGGATCTCGTTCCACAGATAGTCGTAGGAGAGCGCGTTGGCGGCAACCGCCCAGGCGCCCGTCACGTCGATGCCCAGGCGACGCGGATCGCACGCGCTTGCCGCAAAGCAGATATCGCTGGGGATGACAAAGGCCTCGTGGCGGTCGTGCGGCGTCGGCACCACGAGCGCGTTGCGGCCGGCATCGGCGCCGTCGCCAGCGCCTAGTCCCAGGTCGCCCGCGGCTGCCCGGTACGCGTCAAAGTCCTCGTCGCTGCCGGTAAAGCTCGCCAGGCAGCCGTCGGCCACAAAGATGCGCTCCGCCAGCTCGGCAAGCTTGGTACGCAGCCCGTCCACGCGCCCGTCAAAGTGCTCGAGCAAATCGCGCAGGAACAAGTAGAAGTCTACGCCCGAGAGCTGCTCGCGCACCACGGCCGAAGGCGAGCTGTAGCTCATCGCGCGACCGAGCGCCGCCGAATGACCGTTGTTGATAAAGCCCTGCTCAAGCCCAATGCGAATCTGCGTGAGCACGTCGCGCACGCGGTCGGCGTCGGCGTCTGCCAAAAGCGTGCTCGACCATACCTCGCGCGGCAGACTCGCCAGCGCATCGATCTTCTCGGACAGGGCGCCGGCGCTCACCAGCAGGTAGGGGCGCACGCCGTCCACTTCGGGCTGCGTCATGACCTCGGTCGTAAAGCTCAAAAAGCCCAGCTTGCCAGCGAGCAAGTTGTCGAGTTCCTCGGCCGAGTGCTCGCTCGTGGGCAGCTGTTTGAGAAGGCGGCAGAGCAGTGTCACATAGGGCAGGTCCTCAAACGCGACGCAGCTCAGGTCGAAATACTGCATGGCGTAGGCCAGACGGTTGGTGGGGATGCCGTGGCGCAGGCAGGGGATGGGCGCGGTCGTGTCCACGACCAGTGGCGGCTCGGGGCGCGCCTCGCCAATGTCGGACACGCGCAGGCGCGGCAGCGTGGCCTTGGCCTCGGGTGTGTCTTCCGCCTCCTGCGCGGCACGCAGCGCGGCCGTGCGCTCGACCACGTCGGCCAGCTCGGCATCGGTCATGGCATCGCGCTTGGCTGCCAGCTCGGCGGCCTCGGCACCCTCCGAACCCTCGGCGGCGTCCACCGGCACCAGCTCGACCAGTGCCATGTGATCGTTCTGCAGCACCAGCTCGCGCAGCAGGTCCTCAAAATAGCTGCCGTCCAGCTCGCCGCGCAGCTCCTCGTACACCGGACCGTACTTGAGCGCCAGCGTTGCAGCATCGTCATCGTAGAGCCAGGTGCTCAGCGCGTCGCACGCAATGGCCACGCCGTCGGCGATACCGTAGTCGCGCTGGCGCAGGTCGTATTCGTTGCTGCTGATGATGGCTTCCAGGCGCTCGCGCGGAACGCCGTGCTCGCACAGGTCGCGGCAGGCGTCCTGGAACACGCGGCGCAGCTCGCGCGCCACGCCGGGCTGCGCATTTTGCAGCATGATGAGCTCGTAGGGCTGCAGGCTTTCGGCCGCGGTGTAGCTCACCACGTTGCCGCCCAGGCCGGCGGCCAGAATGGCCTTCTTAACCGGCGCTTCGTTGGAGCCCAGCAGTGCCTCAAACAGGATATCCGCCGCGATCGTGCGTTTGCGGTCGAGCGCGCTGCCCAGCACCAGGCCCAGGCCCACCAGGGCGTTCTCGGGTGTAGTGGCCATCTCGACGCGCTTGTACTCGCAGGTCACGGGTGCCTGCACGCCCAGCGGATTGGGCGCCAGCGTGGACGGGTCCTCGCCGGCGGCGACGGCAGCGTCCATGCGGCGGCTCGCGGCACTCGGCTGCGACAGATAACGCTCGTCCAAAAAGGCCAGTGCGCGGTCCACATCTAGGTCGCCGTAGAGCGTTATATAAGAGTTGGAAGGATTGTAGTGGCGCGCGTGCGTGTCCAGGAACTGCTCGTAGGTGAGCGCAGGGATTGCGCGCGGGTCGCCGCCGCTCTCGTGCGCATAGGCGGTGTCGGGATAGAGCGCGGCGTTGACGGCGTCGTCCAGCACGCTCATGGGGTCGGACAGCGCGCCCTTCATCTCGTTGAACACCACGCCGTTATAGCGCAGCGTGCCCTCGTGCAGGCTCGCGGCGCTGCCGTCGCCCCCGGCGTCCTCCGGCAGGTCCAGCTCGTAGTGCCAGCCCTCCTGCTCAAAAATGGTGGGCTTGGTGTAGATGGCCGGGTTGAACACCGCGTCCAGGTACACGTCCATCAGGTTGTACAGGTCCTGTTCGTTGGTGGTGGCAACGGGGTAGATGGTCTTGTCGGGGTAGGTCATGGCGTTGAGGAACGTCTGCATGGAGCTCTTGATCAGGTCCACGAACGGCTCCTTGACGGGAAACTTGGCCGATCCGCACAGCACCGAGTGCTCAAGAATATGGAACACGCCGGTGGAATCGGCCGGCGGCGTCTTAAAGCCAATGGCAAAGGCCTTGTTCTCGTCGTCGCACGCCAGGTACAGCAGGCGAGCGCCCGAGGTAGTGTGTCGCAGCACGTAAGCGTCCGAGTCGAGCTCGGGCACGGTCTCACAGCGCTCGACGGCAAAGTCGTGGCAGGTAGTGCCGGGCACCAGCAGCGCGGCGGCAGCGGCGCGCGGATCGGTTGAGGTGGTGGACATATGCAGTCTCCTTTGACGCCCCAGCGGGGGCGAATCGAGTCGAATCCTCGAGAGTATACCCATATGGGGCCGTGGTTCTGCGGCGAACTGGAGACGATGTGGGTGGACTAGCCTAGCTAGGTTGATAACGAATGCCGCGGGTAGCCGCTGCATCCCGCTAAAGTGAAATAACACCCCGTTTACCGAATCATTTAGGAAATATATGGACTCCTAAAAAGTTCTAATACAATATAAGTCATATATCTATAAGCTGCTGATTCCTTGCAAAGGTATGGTTGATATGGTTGAAGCAAATAGCGTTATCCCCCTGTACAAACAGATTGTTCGTGCGCTTTCTGATTCGATCGCCAACGGCACGTACCGCCCGGGAGATAAGCTTCCGACCGAGGCGGAGCTCATCGAGCAATTTGGCGTGAGCCGAATAACGGTTCGCTCCGCAATTAAAGAAATGGAAGATGCTGGGCTTGTTGAGAGGGCCCGCGGCAAGGGCACGTTCGTTTCGTCGGACACACAGATGTATGCCGCGGACGACCGTGAGAGCTTTACCCATTCGTGCCAGCTTGCTGGAAAACAGGCGTCTACCAGGGTTCTCGCAATGGGCTGGGACTTCCCAAGCCTGCGAGACGCGAAGTTCCTAGGCGTAGACGATACCCAAAAGGTATTGCGTAGTCGTCGTCTGCGCCTTGTGGATGACAAGCCCACGATGCTGGAAACCAATAGCTATTCCGCTGCGCTTTCTTTTTTGGAGCATGAATCCCTCGAGGATTCGCTGATGGCGGTACTCGATCGCCAGGGGATCAAGATGGGTCCCAACACGCGTACGCTCGAGGTCTGCTATGCGAGCGAGCTCGAGGCGACATACCTTAACGTGGAGCTGGACTCTCCGCTGCTTCTGTTTGTCGATAGACGTTATGCTCCAAGCGGCGAGCCGCTTTTCATCTCCCGTCAGGTGTACTGCACCGAGCGACTGAAGTTCTATCTGTAAGCAAGGGCGGCCGTTCTGTAAAAGGAGCGGCCGTTTTACCGACCAATTGTTACCGTTCGCGGAATTAGAGAACTAACGCACCGCAAAAAAGGAAATTGCTTATATACTTTGTTATGACAATATAGTACGTCTTATTGATATTGGAGAACTATGAATAAGATATTGCTAGCGAGTCATGGTTATCTCGCCCAAGGTATGAAAAGCTCTCTGGAGATTCTGATGGGCGCCAACGACCGAATCGAGTGTCTGTGCGCCTATGTCGATGACGACACGAGGGATGTCGCAGCGCTTATCGATGCTTGGATGGAGTCGAAGGATCCGGCCGACACGTGGTTTGTCGTAACTGACATCTTTGGCGGTTCCGTAAACAACGAGTTCATCCAGAGGCAGGCCGCCGGATCGTTTACGTTGATCGCCGGAATGAACTTGCCGCTGCTGGTGGAAATGGTTACACAGCTGGACTTCCTAGATGCGGACAAGGCCAAAGCCGCGGTCGAGGGATCGCGTTCGTTTATCCAGCTTTGTGAGGCGGCGGATATGCTCGCCGATGTCGAAGAAGAAGAGTTCTAGCTCAAGCTTCAACGAATAATTCAACCCTGTCATTACCTTTATTACGCGCGGAGATGATTACGATGATTAAGCTTACGAGGGTCGATTACCGATTGATTCACGGCCAGGTCGCCATGTCCTGGACGCATGCGCTGGATGTCGATTGCATCCTGTGTGCCAGCGACGCCGTGGCAAAAGACGACATGAGAAAAGCCGCTTTGAGGCTAGCTCGTCCCAACGGCGTGAAGCTCGTCATAAAAGACGTGAACGCTGCTATCGAGGCGCTCAACAGCGGCGTCACCGACAAGTATTCGCTGTTTATCGTTGTCGAGACGATCGAGGATGCCTATCGCCTTGCTAAGGGTTGCAAAGACATCAAGGAGATCAATTTGGGCGGAACTCGAAAGTCTCCCGAGACCACGCTTCATCCGACCCCCGCGATCTTTGCGACCGAAACCGATGCCGAGCATATCCAAGAGCTTGTCAACGATGGCGTGGTTATCGAAATCCGTCAGGTTCCCAATGACTCAAAGGTACTTGCCAAGGACGTTTTCTAGCTGGAAACATGCCATTGTCTAGCATTTATTAACTAGGTCCTCCTTTCTTTAGCCCGCCGATCATTTGATCGGCGGGCTTTTTATTAAAGAAAAATCAAAAAAATCTGAAATAGTTCTTGCATAGTTAGTTATATAAAGTATTATAACGTCATGGGATGAATGAAGGGTTCATCCAAGTGAGTTAGGAGTAAGGGATGTTCAATTTCGATGAGCCTCGTTACGAGAAGGTTGTGAGCGATGCCCTCGCTCTCCGTCCTCAGATTGAGGCTGCCGTGGACAAGGTCTGCGAGCAGGGTTATTCCAACATCTTCTTCATCGGCTGCGGCGGCACCTGGGCCCACACGCTCCCGATGAAGTATTGGGTCGAGACCACCACGGCCGACGTCGACGTCCACTGCGAGATTGCCGCTGAGTTCCTCGCATGCCCGCCCAAGACCTTCAACAAGGACTCGGTCTGCGTCTTCTCCACCCGTACCGGCACCACCCCCGAGATCATCGAGGCCGCCAAGTTCTGCCAGGAGCAGGGTGCCCGCACGCTGATGTATGTCTCCAACGACAACACCCCGGCCACTGAGTACGCCGATTACAAGTTCTTCAGCTTCGCCGAGGACGACGTTCTGTGCGAGGCCATCTACACCTACCAGATCACGCTGGTCGCCCGCTTCCTCAAGAACGCCGGCGCCTTCCCCAAGTACGACACCTTCATGGAGGAGTTCGGCAACATCGCTCCGTACCTCATCAAGGCCAAGGACGCTCAGGACGAGCGCTGCGCCGCCATGGCCGAGGACTTCAAGGACACCGATTACCACATGGTGATTGGCTCCGGCATGCTCTGGGGTGAGGCCTACGACTACGCTATGTGCATTCTCGAGGAGATGCAGTGGATCAAGACCAAGTCTATCCACGCCGCCGAGTTCTTCCACGGCACCATCGAACTCTGCGAGGAGGGCACGAGCCTCATCATGCTCTACGGCGAGGACGACACCCGTAAGCTCATGGACCGCGTGGACAACTTCACCCACATGCTCGCCGACGAGAAGGGCGTCCATGTCCGCGTGAACAAGTTCGACACCGCCGAGGTCGAGCTGCCGTTCAGCGACCCCGAGTTCCGCAAGATCGTCTCCCCGATGGTCACCTACACCATCACCGAGCGTCTGAGCTGCCATCTCGAGCACGTCCGTAACCACCCGCTCACCACGCGTCGTTACTATCACCAGATGAACTACTAATCCTCTCAAATTGCTGCGGTTGTCTGCAGGCGAGCTGCGCAGAACGCCTCGCCTGCAGACCTGTTTCTGGGGTTGATCGAAATGGTTATCCAGTATCTTCTAGTTGCACTGGTCGCATTTATTGCGTCCATGGACGAGCAATTATTTGGCATTACGATGCTTGGTCGTCCGCTGTTTACGAGCCTGTTTGTCGGCTTGATCCTTGGCGATGTCCAGCAGGGCGTTATCGTCGGCGCTGCTTTGGAGTCCATGTTCATGGGCGCCATCATGGTCGGCGCGGCGGTTCCTCCTGAGGTCTATGCCTTCGGCGTGCTTGGCTGCGCGTTTGCCGTCATTACGGGTACGGGCACGGCAACTGCCGTCGCGCTCGCCCTTCCCGTCTCCGTCTTCCTTCAGGTGTGGCGCAACTTCTGCTACGCCGTTCCGGGTGCCTTTGCCTGCAAGAAGATTGAGACCGCTCTGGCAAATCGCGATCTTGCAAAGGCGAACCTGTACCATCTGACCGTCGTGCCGCTGTCGATTGGCATTCCGTCTGCACTGCTGGTGTTTTGCTCGCTGTTCTTTGGTGCCGACCTCATCAACAATGCGCTCAACGCGATTCCGCAGTTTGTGATGGACGGCCTCAACGTTGCATCCGGCGTCATGGTCTGCATCGGCTTCGCACTTCTTATTAGGACCATGGGCGATAACAAGCTGCTTCCTTGGCTGTTCTTGGGATTCATTATGGTCATCTACCTCAAGATGGACGTTATCGGCGTCGCCGCAGCTGCCATTTGCGTCGCACTGCTCCTGGCCTTCCGCGAGGGCTCGTCCGGTCCGCAGACGGTTGCTGCAGATGAAGAGGAGGACTTCTAATGGCTACCCAGAACACCGACCTCAAAGAGGCCAAGAAGGACGCGATTATGAGCCCCGATATGTATCGGAGCATGTTCCTTCGCCAGTTTACGAGCCAGTGCTCGCAGTCGTACGACAAGATGATGGCAATGGGCTTCATGTACACCATTCAGAAGCCCCTGCGAAAGATCTATCCCAACGACGACGATTACTATGCGGCGCTCGATCGCCATACCGAGTTCTTTAACATCACGCCTCATGTGCTTCCGTTTGTAGCCGGCCTAACGGTTTCGATGGAAGAGCAGGCGGCTGCCGATAAGAACTTCGACACGTCCTCGATTAACGCCATGAAGGTCGGCCTCATGGGACCGCTTTCCGGCATTGGCGATTCGTTCTACTGGGGTACGTTCCGCGTGGTCGCCGCCGGCATTGGTATTGGCATCGCTTCGACGGGCAACCCGCTCGGCCCCATCGTGTACGCGCTCATCTACTCCGTGATTAACTTTGCAACGCGTATCGTCGCAGCCCATCTGGGTTACGACCTGGGTACCAAGTTCCTGCAGCAGTCCGAAGAGAACAACCTTATGTCTCGCATGACGCATGCTGCCGGTGTCCTCGGAATGACCGTTATCGGCGCCATGATTGCGGCACAGGTCTCCCTGTCCACTGCTTTGACCTTTGACGTGGGTGGTTCGGAGATTGTCCTGCAGGATCTGTTCGATTCGATCTTCCCCGGCCTGCTGCCCTTGCTGGCAACCTTTGCCTGCGTCGCCCTGTACAAAAAGGGCGTCAAGACCATTTGGATCATCTTGGGCATCTTTGCAATCTGCATCATCGGAACGGGCTTGGGAGTGTTCGCGGCGGCGTAATGTTGACTGCTATGCTCGCGCGTTGGATAACTAACTGACCGTTTGAAAACGGGGCTCGGCGTAAGGCCGGCCCCGTTTTTTTGTTTGAGGGATTTTCCGACCGTCCAAAAATTCACGCTCGTCCATCACTCACGTATCTCTCGTCTCTCATTCGTCACTAATACGAGAGATAACTGAAAGACGAGAGATAAATACGAGAGATAACTGAGCAGCAAAGAGACAGGCAATCATGGTATTGTCTCAATACCAATTGTTCTACCAGCAATAATATGTATAAATGAAGCAAATGGTAGACATTCCATCTCTATCTATCTCTTATCGCTAAGCCGAGAGATAGAGAGATAGAGAAATAGATGAGAGATAATTTTGAGAGATAACTGAGAGACGAGGGAAATCTATCCGCGGATTTCCTTGATTCCCAGGGCAATGTCACCAAGGCTGGACTCCAAGTTGCGGGCACCTGCCCTCAGCAGTTTTATCCCAAGCTCTTTATCGACATGGTTGTCTATGCGGGGACCCGGAAAGGCACGGCGGAGTCGCTGAGGTTCATGGACCGCACAATCTGTGAGGGATAGTTGGACGAGATGATTTCGGATACTGTCGCGGCTGTCGCCAAAAACCTGCGCCGTACCTCGACCGTCCAAGGCATCTTGCGTTAGTGGACAAGGCGACCCAATAATCGACCCTCAATTGGCGCCCACTAAGGTAAAGCGGTTGTTGCTCAGTCGACGGTGATGCTGAAGACTCGGCTTACGCCGGCATGGCCCCGAACCCGTCCATCAAGAACAGCCTAAGAACCAGTTTGATGACATTTCCCGGTTTGACTTCAGCCGCGCCAAAGACGCTGCGCTCGGCGAGCTCGCTGCAGTATGCATAGATATCGCGGATAAGGTCCGCGCCCGAGAGCGTAAACATGTAGCCTGCGTCCGAAAGCGCATTGGGTGCGGCGGGCAACTTGGCCATACGACAAAAGGTCAACAGGTCGGGCGCCATAACATTCTGGTAGTCGAGGTGGCCGCTGGTATCCTGTGCGGCAAGCTCCAATTGGCGCACAAAATCCAGCGCCGCCGCTAACACAAAGCTCGGCGTAGGCGCATTGACGTCCTGAGTGGTCGCCACAAGCCTGCCCGCCGCCTGCGTGACAAGCCAAGCGACCTCGCGCTGGCAACGCACGGCCTTGCGTGTAACCGGCTTGATGGACGAAGAAGAAACGCTCCCCTTAGGCGGATTCGAAGCAGCCATAAGACCCTCCCATGAACAATCCGGCCCAACAAGCCCGGATGAAACACGTGCTACATCAGTATACAGGGGAGTGGGGTAGCGGGGTACAAGCGCGCCAGCGGCAAACCGAGAGCATCAGCGATGTGCCGATCGCGGAATGAGATCTCGTAATAATTGACTCTCGGCCATATTATTGAGGGGCATGACTCGCGTTCGTATGGTTGTAGGTGCTGGCGATGAACGACATTGACCTTGCTGTTCCGTTGATGGATGGACCAAGCTATGACCGCGCCTGCAGTCTCGTGCCTTCCGAATACGTTGAGGCATGGGAGTGGTTTCTGGGTGAGGAACAGCGCGGCGGCGTTTGGACCAGCCTTCCGCACCACACCAAGGAAGATAGCCCTCAGTATCAGTACCGTTTGAGAATTGGCTCGGACTTCTTTCCCGTAACGCGGGATTCAGGGATCTTCTGGCCGGGCCAGGATCGGGTGAAGCAAGATCCCAATAAGATCTTTGCGCTTTCGGTCCATAACTCTAAAAAGAGCTTCTACACCGATGTGCCTCCGCTCTATTTGGACGATGGTACGTGGGTCATTAAGTACTCGGTTCAAGCGCCGGGTACCGTTGGTTTTCGAGACCAGAATTACAACCGTAAAATGCTCAACTGCATGGAGTGTGGCGTCCCAGTCGGAGTCATATTTGCAACCGAGGTGGGCTATAAGGTGCTCGGCCTTGCGTTTGTTGAGCGGTTCGAGCCCGAAAACGGATGGTTTGTTCTGCACGGTCCTGTTCATAAAGGCGGACCGGATCCACGTTTTGCACCCGACATGAGTTATCTGAAGCTCATGCCCGTCGATATTGAGTTTGCCGGACAGGGTGCGACCGACGACGAAAAGGTCCGCTATGCGTTAAGGCGCGAGCGATTGGGGCAACAATGGTTCCGCAAGCAGCTCGTTGCCGCCTATGACGGCCGTTGTGCGGTGTCGGACTGCGGCGTCAGCGAAGCTCTGGAGGCTGCGCATATCGAGAATTACTCGGGACCCAAATCGCAGGTTGCCAGCAACGGCATTCTGCTTCGGCGCGACCTTCATTCCCTATTTGATGCTCACCTGATTTCGTTTGAGCCTGTTTGTGGTGAATATCGGCTGTGTGGATCGTACCTGCTGGATAAGACCGACTACGTTTCCTTTGCGGGTGCGACGCTAAGGCAGCCGAATGAGCGTCAGTGGCGACCCGATACGGTGTTTCTTGAGGCCCATCGCATTGAGTTCGATCGCTCGGAAAAGAAGCGTGAAAAGGCGGGGCTTCTGCCGTATTAGCGTATTTGGCTTTGGCATTCTTTGACGATCGTATTGTTTGATCGGATCGCGTGGCGATGCAATCTCGCGCACGCCCGCCGGTGCATGCTCTTCCTGATTTGTATAGCGAGAGGGGAGCGTGTATGAGCTGGCGAGGCGATATTGCGATGGGGAAGTACGGAAAACTGCCGTGTGCCCTTATAGACAACAATATGTTTCCGAGCGTAGAGGTTGATTGCGGGTCGTTTGTCGTCACCTGCCCTTGCTGTGGCTCGCAAATACAGTGTCTCGACATTCGGTTCATCGATGCGCGCGACAGACTCAGCGACGAAGTGAGAAAACAGACAGGCGTTCATATGCCGGTGTATCCGGAGAAATGCCCTGTTTGTGGCCTCGATATCGTGTATGACGCCGGCGACGAGGGATAGGTGATGCGGAGGAGCTGGCTGTGAAGGCTTCTCCGTCTCTACAAATAAATCCCCTCACCGAGTTGCTTGTGGAACTCGGCGTGATGGTCGCGTGCCCAGGTAAAGAGCGCCTGGTCAAAGTCGGTACGCGTGGCCGGGACGCCAAAGACGCCGGCAACTTCGACGCGTATAAACTCCAGTGCCGGCAGCTTGTTGATGGCAGTGAGGGCAAACGGGGACGAGGGCTCCTCGAACAGATAGCGGCTGCCTTGCAGCGCGTCGCAACTGGTGCACGTGTTGCCGAGCGACGGGGCTTTGGAGGCTCGCGCGCCTACGGGCTTGTAGCCGCAGCGCTTATGAAGGTAGTCGCGGATCTCGCCCGGTACGCAGCCAAGAGCGGGCACGATGGCGAGTGCGTTGGCGTTGGCCGTGTCGATGGCAATGTACCCGGCTTCGTTGGGCGCGTGCGCGATGGTGATGCTCTCGTCGTTATCGGTTCGATAGGGAATGCCGAAGGCCGCGACCGAGGTCTCTTTGTGACACTTCCAGCACTCGCGCTTGCCCAGTACTAGATATATATACGGCGCTGAGGGGTCGGATCGGTCAACACCGGGCAGCCACTCGGCAAAGGGCTCGGGGTTGACGCCGTTGGGTACATACCAGATCTTCTTGGTCCGGTCCCATTTGGCGCCCAGCGCCTTGGCTTCTTCTTTGTGCGAAAAGGGGACATCGAGCTCGGTGCGCATGGCGGCTCCTTGGTGCTGCAGGTGCAAGTGGCTCAAGGATACCGCAGGGCGCAGACATCGCGGCGTTTTGCGGAGAACTTGCGGTGCGGACTGATTGGTTATGCCGATGGATAGATCGGCAAGCAGATGGTCGGCTTTTGGCTAGTTGGGCGGTTGGAGCTGTCAGCGGATTTGGCGACATAAAACAAAACAGCCCAGAGGGCATATCCTCTGAGCTGCGAACATTTGGTGGGCGTTAGAAGATTTGAACTTCTGACCTCTTCCGTGTCAGGGAAGCGCTCTCCCCCTGAGCTAAACGCCCGATCAAGGGTGCGCAAGCGCGCAAGGGATAATATAACGGAGCCTGAACTCGGTGGCAAGAACATTTTTAAAAATCGCTTGCATTGTGGAATTCGGGGGCTTTGTCGTATCCATTTCAAAAGAGCCTGCTGCCGCGATTTGGCTGTCGCATAATGCAAGGCCATTGCGGTATCGAGCTATGGAAAGACGCCTGCGGAATTGTCCTACCGATAAGCGGACAAGCCTCCAGCTGGTGCCTTCGCCGTGGTAAGGTAAGCCGAATTGCTTCCAGACTGTTTCGGGGGAGTGGAATGAGCAAAGAGTGTGTCGAGCGGGTCGAAGGCGCAGGGGCTTCGGTGCCGATGACCGATATATCGAACATTGATGTGCCCGAGGGCACCGACGAGCTCAGCCGTAGCACCCGCCGCGCCTGGCGCGAGCGCCTGAACAGCGCTTCGACGCGCAAGATGATCACGGGCGTCTTGGCTACGCTGGTGGGCGGTTCGTTTTGGGGCTTCTCGGGCACCAGCGCGAGCTTTCTGTTCGATACCTACCACGTCGACACCTTGTGGCTTATGAGCGTGCGTCAGATTCTCGCCGGTCTACTCTTTATGGCCGTGGTTGTTACGCGCGACCGCGAGCGCCTGATTAAGCTCTGGACCACACCCGCCGATCGCAAGCAGCTGCTGCTCTTTACCGCTTTTGGCCTGCTGTTCAACCAGTTTTGCTATCTTTCGGCCGTGCGCCTGACGAACGCCGGAACCGCGACGGTGCTCCAGTGCCTGCAGCTCGTTATCATCATGGGCTACGCCTGCGTGACCGATCGCCGCATGCCGCGTACTCGCGAAGTCATCGGCATTGGCCTGGCTCTGGGTGGAACCTTTTTAATCGCCACCGGCGGCGACCCTACCAGCCTGAATATCTCGCCGCTTGGCCTGGCAGCAGGTCTTATGTGTGCGGTCAGCGCCGCGTGTATGGCGGTGATTCCCGCCAAGATCCTGCCCGAATACGGCAGCCCCATCGTCACGGGTTCGGCAATGCTCACGGCGGGCGTGGTCTCATGCGTCTTCGTGCAGCCTTGGGCGCATATGCCGGCGCTCGACGCTGCCGGCGTCGAGGCGCTCGCGGTGTTCGTGGTTATCGGCTCGTTTTTTGCTTACATGCTCTATATGCAGGGCGTTAAGGACATCGGCTCGGTACGTGCGAGCCTCATCGGAACTGTGGAGCCGGTTTCGGCGACCATCACCAGCGCCGTTATGCTGGGTACGGTGTTTTTGCCGACCGACCTTATCGGCTTTTCCATGATCATCGTGATGATGTTCCTTACGGTGTAGTTGACGCCGCCGCCAAGACAGAAAAGGTGTTGTGCCGCATTTTCGCCAATTGATGTCCGTGTCTGGAGTTTAGCTGTCGATGCTCAAAATGCCATAAACTAGTAACGTTATGGACTTTTTCATTGCGACTCAATTGCGAGGATTTCTTTATGGCTGGTAATCACTTTAAGGGCAGCGATAGCGGCCGTCCTGCAGTTCCGCCGCGTCCGAACGGGGCTGGTAAGGCCGGCACGCCGGGCGACGCTGGACAGGGCGGCTCCGGTAAGCGCGTGTCCCCGGGCGAGACAGCGATGTTTACCGCTCTGTACGAGCAGTCTCAAAAGGCAAAAAAGACCGGCCGTGCAAGAGGGAATGTCTTTGCGGGCGGTGCAACCTCTGCGTCGCAGCCGAGCGGGGCTCCTTCAGTACCTGTGAGCAACGCAGGTGCTGCCAACGCCGCGAATGCCGCCGGCAACGTTAATGCCGGCAAGGCCGACAACAATACTCCCTCTGCCGGTGGCGCGGGGCTTACGGGTAACCTTGGCACGATCTACACCGGCGCCTCCGAGACTGGCACGTTCGCCCGCCTGGATGATAGCGGTGCCGAGTTTGCGGGCTCGGGTTCCAAGGAAGATTATTACGATTTTGGCTTGAACTACGGTAGCGACGCTTCGTCGAGTTCGACCTCTGACGGTCTGGTCCGTCATCGCCATCGCAAGGGCGAGCGCAAAAAGCGTCACACCGGCGCCATTATTGCCGCTGTAGTCGCGGTGCTTCTCGTTGTGCTTGGCGCAAGCGGCTTTATGCTGCTTAACTCGGCAAAGACCGTAAAGAGCGAAGCGAAGGAGGCTGTCGAGATCGTCGGTGGCCTTAAGGACAAGGTCACGTCGGGCGATTTTTCGACGCTGCCTGACGACGCGAAGAAGATCGATGAGCTCTGCGACAGCATGAAGGCGGAGACTTCGAGCCCGCTGTGGACGGCGGCTTCGTTTATCCCTGTGTATGGCAGTGACATCAACGCAGCCCGCACCATGATTGATGCCCTGTCCGATGTCTCGAGCAACGCGCTGGTTCCCATGGCCGACAACCTTTCGCAGGCCACGCCCGGCAAGCTGTTCCAGGACGGCATGATTAACGTGTCCGCGCTGCAGGCGGTCGCCGATTCGCTTTCCAGCAGCTCGAAGGTGTTCAAGAGCGCCAACGAGAAGGTCCAGGGCATTGGCGATACTCATATTTCCCAGGTGACCGAGCTGGTCGATAAGGCCAAGGACGGCTTTGCCACCCTCAACGGTGCGGTTGACGCGGCGGAGAAGGTCGCCCCCGTCCTTCCCCAGATGCTCGGCGCCAACGGCCAGACGCGCAACTACCTTATGTACGCCATGAACAACGTCGAGATTCGTGCCTGCGGCGGCTTTGGCGGTTCGCAGGGCCTGATTTCGGTCACCGACGGTCAGATGTCGATTGGCGAGTTTGTTCCATGTATTGCGCTTAGCAAAGACGAGGCGGTTGAGAGCGTCGACGAAGAGGACGAGGCACTGTTTGGTGACCACAGTAACCTGTACAACTCTGGTAACGCGTATTCGCCCGATTGGCCCCGCAACTCGCAGCGTGTCGCCGCGCTGTGGAAGTCCCAGTATGGGCAGGACGTTGACGGCGTCGTGGGTATCGACCCGGTGTTCCTGCAGTATCTGCTGGGCCTGGTCGGTAATGTGTCGCTGCCCGACGGAACGGTTGTCGACGGCACCAACGCCGCAAAGGTCCTCATGCACGATGTGTACTGGAACTATCCGGTCGAGGAGTCGGATGGCATCTTTGCATCCGTCGCCAGCGCTGCCTTCGACAAGATCCTTGGCGGTATCGGCGATGTCGATGTTACGAAGCTTGTCAGCGCCGTTGAGCGCGGTGCCGAAGAGGGCCGCCTGATCGCGTGGATGAGAAACGATGATGAGCAGAATGCCATCAAAGAGACGGGCATTGACGCTTCGCTGCCCGATCCGGAAGATCCGAGTGCCGATCCTGTTGCCGGCGTTTACTTTAACAACCTGAGCTTCTCCAAGCTCGACTGGTACCTGAACGCCGATACGCAGATTGGCCAGGGCATCAAGAACGGTGACGGCACGTGCTCCTATCGCATCACCGTTACCCTGACGAACATCATGACGCAGGAGGAGGCTGGCAAGCTGCCCGACTACGTTGCGGCGAGCGCACCCGATGCCGCGCGTGACGACGAGCGTCTGAATGTCTCGTTGTTTGCCCCGACGGGTGGCAACATCAGTGACCTTACGGTTGAGGGTACCCAGTTTGGTCTTGGTGCCGCTACGTGGCATGGAATCCCCTTCTATTCGGGCACCGTTGACCTGCATGCTGGCGAGACGACGACGATCACGTATACGCTGACCACGTCGGCCGAGGCGGGGGACAAGCCGCTTACGCTGCGTCAGACCCCTACATGCCAGGCGGCTCGCGACAGCGCGTCGGCGTAGGGTTTTTCTGGTAGCGCAGATAATCGAGTACCATTTTGGGGCGGACAGGCAATCTGTCCGCCCCTATTTTGTAAGGAGAGCGCATGAAGTACTTTGGCACCGACGGCTTTCGCGGTGAGGCCAACGTTGGGCTGACGGTAGAGCACGCTTATAAGATTGGCCGTTTTGTGGGCTGGTATTACGGTGCCAACCGCGAGCGCAAGGCACGCGTGATCGTGGGCAAGGACACGCGTCGTTCGAGCTACATGTTCGAGGCGGCGCTGGTGAGCGGTCTGGTCGCGAGCGGTGCGGACGCCTATATGCTGCACGTGATCCCCACGCCGGGCGTAGCGCATCAGACCGTGGAAGGCTGCTTCGATTGCGGCATCATGATCAGCGCGAGCCACAACCCGTTTTGCGATAACGGCATTAAGCTTGTCAACAGCGACGGCTTTAAGATGGACGAGGACGTACTGGAGCTCGTCGAGGACTATATCGATGGCAAGAGTGAGGTGCCGCTGGCCACGGGCAACCACATCGGCGCCACGGTGGACTACATGCAGGGCCGCAACCGCTACATTGCTTCGCTCATCGCCAGCGCGAACTTTTCGTTGCAGGGCGTCAAGATCGGTATCGACTGCGCCAACGGCTCGGCTTCCTCGGTTGCCAAGCCGGTGTTCGACGCGCTCGGTGCCGACGTGCGCGTGATCAACGCCGCGCCCGATGGCTTTAACATCAACGTCGACTGCGGCTCCACGCATATGGAGCGCCTGCAGCGCCATGTGGTGGAGCAGGGCCTGGACGTGGGCTTTGCCTACGACGGCGATGCCGACCGCTGCCTGGCCGTGGACGAGCGCGGGCGCGTGGTCGACGGCGACCAGATCCTGTACGTGTGTGGCGTGTATCTGAACAAGCACGGGCGCCTCTCGGGCGGTACCGTGGTGCCGACGATTGCCAGTAACTTTGGCCTTGTCAAGTCGCTGGAGCTTGCCGGCCTGAGCGCCGTGACCAGCGGCGTGGGCGACCGTCACGTGTATGCCAAGATGCGCGAGGGCGGCTACAGCCTGGGCGGCGAGCAGACGGGCCATACGATCTTTGGCGATATCGAGCGCACGGGCGACGGCATTATGACTTCGCTGCGCGTGATGGAAGTGATTCGTGCCGAGCGCGAGACGCTCTCGCAGCTCACGGCTCCGTGCAAGTTGCTGCCGCAGGCGCAGGTGGCCGTGCGCGTGGCCGACAAGGACGCCGCGCTGGATAGCATAGGCGTGCAGAACGCCATCGCCGAGGCCGAGGCGTCGCTGGCAGGCGAGGGTCGCGTGCTCGTGCGCAAGAGCGGAACCGAGTCGGTCATCCGCGTCCTGGCCGAAGCCCCCGACCAAGCAGCCGCTGACGCCGCCATGAAGCGCATCGCGGGTGCTCTAGAGGCTTTGTAGTTACGCGGTTTTGCCAAACCGCGTAACGGTTCGACGTTGCCAAAACATTGGCGTCAACGGACTAGGTGAAGAGGGGGGGGGCGC
>CABRZN010000009.1 GCA_902475445.1 uncultured Collinsella sp.
ACCACCCCACGGTTCAACAGCCACAAAGTCGCCCTCGGGCTTGCTCCACACAATCAGGTACGGCATATCGGAGAACGTCAGGCGCACGCCCTTGTCCTCAGTTTTCTTGGTCAGCGTAACCACGCGGCTCTCAAGCACGTCAAAGATGGTCTCCGCGAAGTCGAAGAGTTCGTGGGTAAGCGGCAGGTTCTGGCCGATCATGGGGTTCTTGCTGCGATGCTCAACATCAATCAGGCCCGTCGAGGGAACGGCAGTACACAGCTCGTCGGCCTCGCGCTGCTCAAAACGGAGCTCATAGTCGTCATAGGACTCACCCTCGTCGAGCGGGCACTTAAAGCCGGGGTGACCGCCCACAAAGAACGGCATGTCCTCGGTGCCCTCATTGGTCACCTCGTAGGACACGTTCACCTTTTCCGAATCGATCGTGTAACGAGCAACGATCTTAAACGGATACGGGTACTGCTCGAGCAACTCGGCATGGTCGGCAGAGCTTAGGCTCAGCGCAACCATGTTGTCGCTCTGTTCCTCGAGCTTCCACTCCTGCTTGCGCGCAAAACCGTGGCGGGCGAGCTGTACCTCGCGGCCGCCCATGGTCATTGCGTGACCGTCACGAAG
Source organism: uncultured Collinsella sp. (assembly GCA_902475445.1). Taxonomy (GTDB): domain Bacteria; phylum Actinomycetota; class Coriobacteriia; order Coriobacteriales; family Coriobacteriaceae; genus Collinsella. The sequence continues at coordinate 616 of CABRZN010000009.1, forward strand.
GCCGCCGCAGATCGGGAAGCAAATGGGTGCCTGGCCCGACCAGACCGCCGGGTCGCCCTGCCACAGGTACTCGCGACCGTTGGCTTTAATCGAAGTGAACGATCCGCCAGCCGTGCTCAGTGCCACACGAATAGAACCGTTATCAAGAACAAACTCCATAGGAGCCTTCCCTTTCTTACGACAGCCCACCAAGTCAATAGGGCTGATAGAAAACCGGCCCGCGCCCCCTCACAGAAACGCGAGCCGTCAATTGAAAAGCTGCAAATCGCCAAGTACAGCCAAGAGCGAAGCACTCAAGCCAAGCAAGCAAACGTGTTATCGGAGCAGCTCGCCGTACCAGAACACTTCGCAACAACAGGGGCGATCTCACAGGCCACTCAAACGTCAGCGAGCGGCGCTCAGGTGCCCCAGGTCGCCGCGAAAGAGGAGCGACGCGTACTTCATGTACGCGAGCGACGGTTTGAGCGGCGAGATGGGGTGCCTGGGCGCCGCGCAGCGTCGACCCGTTACGCGGTTTGGCAAAACCGCGTAACCTCCTTAGTCGTGGTATTCGCCGCGGTCCCACTTCTCGAGGAACTCGTCAAAGAAGTGCGGGTCAGCCTGAGCCTCGGCGTCGGCCTTATTGCAGGCATCGATCTTGGCGATCAGGGCATCGTGCTCGGGGGTCTTCTCGTAGGGCTCCTCCAGGAAGGCAAGCATGATATCGGCCATCAGGAACTCGCCGGTGATCTTGCCGCCAAAGCCCACGATGTTGGCGTTGAGCTCGCGACGGGCATACAGGGCAGAGGTCATGTCACGGACCAGGGCGCAACGGGCGCCGGGAACCTTGTTGACGGCGTTGGTGATGCCGATGCCGGTGCCGCACAGGGCCACGCCAAAGTCGGCCTTGCCGCTGGCAACAGCCTCGCCCACGGCCTTACCGTAGATGGGATAGTGCGTACGGGTGTGGCTGTAGGTGCCGCAGTCGAGCACCTTGTAGCCAGCCTGCTCCAGGCGGTCGGCCAGATAGATCTTCTCGTCCGTAACGATATGGTCGCAACCGATTGCGATGGTCTTCTTCATCAGAACGTCCTTTCGTCTGAATTCACAAGTTGAGGTAGAAGTTCGAGTTCTCGTTGGCTCTCGTTAGGCCATCTTGTTGAGCATGTCGACACGGATCTGGTGACGGCCGCCGGCGTACTGGGCGCGCAGGAACTCGCGGGCGATCTTCTTGGCGACCTCGGTGCCCACAACGCCCGGGCCCATGGTGACCATGCGCGAGCCGTTGTGCTCGCGGGTCATGTAGGCGGAACGCTCGTCGGAAATGTTGGCGACGACCATGCCCTTAATCTTGACGGCGGCCATATAGGAGCCGACGCCGTACTTATCGAATGCGAAGCCCTGGGAATCCTTGTGCTCCAGCAGGTCCTTGGCAACGGCGGTCGAGGAATCGACAAAGTCCGCGGCAGGGGTCTCGGAATAGTCGACGACCTCGTGACCGTCGGCGATGAGCATCTCCTTGATGGACTCCTTCATCGACATACCGTCGGCATCGGAAGCGATTACAACCCTCATGACATCCTCCTTGAGAGATACGCAGGTGCGTAGTTCCTGTTTGGAAGTGTTGAATCGCGTTCAGGTCCGGGCATCTGAATGTGCGGTTCTTCACTGTTCATGTTTATTTGAACACATTCGAACAGTAACTGCAACAACTATTTGTTTATCTTTGTTCTTTTTTGAACAAATACCGTTCACGGATGATTGCTGACCGTTTGAGCCGGGCGCGGACGTAGAGACCATGTGTTCAACAAACAATAGGGCGGCCGAGAACGTGTCTCGGCCGCCCTTCTTACGGTTGATCTTCCAAAGATCGCTTTGCCGCCTACTCAGACTGCCCGCTCTTCTTGGCATGTCTGGACGGAGCGCTCAAGAAACGACCCGTCAGATAGTTCGCGGGACCGGAGATATCGATCCCCAGCAGCACGTGTCCTAGCCATAGGAACGCCACGAGCACCAGTAGAGGAATCACACACGAGGTCACGATCATCACGATGACGCCTTCGATCAGATCGGTCACCTGATGCACGATCTCATCGGTCATCTGCTTGGCACCGCTGGTCACCGACGTAACAAGGCTCGAGGCCCCATCAGTCAACTGCTCGAGCACGTTTTTGGACTCCGTGGCCTCGGATTTTTTCTTGTTCGATTTTGAGCTGGTCTCGGCTGACTTGTCCGTGGTGTCGGCCGCGTCCGCAGCGTCCGCAGCCTTTTGCTCAGCTTGCTCAATACTTACGCGATACGTTTCATCGACCTTCTGCGACACCCATACACTCGAGGGTACCAACGCCATGCCGATCACGGCAACCACCAGCACGCGCGTCGCCACGCGCCGCAAGACGGCGCTCGTGCTCCAGCGCCCGTGAATGCCGAGCGACACCGCAAAGAGCACCAACGCAGACGGGATTAAGATGCCCAGGCCAACCGACCACAAAATCGTGAGCAAATATTTCTCTAGGTATAGCACGGCAAGCACGATACCAAGGTTGCCTGAAAGCTGTGCGAGCTGCTCGGCAACCGGCGTTCCCGTATCACCAGGCAGCGCGGTAATGCCCGCAGATAGAGCAACGCATGAAGCCGTGAGCGCCAAAACGTTGCCTTTCTTTTGGTCGATAACCTCGATGGTGGAGTCCCAAGTTTTGGTATCGGCGAAATGCGGACGAGCTACAAAGCCCGACAGCAACGCCAGCACCACGAGCACAACGATGATACCGATCTGCAGCTTTTTGTTTGCGCACACGACATCGGACAGGCTGGGCTGCAGCTCGGTTACCGTCGTGTGCTCGGTTATCTGGACAGGACGCCCATGAACTATCTCGTGCACGCCTCTTTTTTGAATCGATCCATTGTCCGGCATTTGGATACCTCCTCAGTCCGGCGTTTAATGCGAAAGGAAGTATACCCACCGAGCAAACATCGAACGGGAGGATGAACGGAGCGCACCAAGACTGTCCCCAATGACTAGTCGTTTAAAAACGTCCCCAATGACTATCACGGGATGAGTTGCGGTGGAATAGGGATTTGGACGGGGCGCCCATGATCCATCGCGTGCGCGTCTCTCTTTTGCATCAATCCGTTGTCCGGCATTTGGATACCTCCTCATTCCGGCCTGTATTGCGGATGAAAGTATACCCACCCAGCGAAAAACCGAACGGGAGGACGCACCACGGGCGGGCACAACAGAAAAGCCCTGCCGCGAAATGCGACAGGGCTTTGGAAGGGGTCTAGGTTGCGGAAAGGGTTAGGCGAGCTTGGCCTCGAGCTCGGCGATGCGCTTGTAGGCATCGATGGTAAAGCGGGTCTGCTTCTCCAGAATCATGGTGGTCATGAGAGTATCCTGAGCGTGAGCCATGATGAAGGTCATCTCCATCTCGCCGCCACCGGCCTCCTGCGAAAGCAGCTTGGTCTGCGTGTCGTGAGCGCCGATGAGTGCATCGCTGGCATCCTTGTGCAGCTGCTCGGCCTTCTCAAAATCACCTTCGCGAGCAGCATCGAGCGCTGCAAGCAGATCGGTCTGGGCGTCACCGGCGTATGCGACGATCTCGAATCCAACCATCGAGATTTCTTCTTTGGTTGCCATGTTGCGTTCCTTTCACATATGAACCAATGGAGAGCATCGCGTCCGGGCATACGCGCTGCGCTGTGTATGCTAGAAACAATAACATTCAAACAAAAAGGAACAATGCAAAACGCAATTATGCACTATGAACGGTCGATTTTTGCCCGTGAACGGTTTTTAAACCAATTCGAACAATATCAAACACGTTTGGCGACAACCCAAACAGGTCCGCGCCCTAGCGCAAATCGCGTACCGTATCGCCCTTTACGAGCACGCCGGGAATCAGCATGTGTTCCACGCCAGGCGCAACCCCCTCGGCGCCGGCGATCTTGTCGACCGCCCACATGCCGACACGCTTGTTGTTAAAGCGCACCGTGGTCAGACGACGATCGGGCACGATCTCGCCCAGGCTGTCGTCAACGCCCACCACGCTCACGTCCTCGGGCACGCGCTTTCCGCGCGACTCGAGCCCGCGAATGCAGCCGTAGGCCATGGCGTCGTTGGAGGCATAAATGGCAGTACAGGTCGGATCGTCCGCCAGAGCCTGACCGGCAGCATACCCGCTCTGCGCCGTCCAATCGCCACGGATGAATCGCGGCGGCTCAATACCATGCGCGCGCAAAGTCTCGCGCCAGCCCTCCTCGCGCTGCATGCCCGAAAGCGAGCGCTCGGGACACGAGATAAAGTGCACGGTCTTGTGTCCCTGGCCTAGCAAGTACTCCACAACCTGACGCGAGCAATCAAACTGGTCGTTATCGACCGTCGAGCACAGCGGGTGCTCCAACATGGTAACGAGCACCGTCTGCATACCGGGCAGTGGCTCAAAGGTACCAAAGTCCGCCGGCATGCGATTCATGATCACAACCATGCCGTCCACCGGCAGCGCGCTCATGCGCGACGATGCACTCTCGAGGGTATAGGGGTGTCCATCTACTTTAGTAAGGGTGATGGCGTAGCCGTGTTTGTCGGCGGCGGCGGCAAAGCCCTCCATACGGTCGAGGTTACCGGTACCGGTAATGTTGAACATGGCGACGCCGACAGTCTTGAACTTGCCGCGACGCAGCGACCGGCCGGCAAAGTTTGGACGATAGCCAAGCTCGCGCATGGCGGCGCGCACGCGCTCCTTGGTCTCGGGGCGCACGCTGGGCGAATCGTGCACGGTGCGCGAGACCGTCTGCTCCGAGACGCCCGCGAGGCGCGCCACGTCTTTGACGGATACCGATTTTTTAACAGCGTCCATAGGAGATCTTTCTATGTCAACGATGCCATTGATGACATCCTGCGCAGTCATTTTAAACGTCTTCAAGTATATCCAACGCCTCCCCCTCAATACGCTCACCACCCAAAACCTACCGTTCACCGACAATCTTGCTTCCACGAATGGCTTTTGTCGCTCAAATGTTAACGTTGCCATTGTGCAAACACAGAGCCACCGGGCGGCTCAAACGTTTACGCGCAAGGAATCGACGGTCCACAGGCACAGGGGCCACCGGTTCGCGTCTATTTTTGTGTCGCAAAATGGCAACGTCAACATTTTGGCAACCTAACGTCAAAAGCTACCATCGTTGCTAACCCACCGACTCTTAGGAGCTTTGCATGGAGCAACTCATCGCCACCATCGAAAAAGGCCAGCCCTTTTTCAACGCGATCGCCCGCAACAAGTACCTCAAGGCGATCCGCGACGGTTTTATCTCCGTCATCCCCATCATCATCTTCTCGTCCATCTTCTGTCTGGTAGCCTCGGTCCCCAACATCTGGGGTTTCTACTGGCCCGATGACATCAACAACGCCCTGTGGAAGTGCTACAACTACTCCATGGGCATCCTGGCCATCGCCTGTGCCGCCACCACGGCCAAGCACTTCGCCGACGCTCAGAACCGCGACCTGCCCAAGAACAACCAGATCAACTTTATCTCGTGCATGTGCGCGGCCATCATCGGCTTCTTGCTCCTTTCGAGCGACACCATCGCCACGGACGCTGCCAGCGGCTTCAACACCACCTACCTTGGCTCCAAGGGCCTGCTGACCGCCTTCATCGCTGCGTTTGTGACCGGCATCATCTATAAGTTCTTTATCAAGCGCAACATCACCGTCAAGATGCCCGATCAGGTTCCGCCCAACATTTCGCAGACCTTTAAGGACATCATCCCCTTCTCCGTCTGCATCACCGTCTTTTGGGTCTTTGACATCGTCTTTCGCGCTGCCTTTGGCTTCTGCTTTGCCCAGGGCGTCATCCAGGTGTTCCAGCCCCTGTTCACCGCCGCCGACGGCTACATCGGCCTCGCTGTGATCTACGGCGCCATGAGCCTCTTCTGGTTCGTCGGCGTCCACGGCCCCTCGATCGTCGAGCCCGCCATCGCCGCCGCCCTCGTTGCCAACATGACCGACAACCTGGCTGCATTCCAGGCCGGCGAGCACGCCTCCGCCGTCCTGACGCAGGGCGCCCAGTACTTCGTCGTCTGCATGGGCGGCACCGGCGCCACGCTCGTCCTGGTCTTTATGTTCTGCTTCTTGGCCAAGTCCCAGGAGATGCGCGCCGTCGGTAAGGCCGCCATCGTCCCCGTGTGCTTTGCCGTCAACGAGCCGCTGCTGTTCGCCGCGCCCATCGTGCTCAACCCCGTCTTCTTTGTCCCGTTTGTCTTTGCCCCGATCGCCAACATCTGGATTCTCAAGGTCTTTATCGACTTCCTAGGCATGAACGGCTTTATGTACACCCTGCCTTGGACCGTCCCCGGCCCCATCGGCACCATCATGGGTCTGGGCTTCCAGCCGCTCGCCTTTGTGATGCTCGCCATCATCCTGGTCGTCGACTTTGCCCTGTACTACCCCTTCTTCCGTGCCTATGACGCACAGAAGTGCGCCGAGGAGGCCGAGATTTCCGACGAGGAGCTCGCCGCCAAGAACGCCGAGAAGGCTGCTAAGCTCAACGACGCCTTCCAGGGCAAGGCCGACGCCAAGAGCGTTGCCGCCGGCGCCGCTGCCGAGGCTGTGAAGACCGACGCCGCTCCCGCTGCTGCCACCACCGAGGCTAGCGCCACCAGCGACCTTAACGGCAAGCGCGTGCTCGTGCTCTGCCAGGGCGGCGGAACCTCGGGCCTGCTCGCCAACGCGCTGGCCAAGGCCGCCAAGGAGCGCGGCATTAACCTCGAGACCGCTGCCGAGGCCTATGGCAACCACGTGGACATGCTCCCCGACTTTGACCTGGTCGTCCTGGCCCCGCAGGCCGCAAGCTACCTGGCCGACCTGCAGAAGGACTGTGAGCGCGTGGGCAACAAGTGCGTCGCCTGCCGTGGCAAGCAGTACATCGAGCTCTCCCAGAACGGCGACAAGTCTCTCGCCTTCGTGAGTGAGCAACTTTCGAAGTAAGTAACGCCCAGGGCCAGCCGACCATCCAAGACCGGCTGGCCCTTCGATTTAGACGATTGGATCATCATGTCCGTTAATCCTGCTAGCGTCACCAACCCGCCCGCGCAGTTTCCCGAGGACTTTGTCTTTGGCGGCGCCACCGCTGCCTACCAGGTAGAGGGCGAGACCCGCACTCACGGTAAGGGCAAGGTTGCCTGGGACGACTTTCTGGAGGCCCAGGGGCGCTTCTCCCCCGATCCCGCTTCGGACTTCTACAACCAGTACCCCGTCGACCTGGAGCTGTGCGAGGAGTTCGGCATCAACGGCATTCGTCTCTCCATCGCCTGGAGCCGCATCTTCCCCAACGGCACCGGCGAAATCAACCCCGAGGGCGTCCAGTTCTACCACGATCTCTTCGCCGAGTGCCACAAGCACCACGTTGAGCCGTTTGTCACGCTGCATCACTTCGATACACCGCTTCCCCTCTTTGAGAAGGGCGACTTCCTCAACCGCGAGACCATCGACGCCTTTGTGGACTTTGCCACCTTCTGCTTTAAGGAGTACGCCGACCAGGTGACCTACTGGTTCACCTTTAACGAGATCTGGGCCGACGCCTCCAACACCTACATCGAGGGCACCTTCCCCGGTGGCGTCAAGGCGCATCTGGCCGAGGCCTTCCAGTGCGAGCACAACATGATGCTCGCCCACGCCAAGGCAGTACTGGCCTTCCACAACGGCGGTTTTAAGGGCAAGATCGGCGTCATTCAGTCGCTGGAGTTTAAGTATCCGCTCAACGAGAACGACCCCGCCGACATCAAAGCCGCCAACAACGAGCACGTGCTGCAAAACCAGTTTTTGCTCGACGCCACCTTCCGCGGCGACTACGCACCCGACACCCTCGAGTGCGCCAACCGCCTGGCCGCCGTCTCGGGCGGCACCATCGAAATCCTGGACGAGGACCTCAAGATTATGCGCGAAGCCGCGCTTTACAACGACTACCTGGGCGTTAACAACTACCAGTGCCGCTTCTTGAAGGCTTACGATGGCGAGAACGACCTGCACCACAACGGCACGGGCGAAAAGGGCACCGGCCGCTGGCGCGTTAAGGGCATTGGCGAGCACGTGAACAAACCCGGCATCCCTACCACCGACTGGGACTGGATCATCTATCCCGAGGGCCTGTTCGATCTGCTCGTCTACATTAAGCAGCGCTACCCCAACTATAAGCAGATCTTCATCACCGAAAACGGCATGGGCTACAAGGACCCCTACAAGGACGGTTTTGTGGACGACCAGCCGCGCATCGACTACATCGAGCAGCACCTGCGCTGGCTGCTTAAGGCCATGGAGGTGGGTGTCAACGTGGGCGGTTACTTCCTGTGGAGCCTGCAGGATCAGTTCTCCTGGACCAATGGCTACAACAAGCGTTACGGCTTCTTCTACGTTGACTTTGAAACCCAGAAGCGCACGCCCAAGGCAAGCGCCTACTGGTACAAGCACGTAGCGCAGACCCGTCGTCTGGACTAGCGGCTTGCGGGGTTACCCGCCCACATAACCTGTCCCCATTTCTCAGCCGGGGGTGGCACGTCACACGGCGCGCCGCCCCCGGCCTTTTTGTGCAGGTCGGAAGCCGTTTGTCTCGATCTGTAACATCTAGCTGGTTATTTCACCCTTAACTGTTACAGATCGAGACAAATGGAATAAGCGGGACCGAATTGTCTAAATCTGTAACACTAAAACCGGTTTTGGACGTCTAGTTGTTACAGATTGAGATAAACGCACAGGGCAATCCTCTCAATCTCAATCTGTAACATCTAGCTGAGATTTTCGGTCCCACCTGTTACAGATTAAGATGAACGAGCCGAGCACGTCTACGCCCGCAGGTCCTTCACGCTGGAACGCTCGACCAGCACGCCCGACACAAGCGTACGGCTTCTGGAGCTCGGGGCTTCCAGACCTGCGACGACCTCGTTAAGCGCACGGATGCCCAGCTCGCGGTGGCGAAACTTCACTGACGTCAGAATCGAGTTGGGAATCGTCTTGTAGAGTTCGTCGTCAAAGCCGATCACGGACACGTCGTCGGGCACCCTGAGCCCTCTGTCACGCAGAGCCATCATCGCGCCGTTTGCCATGCAGTCGTTAGCAGCGAGGACCGCCGTGCAATCGGGTTTATCGGCAAGCGCAAGGCCCGCGGCATAGCCACTATCCGCATTCCAATCGCCTTGCAGAGGCTCGGGCGGCTCAATGCCACGCGCCTCGAGTGCCGCACGCCAACCTTTCATACGGCACTGGCTCGACAGCGACTCTTTCTTACCAGAGACGAAATACACGTTCTTGTGCCCGCGATTTAAGAAGTGCTCGCACGCCATGCGCGCACCACCCTCTTGATCGTCACTAACGGTAGAGCAGGTAGGATGTTCCATCGGCGTGATAATCACCGTCTTGAGGTCTTTCGGCGCCTCAAAGGTATCAAAGTCATCGACCATCTGACGCAGGTTGAAGATCATGCCGTCGACGGGAAGCTGCGACATCCTACGCGCAGCATCGGCAAGGGTCATCTTCTCCCCCGCCCGCTTTTTGATCATCGTAAGCGCAAAACCACGCTCTTCGGCGGCATCTGCGATACCGTCAATCATGTCCACGGCGCCGCCCGACAAGTGGAACATCACCACGCCGATGCACCCGTAACGGCCCAACTTGAGTGAACGCGCGGCAAAGTTCGCCCGGAACCCAAGCGCCTCCATGGCAGCATGGACCCTATCGCGCGTCGACTCGCGCACGCTATCGGGCTCATTGATCACGCGCGACACCGTCTTGAGAGAAACGCCCGCGGCAACTGCCACATCGTTCATTGAGACATTTTTCTTGTCCATCGTTGCCACTACTTCTCCAGTCGGTTTCGCATCGCTTGTTTTTTGCGTTCTAGCATACACTACCTGCCCGACTGACAAATCAGCCGTTTATCGGACAATATCGACCGTTCACCCGTAAATCCTTGTTGCTCTTCCAATAATGTCTTACGTTGTCATTAACGAAATGTCCTACGTTGTCATTTCGCAATGCCTTCCTTAAGCAGGAAGGTTTCCGGGCAGTCCTGACCATCCATCGACGATCAGTTCCATCCACATGCATCGCGCATTAAGTAGCAAAGGAGCTCTATGGACGCCATCGTAAAGATGCTCGAAAAGCATCAACCGTTCTTTGAGAAGATCTCGAGGAACATCTACCTCCAGGCCATCAAGGACGGATTCCTTGGGTGCATGCCCATTGTCCTCACCTCTTCGATCTTTCTGCTCATTGCCACCCTTCCCGGCGTAGTCGGCATCACGCTGCCCCAGCCGCTCATCGACTGGTGCAACAAGCTCTACAACTTCACCATGGGCGTCATGGGCATCATGGTTGCCGGCACCACTGCCAAGAACTTCACGGCATCCATGAACCGTCGTATGCCCGCCGGCAAAGTGCTCAACGACGGTTCCACCATGGTGGCCGCCCAGTGCAGCATGCTTTTGCTCGCTGTTACGCAGTTCACCACCAAGTTCAACGGCTCCGAACTTTCGGTCTTCGATTGCACCAGCATGGGCACGCGCGGTCTGTTCTCGGCCTATATCGCCGCGTTCATTACCGTTTGGGTCTATAAGTTCTGTGTCTCGCGCGATCTGACCATTAAGCTGCCCAAGGAGGTCCCGGGCGCCATCGCTCAGAACTTCCGCGACATTATCCCCTTTGGCGGCGCCGTCATCATCTGCGGCATCATCGATGTCGTCGTGCGTAACCTCATGGGCGTTCCGTTCTCCGAGCTGCTTATCAAACTGCTCTCCCCGCTCTTTACCGCTGCAGAAACCTATCCTGGCCTTATCCTTATCCAGGCGGCCACCGCGTTCTTCTGGTTCATCGGCGTCCACGGCCCTTCGATTGTCCAGCCGGGCATCGACCCCATCCGTCTTGCCAACCAGGCCGAGAACCTGCAGGTTCTGCTGGCCGGTGGCCACCCCGCCCACTCCCTCACCTTTAACATGTCGCTCGTGGGTGAGTTCGGCGGCACTGGCGCTACGTTCATCGTGCCGCTTCTGCTGATTCTCTTTATGAAGTCCAAGCAGCTCAAAGCCGTCGGTAAGGCCTCGATTGTTCCTGTTGCCTTTGCTGTCAACGAGCCGCTGCTCTTTGGCGCGCCGATGATCCTTAACCCCTACATGCTCATCCCCTTTGTTGCCGCCGGCTGCGTCAACGTGAGTGTTGCCAAGTTCTTTATCGACAATGTGGGCATGAACGGCTTCTCCTTCGTGGTGCCTTGGGCTACCCCTGCCCCCATCGGCATCTTCATCACCACAAACTTCCAGCTTATCGCCCTGGTGTTTGTTGCAATCATCATCTTGCTGGACGCTATCATCTACCTGCCGTTCTTGAAGGCATACGATAAGCTGCTCTGCGACCAGGAGGCCGAGCGCGCCGCCGAGCTGGGTCTCGAATCCGATGGTGCTGCCACCATCGCTGCCAACGCCCCTGCGCCCGCTGTCGAGCAGACCGCCGCTGTCACCGCTTCCGTCGAGCCGACCGCCGCTGCCGCCGACAGCAAGCCTGTCGCCGATCAGCCCGAGCCCGCCGCCGACGCATCCGCTAAGAAGGACGTCGACGGTCTGAAGGTCCTCGTCCTGTGCGCCGGCGCCGGCACCTCTGCCATGCTTGCCAACGCCATCAAGGAAGGTGCTGCGCAGACCGGAGAGAACATCGCTTCCTCCGCAGGCGCCTATGGCCAGCATACTGCCATCATGGATCAGTACGACGTCATCGTGCTCGCCCCGCAGGTTCGTAGCTACTACAACGACATGAAGGCCGACACCGATCGTCTGGGCATTAAGCTGCTCGCTCCCCGCGGCAAGGAATATATCGACCTTACCCGCGACCCCGCTGGCGCCATCAAGTGGCTCCGCGAGAACCTCGACTAGTTTCCTCCCTCTGTTGGTGCCCGGATCCCCAGTTCGGGCACCCTCCCTATTCGTATCCCACAGAAAGGATGACTCATGACCAACCCCATGCAGTTCCCCGACGGCTTTGTGTTTGGCGGCGCCACCGCTGCTTACCAGGTTGAGGGCGAGACCCGCACGCACGGCAAGGGCAAAGTGCCCTGGGACGATTTCCTGGCTGCTCAGGGTCGCTTCTCCCCCGACCCCGCAAGCGATTTCTACAACAAGTATCCGGTCGATATCGACCTGTGCCAGCGCTTCGGCATTAACGGTATTCGCGTCTCCATCGCTTGGAGCCGTATCTTCCCCAGTGGCACCGGCGAGATTAACCCCGAGGGCGTCGCTTTCTATCACGAGCTTTTCGCCACCTGCAACAAAGCTGGCGTTATCCCCTATGTCACGCTCGATCACTTTGACACGCCCGAGGCCTTCTACCAGAACGGCGGCGAGGGCTTCCTGACGCGCACGACGATCGACGCCTTTGTCGAGTACGCCAAGTTCTGCTTTGCCGAGTTCACCGAGGTCAAGCACTGGTTCACCTTTAACGAGATTCCCGCGACCGCCGAGGGCAGCTTTATCGTCGGCAACTGGCCGCACGGCGAGAAGTATCGCCTGGACAAGGCCTTCCAGCTCATGCACAACATGATGGTGGCCCACGCCAAGGCTGTCGTCGCCTTCCATGAGGGCGGCTTTGAGGGCGAGATCGGCATCGTCCAGAACCTGGAGCCCAAGTATCCCCTCGACCCCAACAGCGCTGCCGACTGCGAGGCAGCTCGCATGGCCGACGTCATCAACAACCGCTGGGTACTCGACGCCACCTTCCGCGGCCACTATGCAGCCGACACCATGGAGGCTGCGACCAAGCTGGCCCATATCGCCGGCGGCGAGCTCGACGTCCGCGACGAGGACATCGCCGCGCTGACCGCCGCGCTCCCCTACAACGATTGCCTGGGCGTCAACACCTACAAGTGCCAGTTCCTGCGTGCTGCCGAGGGCGAAAACGACATCAACCACAATGGCACCGGCGACAAGGGCTCCTCGCGCTGGTTCCTCAAGGGCGTTGGTGAGTCATGCGTGCGCGAAGGCGTTCCCACCACCGATTGGGACTGGATCATCTATCCCGAGGGCCTGTACGACCTGCTGCTGCGCATTAAGAACGATTACCCCAACTACAAGAAGATCTACATCACCGAGAACGGTATGGGCTATAAGGACGACTTCGAGGACGGCTTTATCGACGACGCCCCTCGCATCGACTACATGCGTCAGCATCTCGCGTGGATCCTCAAGGCGATTGACGGCGGCGTGAACGTCGACGGCTACTTTGTGTGGTCGCTGCAGGACCAGTTCTCCTGGACCAACGGCTACAACAAGCGCTATGGCCTGTTCTACATCGACTTTGAGACCCAGAAGCGCTATCCCAAGGCGAGCGCGTACTGGTACAAGAACGTCGCGGAGACCGGCCTGCTCATGGCCTAGTTTCAGCCACATACCCCTTGTCGGCCGCATGGGAATCCCCCACGGGATCGCATGCGGCCTTTTTGTTTTTGGTGGGCCCGAGCAGGCCGTTTGTCTCAATCTGTAACATCTAGCTGGGATTTTCGGTCCTAATTGTTACAGATTGAGACAAAGGTGATGGTCGGACCAGAAAATCTCAATCTGTAACACCTAGCCAGCTTTTTGTCGTCTAACTGTTACAGATCAAGACAAACGAATGGGCTGCCCCGTAAGATCTAAATCTGTAACACTAAGCCGAGTTTTTCAGTCCTAACTGTTACAGATCGAGACAACCAGAATAGGCCGGACCAGAAAATCTCAACCTGTAACACTAAGCCTGGTTTTGGCCGCCCACCTGTTACAGATCGAGACAATTCAGCAGCACCAGTTACGCAGACACACCGTGGTATAATTATGTCCCATCGCTAAGGAGGTACCTATGTCCGCTTGTGTGCCCGTCCGAGATATGAAGGACACTGCTGCATTTACCGCGCTTGTCGAGTCTGAGCGCGATGTCACCGTTACCAAAAACGGCTACGAAGCCATGCACTGCATCAGCAGCGACCAGTATCGCCTCATGCAAGACGAAATCGCCAAGGCCAAGTTGTTATCTCGCATGATGTTGGCAGAAGACGAGATATCGCAAGGCGACTACAGCGACTACGACTCCTTCGCGACTTCGATCCGAGACAAATATGACTTATAACGTCGTAATACTCAAAAGCGCGCGGTATGAGTACGAGAGTATCGTCGGATACCTTGCCCAAATCCTCAAGAATCCGCGCGCAGCAGGCAATTTCGTCGCTGAGTTTGAATATCAGCTTGATCTGCTTCGCGAGCAGCCGCTCCTACGGCCCCTCTCACACATACGAGAGTTGGCGGCACGCAATTATCGATCGTTTCCCGTCAACAACTACGTGTGTCTTTACAAGTTTGAGCGCGAAACGATCTACATCGCCCACGTTTACCACCAGTCACAGGACTACGCCCGCCTGGTCTAGCTTGTAATCTGATTGCTTTCCCCAACGCATTTGCGTGTCAAATCGCGTCACTTTGACACGTAAAATGACACGCAAATTTTTACGTGTCATATTATTGACGCGCAAAATGACGTGTAAAATTTTACGTGTCATTTTTCATGTCAAATTGAAGCGAAACGGAGCATCACGATGCAAGAATCCAAAGATCTTGAATTCAAGGAATGCGTCACTAATTCGTTCCTTAAAACCGTCTCCGCTTATGCAAATGGCACGGGAGGACGCGTTCTATTTGGAATTGACGACGACGGAGAAGCCGTTGGCCTCGATGACCCCAAGCAGACCTGCCTGGATATCGAAAACAAGATTAACGATTCGATCATCCCCCAGCCCGATTACTCCCTAAAAATCGACGAGCCCGATGCAACCGTGGAGCTTACGGTCTTTCCCGGCAGATCGAAGCCTTACCTATACCGCTCGAAGGCATACAAGCGCAATGACACCGCGACCATTCCAGTTGATACCCTAGGCCTTTCGCGTCTTGTACTCGAGGGTCAAAACCTCTCCTTTGAGCAGCTCCCGGCAAACAAACAAGATTTATCTTTCTTCGTTTTAGAGAATCGCCTAACAGCAAAACTTTCGCTTCAGTCATTCACAACCGATACTCTCAAAACCCTTGGCCTGCTCGATGAAACCGGAACCTACAATAACGCGGCAGAACTGCTCGCGGACGAGAATGGCTTCCCGGGTATCGACATCGCAGTGTTTGGTGAAACTATCAACCTCATTAAGCAGCGCAAAACTCTTGAGCATGCATCCGTCCTAGCGGAAATTGACGGAGCCCTTGAGCTTTTCGAAGCCCAGTACTGTTACGAAGAGATCAAGGGGATGGAGCGGATCCGCAAGGAGCTCATTCCGCTCGAAGCATTCCGCGAGGCCATTACCAATGCAGTCGTTCATAGGACTTGGGATGTGCCCGCGCACATTCGCATCTCCATGTTCGACGACCGCGTGGAAGTCGCCTCGCCCGGCGGCTTACCAGCAAGTATGACCGTCGATGAATATCTGTCCGACATGCTATCCGTCAGACGCAATCGTATTCTTGCCGAAGTCTTTTTGCGCCTGGGTCTTATCGAGGCCTTTGGAACGGGCATTATGCGAATTCGCGACACCTATAAGGACAGCGTCAGAAAGCCCCGGTTTCAAGTTTCGGATAACGCCATTGTGGTCACACTTCCCCTACTCATGGATAACCCGGGGCTCGAAGGCGATGAACTTACCGTATTCGGACTGCTGAGTGGAATACACCCTCAATCGACAAGCGAGCTTGCGGCTAAAGTCACCTTTAGTCGTTCGAAGCTACTCCGCATCCTCAAAAAACTCGTTGAGGCAGGCCTGGCGACAGTTGAAGGAGCCGGCAGGGGGCAGAAGTATCGCCTGCTGCGCTAGTTAGCAGATGACCTGCGTGTGCTCCTCGATGGCGGCGCGGTCTTCGGCGGAGATGTTCGGCTCGCACACTACGGCGTCCAGGCTGTCCAGGCGGCAGAAGGTGTAGAAGTCGCGCTTGCCGATCTTGCTGGAGTCGGCGATCAGATAGCGCGAGTCTGCTTTGCTAAAAGCGAGCTGCTGGATACGGCCCTCGTCCATGTTGGACGTAGATACGTCACCGTCCAAGATGCCGTTGGCGCCGATAAACGCCGCATCGATGCCCAGCGCACGCAGGGTATCCTCAGCCGTTGGCCCCACAAAAGCGGCGGTGCGGCGACGGTACATACCGCCCACGAGGCACAGGTCGCAATCTTCGCGCGCCTCGAGCAGGTTAAACACCGAAAGCGAATTAGTCACGATGCGCAGGCGAAACGCCGGCAGCATCGAGGCCATCTGCTCAACCGTGGTGCCCGTACCCAAAAAGATGGTCGAGCCCTCCTCGATAAGCTCCACAGCACGGCGCGCGATCTGCAGCTTTTCCTCGGCATGCTTGGTGCGCTTTTCGCTGTGCGAATACTCATGGCGCAGCATAGCGTGGGGGCGACCCTGCGCACTACGGGCTCCACCGTGCACGCGCTCGATCTCGCCCAGGTTCGCAAGTTCCTCAAGGTCGCGACGAATCGTCATGTCCGAGACACCCAACGCATCCGAAATCTCCTTGACCGAGACCGTGCCCTGCTCCTCGAGCAACTGACGAACCTTATCCTGTCGCTCCGCTTTAATCACGATGAGTCCTCGCTGTTCCATGCTTGCGTCAATTCAAACAGTAACGAACAAATTGTATCAGACTCGTGCGCGTCATAATGAACGCCTGCACAGCTCCAATCATCACTTTTTTGAGAAAAATTCCCCCTGCTTTAGTGGGCTGTAGTGATAATCTCGCCTGTTCGCGCTACAGTTTGTCCGAAATACCTCGATGTTAGGAACCAAATGATCACTTCCGAGCTTTTCGGCACCGCGCCATGCGGCACCCCCGTTCATCGTTACACCCTCAACGGGCCCGAGATCTGCGTTCGCATTATGAACTACGGCGCCACCGTTCTGGGCATTGACGTACCCGACATCCCCGGCAACGTACGCGATGTGGTGCTGGGCTTCGATAAGCTCGAGGATTACTTTGACAACCCCGCCTGCTTTGGCGCGACTATCGGCCCCGTAGCCAACCGCACTGCAGGTGCCACAATTACCATCGATGGCACGGACTGGCACATGCCCGCCAACGAGGGCGCCAACAACCTGCACGGCGATCTTGAGCATGGCCTGCACAAGCGTGTGTGGGACGTTGAGCTCGACGAGGTCCACAATGCCGTGCGCATGACTACCTCGCTCGAGGATGGCGAGCTGGGACTTCCCGGCAACCGCACGTTTACGGCCGTGTTTACCGTGACGCCGACGGGCCGCTTCCGCATCGAGTACAGCTGTGAGAGCGACCGCGCCACCTACGTGTCCATGACCAACCACACGTACTTTAACCTTGCCGGCCATAACGCCGGCATGGACTGCGAGCACTTCTTTGTCGCCAACGCTGCCCACTACCTGCCCATTAACGAGCAGAACATCCCCACCGGCGAGATCGCTCCGGTCGAGGGCACGCCGTTTGACTTCCGTGAGCTGCGTCCCGTCGCACCCGGCATGGAGGCAGACGATCCGCAGATCAAACAGGCCCGCGGCTATGACCACTGCCTATGCATCGGCGGCTACCAGTACGGCCGCAATCTGCGTCGTGCCCTGCACGTCGAGGAGATGTGGACCGGTCGCGAAATGGATTACTACACCACCGCCCCGGGCGTGCAGCTCTACACCGGCAACTGGCTGGGCGACGAGCACGCCAAGGACGACGCCAACTATGGCTGGGGCGCCGGCTTTGCCCTCGAGGCCGAGATGTATCCCGACACGCCGCACCACACGCTGTTCCCCCAGGGTATCGTGGGCCCGGGTCACCCCTACAGCAATGTGATCGAGTACCACTTTATGAGGCACTAAGTCCACTACGCAACATATCGCACAACAGCGCCCGCCGGCACCACCGCCGACGGGCGCTTTGCTACCTAGTCATTCAAGAACGTCCCCAATGCCTCGTTGGATGGGGTCGGAATTGGAGCTGGGGAGGTAGCGGATTTCTAGCTCTATGCCGAGCGCCTGCAGTTCTTTGAGGGCGGCGATGTCCGTATCGTCTACGGCGACTGCGGGCGTTATGGGGTGCTTGCCCTCCCCCGCTTGCATATGGCCGATGCTGATCTTGGTTATTGGCACGCCGTCCTTAACCAGCACAAGCGCATCGGCGGGCGAGGCCACCATGATCAGAATCAACTGGCGCGGCGTTGCGGTATGAATAATGTCGATGGTCCTTTGCACCGAGAAAAACCGCGTCCAAACGCCTTCTGGCGCCGCCACCCTCATGGGTGCCCATTGGCGCGAATCCGCCGCGATCTCATCGTTGACGATTAAAACAAGGTTGGAACCCACGGCTTCGTTCCACAGCTCAACGTCTTGCCCGTAAATGAAACGGTCATCGATACGCGTGAGAAGGATCTTGGGTTGAGCCATGGCTACCCCATTCTGTTTGAGACCCATACGAGCGGGACATCACGTCTCCAATATTAGTGCATTAGTGCATTTAAAGTGAGAAAAGCCGTCAGAACCCTTGCGCGGATGTGCGATGTCCCGTATCATAGACAGCCGTTGACGCCTCAGTTGCGTCATCACATGGCCGCCAGCGTAGCTCAGTTGGTAGAGCACCGCTCTCGTAAAGCGGGGGTCACCGGTTCGAGCCCGGTCGCTGGCTCCATTGCACAAGATAGCCGCCTTCGGGCGGCTTTTTTGTTGCCGATTTATCGCACAATGCCAATCCAAGCACAACGCCGCCGGCAACTCCCCTACTCAACAAAAAAGCCCCGCCAGCCGCAATCCCCAAAGGAACCGCGATCAGCGGAGCCTAAGCGCGCTCCCCCAAAGGAAAACGCTCACAACACGAACAGCTCAGCCGAGCAGCGCGCTACTCCTCCCAGTAAGCGTCTGCAAGCAGCTTAAAGCAGATCTTCTTGACCGGCTGCGCGCCATCGCCCGGGAACTCGAGCGTGGGCATGTGAGGCTCGCCGGCAACGAACAGTGCAAACTTGTCGTCAGCAAGATCACCGGCGATCGATCCGTCGGAATCGACCAGATCGTAGTCGTCCTTCTCGTCAAACTCCTGGACCAGCGTCAGACTGCCCGTGGCGACCTTAAAGGCCTCGCGACCCTCGACATCAATCTGCAGGTCGTGATAGCGCTGATGCGTCTCATAGTGAGCCTCGGCCTCGGGACGCGTCGTGGGAGCCATGACGTTCGCATAGACCTTGTCGCCCAGAATCGGATGGCTGCCGACCTCGAGCTGCGCCGGATCGTTCTCCTCGAGCCAGTCAATCAGCACATCGAGGCCCTTGAGCATTCCGCGGTATTCCTCGATATCGCCCAATGCACCGTAAATCATCTAAATCCCCTCTCGGATCGTTTCTTTGGCGGCTACTCTGCAAACGCGTTACCGACGCTGTTGCCGCCCACATACGTCTCGACCAGGGTAAGGTCGGGATTGAACACGACAACGTCGGCGTAGCGCCCCGACATAATGCTATCGCACTTGTCGTCGACATGAGCTAGCAAGCGATGCCGGGACCGACGCCCAAGCCCTTACAGCTCGGTCACGACAACGCCGTTGTAGACCTCGTCCCAACGGTCCATGACCAGATGGCCGGTCATAGGATCCATGGCGTTGAGCTTTCCGCAAGTGTTGGCGGTACGCAGCACCGTCTCGTCGTCTGCGCCAGCAGCGATGGCATGCGCGAAGCCTGCGATAGTGGAGTCACCAGAGCCTGTTGCGTTAACGGCGGGGATATCGGGCGTCTTTGCGCGGAACGCACGGCCATTGTGGAAGCCAACGGAGCCGGCAGCGCCCATGGACACGACGACCCAGGGGATATCGGAGAAGCGGGCGTCAGAGGCAAGCGCGGCGCGGAGCTCGTCCACATCGTCGGTGGTAAAGTTCGTGCCCAGAAGGCCGTTGATCTCGGTCAGGTTAGGCTTGACCAGCTCGGGCTTAATTTCGGACTTAAGGGCGGCCTCGAGCGAAGCACCCGAGGTATCGAGCAGCACCTTGGCGCCGGCGTTCTCGGCAATGCCCGTGATCTTGGCATAGTAGTCTGCCTCGACACCGCGGGGCAGCGAACCCGAAATGGTGACGACGTCGGCTTTACCTGCAAGCTCGGTAAACTTGGTGGTAAAGGCATCGAGCTCCTCGGGGGCAATTGTCGGGCCGCTCTCGAGCAGCTCGGTCTGGTTGCCGGCGTGGAGGATGTTGAGGCAAATACGAGTCTCGCCCTTGATGGGCACAAAGTCGTTGTTAATACCGTTGGCGTCCATGAGCTCAGCCATGTAGGCGCCCATGTGGCCGCCGAGCAGACCGGTTGCCACAACGTCGTCGCCCAGCTGACCCAGCACACGGGCCACGTTAAGGCCCTTGCCGCCGGCGGTCTTTTCGGGCGTCACACGGTTAACGTCGTCGATAATGAGCTCATCGAGCTGATAGCGCGTATCGACAGACGGGTTCATCGTAACGGTGAGGATCATTTTAGCTCCTTATCTCGCAGGCTCCTTGTGCCTCGCGATACGAGTCGACAAAAACGGAATTACAGAATCTCAATCGTGAACGAGCGAACGACGGTCTCCTTAGGCTTGGCGACAAGGCAGCCGCGCTTGTGCTCAAGCACGTCATCCTCATCGGAACAGGTCGAGAGGCCACCCCAGGGTTCAACTGCCACAAAATCGCCCTCCGGCTTACTCCACACGATGAGATACGGGAAGCCCTCAAAGCTCAGGCGGACGCCCTTGTCCTCGCCCTTCTTGGAAAGCGTGACCTGACGGCTCTCGAGCACGTCAAAGATGGTCTCCGCAAAATCGAAGAGCTCATGCGACAGGGGCAGCGTCTTTCCCACCATGGGATTCTTGGAGCGGTTAGCTACATCAATCAATCCGGTCGAGGGTACGGCGGTGCAAAGCTCCGCAGCCTCGTCTTTCTCAAAGCGCAACTCGTAGTCCGTATAGGCCTCGCCCTCATCGAGCGGACACCTAAAGCCGGGATGACCGCCGATAAAGAACGGCATGTCCTCGGTTCCCTCGTTGGTCACCTCATAGGAGACGCGCACGGCGGTATCCTCGAGCGCATAACGAGCGACAAGCTTAAACGGATACGGATAATCACTCAGCAATGCGGCGTTATCCTCCGAAGCCAGGCACATCGCCAGCTCGTTCTCGCCTTGGCTCAACAGCTTCCACTCCTGTTTGCGCGCAAACCCGTGGCGAGCGAGCTTTACATGATGCCCGGCAAATGTCATGGCGCTGTTGTCGCGCAAGCCTCCGCAAATCGGGAAGCAAATCGGTGCCTGGCCGGACCACACGGCGGGATCGCCCTGCCACAAGTACTCGCGTCCGTCAGCCTCAATCGAGGTAAACGAGCCGCCGGCCGTGGAAACCTTGATAGAAATCGAATCGTTGGAAAGAGCGTATTCCATTATCCATCCTTTCGAACAACTGCTTTTTGCTCGCAAGAACCCGTCTCGGCCCTGACCAAAGGACAAACCCGCACGTTCATCGATGCGTCCGGTATCCCCGCCATGTAACGGGGTACCATACAGACATTGATGCAATTACAGCTGAAAGGCCTTCTTATGCGAACCATCATCCTCTACGCCTCGCGCCATCACGGCAATACGAAAAAGCTCGTGGACGCCATCGTCGAGGCGCACCCCGAGATCGATACCCTCGACGTGAAGTCACTCGGCAAGAACGAGTACCCCAACCTGCACGAATATCATCTAATCGGCGTCGCCACGGGCATCTATTACTCCGAGATCGACAAGGACATGGCACGCGTGCTCACTAACGTGCTGCAGCCGCAGGACAAGGTGTTTGGCCTTATGACCTACGGTGGCAAAAACAAGTGGTACGGCAAGGATATCGATGGCATCTGCCGCATGAGGCAGGCCATCTTTATGGGTGTCTATGGCTGCCCCGGTTTTGATACGTGGGGGCCGTTCAAGCTCGCCGGCGGTGTCCAAAAGGGACACCCGACCGCCGAGGAAATTAAGGGCGCCGTCGACTTCTTCGACAAGATCGAAGACGAGTATGGCGACATCATCGTCGAAGAATACGCCAAGCGCGAGAAGCGCCTAGCATACGAGAAGGAGCATCCTGCGGGAGGTCTTGTGGCCGGCGTTAAGCGCACGGCAAAGAAGATTGCTAACAAGCTGTAACTGTTAAGGTGCTTTTGAGCGTTTAACTCATACGGCGGGTCCGAGCAATTTCGGGCCCGCCGTCTTTTTTATCGTTACTCGGTAAAGGCGTTGCCGACGCTCTGGCCGCCAACATACGTCTCGACGAGGGTAAGCTCATGGTCGAACACGACAAAGTCGGCGTCGCGACCCGGCATGATGCTGCCGCACTTATCCTCGATGCGCGCGGAGCGTGCCGGCACCTCGGTTGCCATGCGAATGGCGATATCGGCGCTGGCGATGCCCCAGTCGACGATGTTCTTGACGCCCTGGGCAAGCGTGAGCACCGAGCCAGCAATGCTCTTGCCGTCGGCGAGCCAGCACAGGTTGTCCTTCATGATGACGTCCATGCCACCACTGGTGTAGCTGCCCTCGGGCATGCCGCCGCAACCCAGGCAGTCGGTGATGAGCACCGTGTGCTGCCAGCCCTTTGCCTGCAGCAGTGCCTTGATGGCGGCAGGGTTTACGTGCTTGCCGTCACAGATGATCTCGGCGTAGGTCTCGGGCGTGGACATGGCTGCACCCACGACACCGGGCTCGCGGTGATGCAGCCCGCGCTGGCCGTTATAGGTATGCGTAAAGCAGCTGGCACCGGCGTTGATGGCGGCGATGCACTCATCGTAGGTGGCGTCGGAGTGACCGATGCTGGTCACCACACCCTTGGCGTTCAGAGCAGCCGCATAAGCAGCGGCACCGTCGCGCTCGGCCGCCATGGCGCTCTTAACAATGCGCCCACCCGCAGCCTCCTGCCACTGATCGAAGACCTCCTCGGAGGGATCGATAAGATAAGCGGGGTTCTGCGCGCCCACGTGCTTCATGGTAAAGAAGGGGCCCTCCAGGTAGATGCCCTGAATGCGAGCACCGCAGAAGTCGGGGCCGCGGCCCTCATCCGCCTTGGCGATAGCGGCGCAGGCGTCCTTGATCTGCTCGACGCCATCGGTGAACGTCGTGGGCAGCCAGCTGGTGGTACCGCGGCGGGCGAGCTCGGTTGAGCTGATATCGATGCCCTCGGGATCGTTATCGGTAGTTGAGTGGTTGTAGAAGCCATGGATGTGAGTATCGACCATACCCGGTGCGATCCACGATCCCGTGTAGTCCTTAATCTCGCAAGAGGGCTCGTCGGCCTGCCAGGCGCCAAAGACGCCGTCCTCGACCATAAGATAGCCGCCCAGTTGCGGGCCTGCCGGCAAGAAGAACTTGTCAGCCTTAATTGCGTATGTGCTCATATGCACTCCTTGCTTCTTGAAGCAGTTGACCGTGGTGATACTTATACCCGGTCCATGTAAAAACAAAAAGCGCCCGCCCGCCGTTATGAGCGGACGGGCGCCCTTACAGGGGGACGCGATTAAGCGGTGAAGGGGTGAATCGTCACGCCCTTAACCACGCGGTTGACCGTGCCGGTGGGGCTCGGCGTATCGGGCGTGTTGCCCACGCGCACGGAGTTGAGCAGGCTGATAGCCTGGGCAAACATCACGAACGGCAGAGCAAGGTAGCCCTCGGGAAGTGCCTCGTAGCCCTTAAAGGTGAAGGACTCACCCTCATAGACGGTGGCACCTTCCTGCTGAACGGCGATGGTGTGCTGAGCGATCTCGTCGCCACCGATCTCGTTGAGGATGTCGATATCGTACTGACGGGTGTAGGCGTCGTTGTTGACGAACACGAAGACGAGCGTCTTATCGTCGACGAAGGACTTAGGTCCGTGACGATAGCCCATGGAGGTGTCGTAGGAAGTAGCGACCAGACCGTGAGCGAGCTCGAGGATCTTGAGCTGGCTCTCCTGGGCAAGGCCACCGAAGGAGCCAGAACCCAAGTAGGTCACGCGGTTGAAGTCGCCAGCCAGGTAATCGGCGATCTCGGGCTCACGGGAGATGACCTCCTCGCCCATCTTGGCGATGGTCTCGACCCACTCGGCCTTCTGCTCGTCAGAGGCAGTGTCGAAAATAAGGGTGGAGAGCAGGGTCATGCAGGAATAAGAACCGGTCATGGCGAAGCCCTTGTCGTTGGCGCGCGGAATGAGCAGCGTCAGCGCATTGGGATCATCGGCAGACTCGACGGCAAGCTTGCCCTCGGGAGCGCAGGTGATGTTGAGGAACTTGACGTTGTGGACGAGTTCCTTGGCAACGGCAACGGCGGCAAGGCTCTCGGGGCTGTTACCAGAGCGGGCAAAGGAAACCACGAGCGTGGGATCCTCGGCGCGCAGGAAGTCGCGCGGGGCGCTCACGATGTCGGTCGTGGCGATGGGCTTAAAGTCGTAGAGATCAGTGTTGCCAGCGTGACGCAGGTACGGGGCGCAGGTATCGCCAACGTAGTCGGACGTACCGGCACCGGTGAAGACAACGGACAGACGGCCCTCGCCCATAGCGCGAGCCTCGGCCAGGAAGGCCTCGATGGCCTCCTTGTTCTCGCGATAGATGTTGAGCGTATCACGCCAAAGCTCGGGCTGCTGAGCAATCTCGGCCGTGGTGATCTGGGCGCCGAGCTCGGTGAGCTCCTCGACACTCTTCTCGAACATTTCTAATACCTCTCTCTAGAAGTAATCCTCTGACGTGCAATTATACACTTCAGTTGGTTATCTGGTAGTAACCAGTTAAATGCAAAGAATCATCATATGGATACGATGCGAACACTAGTCGCTACGCTGGTGGTAAACCTTGTATTTAAACTGATCGGCACGAGCAACCGAGAGTGTATACTCCACAACCTCGTTTGACTCGTTATACGTAGTCCTGACCAAATCGAGCACAGGCGAGCCCTCGACAATTCCCAAAAGGTGGGCGTCGGTGGGACGGGCTATGCTCGCATAGAACTCCTCCTCGGCCACGCGAATCTTTTGCTGAAAGTCCTGCTCAATCACATCGTAAAGCGGCTTACGCTCCAGCAGCGGTCGCTTTAGGGACAGAAATTGACGAACCGGTAGATAGCTGCGTTCGACCATCATGGGCATGTTGTCGGCAGAACGAAGGCGCTTGAGCTTAAAAATGCGATCACCGATGCGCAATCCCATATGCTCGGCCAGATTCTTATCGGCCTCCATCTCGCAAAACTCGAGAATCGTGGTCTCGGGTTCTCGACCCATCGCGCGCATCTGCTCGGTAAAGCTGTAGGACTGCATAAGATTGGTTGCTTTTGCCGAACGGTCGGTCACAAAGGTACCGCGACCGTGCTGCCGAACCACCAGTCCTAAACGCTCCAGTTCCTGCAGAGCCAGGCGTACCGTAGTGCGCGAGAGACCATAGCGCTCCGAAAGTTCGCGCTCGGAAGGAATCATGTCACCGGCGCGATATTCATGGTCAATCTTTTCGGTCAGGATATCGACCAGCTGATCGTACAGCGGTTGCTTACGCGCTCCGATCGCCATCCTATCCTCCCTTTTGCTCGAATTCGGCTAACTACCTAGGGTGTTATGCATTATCTGTCTGCCACACCCGAATCATTAAGAAAACAAAAGCCGCGCGCTCTTTCGAGCACGCGGCTTTTAACATACACATGGCTTAAGGGGTCGGGGTGTGAGCCGCGTAGGGACACACCCCTCAAGCTAGAGCCTTACCAGATGCTCGGCCAGAGACCAAGCGGGCCAGCGCCCAGGATGCCAAGGACGAAGAGCAGGAGAATGCCCTTGGTCGGGGTCCAGCTGTGCTTAGCGAACATGTAGTAAAGCAGCAGCGTAAGCATAAGCGGGACGAGCTTCGGGACGATGGTGTTGAGGGTGTCGGCAACAGAGAAGTTGACCGGATCCTCGGTAACGGTGCCGTAGGTCACGGACTCCATGCCGTTGCCCAGATCGGTGACGCCGCACTCGACAGCGTTGCCGTCGGCATCGGAAGCGGTAAGGGCGTTGCCGTCCTTATCGGTCATGGCGATGGTACCGGCCTCAGCGGTCTCGGTATCGATGCCCTCCATACCGGTGAAGTTCTCGGCCTCCTTCTCGGAGACGATCACGGTAGTGGCGGAGAGACCACGGGTGGTGCCGTTGGGGATCTGGAGGTTGATCTGGGTGCCACCCATGGTGACGACCAGGCAACCGACGACGAAGACGCCCATGATGGAAGCGGCACGCGTAAAGGCCTGCATGTTGGCGGTCAAAGCGTCAATAGCGCTGGTGCCAAGCTTGTAGGACCAGTTCATGAGCCAGAAGCGCAGAGCGAACTGGACGGCGTTGAAGATCACCAGGAAGATGATCGGCGCAGCGGCGTTGCCGTTGATGGCCATGTTGGAGGTGATGCCGGCCGTGATAGGCACGAGCGTCAGCCAGAACAGGGCGTCACCGATACCACCGAGCGGGCCCATTGCGGCGACGCGGACGGCGCGGATCGTGGGGATGTCAACCTTGTTCTGCTCGAGCGAAAGCACGATGCCCATAACAAAGGTGACGAGGAACGGGTGGGTGTTGAAGAACTCCAGGTTGTGGCTCATGGAAGCCGCGAGGTCGTTCTTGTTGGTGTGGATCTTCTCCAGACCGGGGATGATGGAGTAAAGCCAGCCAGCGGCCTGCATGCGCTCGTAGTTGAACGATGCCTGCAGGAAGCAGGAGCGCCAAGCCATCTTGTTGAGGGTCTTCTGGTCGAGCTGCGGAGCAGGAGTGAGATCCTCGTAGTGCTCCGGGATCACATACTCATTAGATGCCATCTTCGAAGTCACCTCCGTCAGAAACAGCTGCACCCTTCAGCTCGGTCTGCTGCTGGAAGTCCCAGAAAGCGATGCCGAAGCCGATGAGAGCGAGGATGAGCAGAGCAGGGGTTGCCAGCGAATCGTTGGCAACGGTGATGAGCGCGAGGCCAAAGCCCATGAGGAAGAAGCCCCACATATCGCGGTTCATCATAACCTTGAGCAGGACGGCGAAGCCGACGAAGCGCATCATGCCGCCTGCAGCGGACAGACCGGTCTGCAGCCAAGTCGGGATGGCAGAAGCGATGGTCTGACCGATGGTAGCGCCAGCGATGAAGAACAGGGTGACGACGACAGCGAAGATCAGGCCAAGCAGAGCCATGGCGAAGTAGTTCAGGCGCTCGATGCCCTTGGTGTCCGCGTTGTGAGCCATGTTATCGGCCGTGGACATAAGCGGGGACATAAGCGTGAAGACCAGGGTAACGCCAAGCTGGCCAAGCAGAGCGAACGGAATGGCGAGGCCGACTGCCGCGTTGGGCTCGAGGCCCGTGGCGATAGCGAGAATGGCTGCCATGATGCCGCCGATGACGGCGTTAGGCGGCTGAGCGCCTCCGATCGGCATGTTGCCGATCGTCATGAGCTGATAGGTACCACCCACGAGAAGACCGGTGTTGAGGTCGCCAAGGATAAGACCGATGACGGCGCCGGTGACGATGGGCTGATAGAGAGACTCGAGGAAGTCAAACTGGTCGATTGCCGCGATGAACGTGACGACGAAGACCAGAGCGATCTGGATGATCGAGTATTCCATCTTGCTCCTCCTTTCAAAATGAATGTACGCACTTTGGATATCACGTACAGAACGTCAGGGTTTCACTCCTGACAACGTGGATCACGAGGATTACGAGAAGAGCTTGCTCGTGTCCTCAACAGGCGTGCTCGGAACGCGCCTGATCTCCAACTCCACCCCCAATTCCTGCAGCTCTTTAAACGCAGCGACATCCTCGTCGTTAACTGCGACGGAGGTGGCGACTTGGCGCTTTCCTTCCGACATGTGCATGTTGCCGATGTTTACCTTCTTTATAGGCACACCGCCCTTGACGAGCGTAAGCACGTCTTCCGGTGTTTCGGCCACGATGAAGATCTTCTGGCGCGGGCTCGCCTTGCCAATGACGTCGATGGTCTTCTGCAGGGAGAAGAAACGCGTAGCGACGCCGGCGGGAGCGGCCATCTTCATGAGGTTCTGGCGCATGGTGTTGGACGCCACGTCGTCGTTGGCGACGAGGATGAGGTTGGAGCCCAGAGTGGAGTTCCACTGGGTGGCAACCTGACCATGAACCAGTCGGTTATCGATGCGGGTAAGAAGAATGTTGGGTTCTGCCATGTTGATCAGCTTCCTTTCGATATTTGCTGACGACAGTTACTTGATCTCCTGAATCGCGTAACGCGAAACATCTACGACGGCTCCGGATCGGACTTTGATCTGGACCTTCTCGCCTTCGATGCCTTTGACGGTTCCGTAGATACCGCCGGCGAAAAGAACCTCCTGACCCGGCTTGAGCTCGGTGTGCAGCTCCTTGAAGTACTTCTGCTTCTTCTTCATGTTGATTTGCGACCAGATGGTGTAAATCAAGCCCATGATGACAAGCAGGCCTAAAAGGGCGACCGAGGAGCTCAGGACGTTGGCTCCGAAATCGACCATTAGATGCCGTCCTCGTCGCCGAAGATATCCTCTTCCTCGGAGCCGGCAACGGATGCGACCGTCTGGGCGGTGATGCCCGTCTGGCCAACGGTCACGGCCTGCTCGCCAAGCTCGGCGAGCGTGGCATTGCCGCGGAGGAACAGGAGCTCAATAACCATGGGAAGGTTGGTGCCAGTCAGAACCTCGACGTTGTCGACATCCTGGGCAATCATCATCGACTGGTTGAACGGGGTACCACCGAGCAAGTCGGTAAAGACGAGCACGCCATCGCACTCCTCGCGCATGGCGGTAATAGCGGCGCGGAGATCCTCACCGTAGGATGCGGCCTGATCGCCCTCAAAAGGAACGACGGTAAAAGCGGGCTGGTCGCCAGCAACCATAGCGATAGCGCTTGCGAGGCCGGGTGCGAACTGTCCATGACCGGTAAGAATAAAGCCAACCATTCAAATTTCCCTTCCGAAGGTGTGTACGATCTGAGTCCTATGATTTTCGGAAGCCAGCGGGCGCTCGCCCTTAAAGCTTCTTAGAAAGCGTACTTTGAAGACCAGTGGTTTCTAAACTGGTAGTAACCACGTGACGTGTTGTTGTCACTATATCACCCCAGAAGAGGTCGCTTTCGTTGATTCATACGGTAAAACGTTTTTGCACCGCTCACGGTGACAAATCGACCGTTTACCGCTCGTTAACACTTCTACCTGCGGCTTTGAAACCGTTTCGAAATGATTCGACGAATGATCGGAACCTTTTCTGTGTCTAAACAACGCAGGGTGGCCAAAAATGGCATGTAGAAAAAATGCAGGTCATTGTGAAGATTTGTGAATTGGTCTTTTTGACTTAATACCAGTTAGAACCAGTTTAGAAATTATCGGTGAACGGTAGTTTTCGACCGCTCAGCGGTTATTTCCAATCGTTTGCAGCTCCTTTTCCATATGAATTAGGGGAACCCGATGGAGCATTGTGCGGGCTCGAGGCCTACCCCAGTGGTTTCGGTAACAAAAAGCCCGCTAGAACGTTGTCCGTTCTAGCGGGCTTAATCAGGTAATCGGTTAGCGCGCAGTAGTACAGGCAAACCTTACGCAAACAGGCCGTAGATGCTGATGTTGGCCTTGGCATAGAGGCCGTTAGCATACTCGGTCCACTTGGAGCTGGCGCTCGAAGCCTGCGAGGAATACTGCTGGTAGGCGGTGTAATAGGCGGTCATGGCCTGCTTGTAGGTGGCGCTATCGGCCGTAAAGGCATCGTCAGCGAAGGCCTTAGCGTAGGTGCTATCGGCGTCCTTCCAGGTACCCTTTTCGCTATCCCACTCGTCGCCGGCAAGGTTGATGATGTAATCGGCGTAGTCCTTGCTCGCGGTCTCCTCGTTGCCGTCAGCAGGCTCGGTCGGGGCGGTCGGCATGCTTGCGGAGCTATCGCCGACCTTCTTCTTGTAGAGCTTCTGCAGCGTCGCGGACTGACGGACGATCTGCTTGGCCTGATCCTTGGACACACCATACTGCGTAGCCATGGTCTTGTAGTCGGAGGTGCCGATGGAATCCTCGGCATACTTCTTCATCTCCTTGGAAGAGACGGTGATGCCCTCGTCCTCGGCAGCATCGAGCAGAATCTTGTTGCGCACGTAGGACAGAATGACATCGGCAGAGGGAGCGGTGTAGTTGCCATCGCCATCCTTGACGGTGTCGAGGCTGTACTGGCTCTCGATGGCCTCGCGCGCGGTGATGTCGCTCTTCTTGCCGTTGTAGCTGTAGCTTGCCACGGTCGAATCGAGCTGGTCCTCGGTGAGGGTCGCCGAGCCGACGCCCTTGCCGCCAAAACCACCGTTGCCGATAAAGAAGCCGACCACAGCAGCAATCACAACTGCAACCACGAAGGCGGCAATCATAGTCTTCTTGTGCTTGGATGCGCGGTCGTCCGCGTCGGAGTCGTCCTCGTCCTGCTCCTCGGGCATGAGGTTCTCGTCAGCGGCATCCGCGGCAATCTGAGCCTCCAGGCGGGCGTCCTCCTCCTCGGCCGTCGTACCGGCAGCAATGTGCTCGGCAGACGTACCGGCGACCAAGTCGATCTTCTCGTCCTCGTCACCGTCGGGGCCTTCGCCGCGCTCGATGATCTGGATGCCGTCGATCTCGTCCTTCTCGTCCTTCTTTTGAATCAGACCCATATCAGTTACTCCTTGTTAGGAAACATAGTCCTCAATAGAATACGCCCGACGAGACGCCGGGCGTATTGATTCTTAGGTTATACGCAAACACTTAAGTACTATTTAGGCGTTTGCAGCGTGCATACCTTAGGCCAGGTGCGCGATAACGGCATCGGCAAAGGCCCGCGTGCCCACGGCGCCCTCGACGGAGCCGGTCTGGGCACGACGCACGTCACCGGTAACTTGCTCGCCCTCGTCGAGCGTGGCAGATACGGCGGCACGAATGCGATTGGCAGCATCGTTCTCGCCCAGGTGATCGAGCATCATCGCAGCAGAGAGGATCTCGGCCGTAGGGTTGGCGATATCCTGGCCGGCGATATCGGGCGCGGAGCCATGCGTAGCCTCAAAGATTGCGCAGTCGGCACCGATGTTGGAGCCGGGGGCCATGCCCAGACCGCCCACCAGGCCGGCGCACAGGTCGCTCACGATGTCGCCGTACAGGTTGGGCAGCACCAGAACATCGAAGTCGTTGGGGTTCTGGACCAGGCCCATGCAGGTGGCGTCGACAATCTTGTCGTTGAACTCGATATCGGGATAGTTGGCGGCCACCTCGCGCGCAACGCGCAGGAACAGGCCGTCGGTCGCCTTCATGATGTTGGCCTTATGCACGGCCGTCACCTTTTTGCGGCCGCAGCGGCGGGCGTACTCAAAGGCGTACTCCACAATACGGCGGCTCTTGGCGATGGAAATCGGCTTAATTGAGATGGCGGAATCCGCGGCGAAGGTCTTCTGACCCGAGCGCTCGACGAGCTGCGAGAGCTCCTCGACCTCGGCAGCGCCCTCATCGAACTCGATGCCGGCGTAGAGGTCCTCGGTGTTCTCGCGCACGATGACCAGGTCGACGTCGCGGAAGCGCGAGCCGTCGCCCGGCTGCGACAGGCAGGGTCGCACGCAGGCGTACAGGTCGAAGTGCTTTCGCAGGGCCACATTGACGCTGCGGAAACCCGTACCGACCGGCGTGGTGATGGGGCCCTTGATGGCAACCTTGGTCTCGGCGACCGCGTCGAGCACGTGCTGAGGCAGTGGCGTACCAAACTCGTCCATGACGCCGGCACCGGCCTCTTGGACGTTCCAGTTGATCTGGACACCGGTGGCCTCGACCACGCGGCGCATGGCCTGCGTAATCTCGGGACCGATACCGTCACCGGGAATCAGGACTACATCGTGCGCCATAATCTGTTACTCCTCGTCTTCGGCGTCGTCAGATTTTTTAACGCTAGCACGCTTCTTCTTTTTGGAGAGATCCAGGCCAAAACGTTTAACAAGCATTTCGCAAATCTCGCTCGAACGGGCCTTGAGATAGCTGCCCTTGCCGTTCTCGGCATCGAACTTAAGGCGCAGCGCGAGCTTCTCGGCAACCTCGGCGTCGATCTCGCCCTGGCCAAACTCATACAGGCAACCGAGCATGTCGCGATACTCGAGGTCGCCGTGGTAGCACTGGATGGCCTCGTCCAGGATCGGCCAAGCCTCGCGCGAACGCTCGACGCTCGTAGCGCCCCACACGCACAGCAGGCGGAAGGCGGCATAGCGCAGCGTGGAGGAAATCTCGTCGAACAGCGCGGTCTCGGCGCCCTCAAAGGCATCGCCCAGCTGCTCGGGGCAGGTGGTGGCGAGCGCCGCAAGGGCATCGAGAGCCTCCCAGCGGGTCTGAGCCTCGGGGCGGTCAAGTGCCTCGATCAGCGCGGGTACGCAGGGCACGACGCGCTGCGGATCGCGCTCGGCAAGCAGGTGCAGCACGCGGGCGGCAAACTGACGGATGCGGCGCGTGGGGCAGCCGAGCTCCTTGACCAGGCGGTCGACGGCGTTCTCGTTCTCCTCTGCCAGCTGAAGCTGTGCCAGCTCCTCGTCGGTGAGCTGTTCTTCCTTGTTTTCTGCCATAGTTACCTCTTCTTACTATTTCTTAGCGTGCTTGCCAGCACCCTTGCTGTCATCGGTGACCGAGATGAGCTGTCGGTCGGCCGCGCCATTGCGGCGTGCGCGGCGACGCTCCTCGGCATCGCCCGCGTCGGCGGCGGCGCGGTGAGCCTTGTTGACGTTAAAGACCTCGTCGTGCTTGCGCCACGGGCCGACGGACTCGCCAAAACTCATCTTAAGGCCGGCGATAAAGCCGCCGAGCCAGCCGATCGGCGCAAACTGCACCAGCGGGAACAGCGAAAACACCCAGGTCAGCAGGACGACTGCCGCCGCACCTGCAAAATTGGCGATCCAGTAGTCGCGCTTGGTGATGACGCGCTTTTCGCACGCCCACTGGCCGCATAAAAAGCCGATGTAGATCGCAAAGAGAAAGAGCACCAGCGCAAGCACCACGAACGTCCAGCTCATGGTCGCTACTCCTCGTGATGATGGCCGCAGCAGCACTCGTGGCCGTCGTCATGGCCGTGACCGCCGCAGCACTCGTGGTCCTCGCCGTGATGGTGACCGCAACCGCACTCATGGTCGTCGCCGTGCTCGCCGCAACCGCAGCCGTCCTCGTGAGCGCCATGCTCCTCGGGACGATACTGCGACCAGTCCAGACCGGCGGCGATGGCGTCGGCCTCCTCCTTATAGAGGACCGTGATGGCCTGGGTGCCCAGCTTGGCACCACCGATGGCGTCGAGCATGTCGTAGAGCGTAAAGGCCACGTCGGCGCCGGGCAGCGCAAGCTCGCGGTCGTCGGCATAGGCGAGCGCCAAGCGCAGGTCCTTGATGAAGTGCTCGACCATAAAGCCGGGCTTGTAGTCGCCGTCGAGCGCCTTGGGAGCCAGGCTCTCCATGGCGCCGGACTTGCCGGTACCGCCCAGGATCATCTGACGGGTCTTCTCCAGATCGAGGCCGCTCAGCTCGGCAAATGCCATGGCGTCTGCCATGCCGACCATGCAGGCGCCCAGCGACACCTGGTTGGCGAGCTTGGCAGCCTGGCCCTTGCCGGCGCCGTCGAAGCAGCAGATGGTTGCCGCAAAGGTGGAAAGGATATCGCGAACCGGAGCGATGTCGTTCTCGGTGGCGCCCACGATAGCCGTGAGCGTGCCGGCGATAGCTCCCGACTCGCCGCCGGTGACGGGGCAGTCAAACGCCATGCGGCCGGAAACCTGGGCAGCCTCGGCAATGTCGCGCGCCAGCTCGGGCGAGCTCGTGGTGAGGTCGATCAGGACCGCGCCGGGCTTAGTGCACGCAAGCAGACCGTCGCCCGCCAGGTAGAGCTCCTCGACCTCGGAGGGATAACCCACCATGGTAAAGACGACGTCGGCGTTCGCCACGGCATCTGCCGGCGTATCGGCCCAGACTGCGCCGTGCTCGATAAGCGCCGCCGCCTTGGACTTAGTGCGGTTGTTGACCGTGACGGGATAGCCGGCGTCCAGAATGTGGCCGGCGATGGGGGCACCCATGATTCCGGTGCCGATAAATGCGACAGAGAGCTTGTTTGCCATGAAACCTTTCCTTTTGGGTTGGGTGTTATTACCAGGTTGAATACTCGGTGCCAGCGTTTGGGCTGTGAGTTGGGATCGATTACGGCCGCGTTACTTGCCTACTGACCGCGCACGCGGCGGGCGATGCGGTCGGAAAGCGACGCCTTGTCGGCGCGATTCTTACCCCAAAACGCGCAGGCCACCATGCCGGGGCCCACGTGCGAGCCAATGGTGGGACCCACGGAGCTGCGAATGATCGTGACGTCGGCGCAACCCTCCTCCTTGCGGATGGCGGCTTCGAGCCAGTCGCCGTCCTTTTCGGCATCGGCCGTCATAATGGCGATGGGCATGGTGCGATCGGGCACGTAGCTCTCGCGGAACGACTTGAGAATGGACTTGAGCGCCTTCTTGCGGCCGCGGTTGACGCCGATCAGCGACAGCGAGCCGGCCAGGTCGTAGGAGAGCTCGGGTTTGACGTCGAGCTTTGCCGTGAGCTGTGCCGCCGCGGGCGGAATGCGGCCGCCGGCAGCCAGCGCGTCAAAGCTCTCGAGCGTAAAGTAACCGTGGACATAGGTCTTGGCCTCGTTTGCCCAGTCGACCAGCTGCTTGGCGGTCAGTCCCGCCGAACGCTGGCGCACGGCCTCAAGCGCCAAGAGCTCGCCGGTCGCACAGGGCAGAGCGTTGTCGACCACGTACAGCTCAAAGTTGGGATACTCGGCGCGCACGGCGTCCGCCGCCTGGCACGCGGAGTTGTAGCTCGACGACAGCGCCGAGGTAAAGCACAGGTAGACCGTGGGCGTACCCTCTTTGGCGCACTCGGTAAAGAACTCGATATAGCGACCGAGCGACACAGCCGAGGTGGACACGCGGGCACCGGCGCGCATGCGGTCGTAGAACTCCTTGGGTGTGATGCTCGACCAGATGTCATCCGTGCGCTCCTCGCCATCGATAATGAAGGGAAAACCCAAGATATCGACATCGAGGTTCGCAGCGACCTCGGGGCTAAAGTCGCAGCAGGTATCGACGACGATGCGGCAACGGTCAGAATGGCCGGTAGATGCAGCCTTGTCCATCAAAGCGACTCCTTACGTAAAAAAGGCGGCCATCCGCATGGGATGGCCGCCAGCCGTTAACTCATGCAAGTTAACGTATTTTACTCGTCAAGTGTTTCGATACGGGGCTTGATGATGCCATATCCACCATTCTTACGGTGATACACCACATTGATGAGGCCAGTCGTCGCGTTCTCGAACACGTAGAAGTCGTGGCCCAGCAGATCGGTCTGCACCAGCGCCTGCTCCTCAGTCATCGGGGTGACATCGATGACCTTCTCGCGGACGAGCAGGTCGTCGTCCTCCTCGGGCAGCAGCAGGTCGGCCAGATCCTCGACACGCTCGACCGGTGCAACATCCGCTGCGCTGGCACCACCCTGGCGGTTGTCCACGACCTTGGTCTTGAACTTGCGCAGCTGGCGGGTGACCTTATCGGCGGAGAGGTCGATGGCGGCGTACATATCTGCACCGTGCTCGGCAACGCGAATCACCGAACCGCGGGCGCGAACCGTAACCTCGACGATTGCCGGCTTGGGGTTCGAGGGGTTCTTCTCATAGCGAAGTACAACGTCGACCGTCATGGGCTCGATATCGAAAACCTTGAGCGCCTCGCCGATCTTCTCATCCACATGCGCACGCAGAGCATCGGTTACCGTCGTCTTGCGTCCAGAAACCTTGATATCCATACGTGGCTCCAATCTGCCTCGGGGACTTACTGTACTGGCTATGTACCCATTGCCGTGCATTTAATCACGCGGATTCCCAAAGACCCGAATAACGATTGCTTGATACCGCATACCGAAGTCTCGCACTTTTCTGTGGCAAAGTGCGCTATAGGAGGGAGCCGGCGACTTTGTATTTGGTCCCGAAAATTGGCTTTGAACTGCTGGTTTTATAGAGATGAAAAAGCCGGGCTCCCCTATTGGGGAAGCCCGGCAGTGCGTGTTGAAACCGTGAAGAGGTGTCCTTTCCAACGTATAGAAGACACCACCCCTAGCAATAACTAGCTATTAAGCTTGTTAATGTCGTCGTCGGTGATGGTGCCTTCCTGGCTGGACGATTTGTCCTCGGAGGATGCGGTCTCATTGTTGGAATCGGAGGACTCGCTGCCGGAGGATGCGGTCTCACTGGACTCAGAGTCGCCCGGCTGCACGTTAGCGCCCGAAACCGTCTTAGTGGTGAGGTCGTAGGGCATCGTGCCGTACCAGACGCAGTGGACCGCCTCGAGCGTGCCGTCGGCCGTAATACCGTCGAGGGCATCGCTCACGGCACGGCACAGCTCGTCGTTGGACGCGAGACCTGCGACGCCGAGCGTCGAGGGCGCCTCGAGCGCACCGACATAGGAAACCTGGCTCATCAGGCGCGCAAGGTAACCACCGGCGGTCGAATCGCAGATCACGTAGTCGACTTCGCCGGACTCGAGCGCCTTAAAGCACTCGTTGATGTTGGAGTAGGTCTTTTGGTTGGCAGTGATGCTCTGCTTAGCAAGCGCCTCCTGCGAGGCCGAGGACATCTGGATACCCAGAGTAGACGTGTTAAGGGTATCGGTGGAAACGCTCAGCGACCCACCATCGCTGGTTCTACCGAACACGGAAGCGGCATCGTACAGGCAGGTGCCAAGCGAATTGATGTCGCCGTCCGTGGAATTGATCTCGCCAATGAAGATATCGGCCTTCTTGTCGCCAAGCGCGGAATCGGCCGAGGAAGCATCGACAAAGGCGACCTTGAGGCCCATGCGGCTTGCGAGGGCACGGGCGGCATCGACCGCATAGCCTGTGAGGTTTCCGTCGGCATCCTGCATGGCCTGCGGGGCATCGGAGGTATCGAGGGCAACCGTCAAGGTGCCGGGAGCGACCAGGGCATCGTCCGACACCGTGGGGGTGACCGCTTCGTACTCGATCTGGTCAATCGTGGGCGTCGCGAGCGAGGACAACGGGTTGAGCGCACATCCACTCAGGCCCAATACGGCAATGACCGCCGCGGTCCCAGCACCTAACCGAGCCGCGTGCATCAAGCTGCCCCTCATCATGTCCACTACCCTGCCTTCTGAGTCGTATACGATCCGTGCGTTGCGCGGAATATCGGCTTGTTCCCACCAGCTGACCTGGTATTTGACCCCACACTTGCGCACCGGGGCGTTTGCTCGGGAGGCCGTAGCCACCTTCACGACTGGCCCGCTCGCCCGCGAGGCGGTATTGCCCCAAAGAAAGTAGAACGGACGGTGCGGCTTACATCTAGGACGCGCCATGATCGCGCCGCGCGCACGCGGTCGCTTACGTGGATCCCTTTGACCGCGTCTGTCTTGGACTAGGATGGACATTTCGTCCATCCGCAACCACAGCCTAGCAGGAACGTAGCGCATTATAGCTAAGTTCAAGCTAAAGTTTAAGGTTAGGGGCGTCATTCGCACCGTGAGCACAGATTTCGCAGGTCGGAGTGGGCCGTTCGTGGCCCCGCGAAGCCCGGAGCTCCCCTGCGGGGAGCTCCGGGGCACCCATCTTGGGGTGCCGT
>CABRZN010000010.1 GCA_902475445.1 uncultured Collinsella sp.
GCCTGCGCACTCGATGGATTCGGATGCCCGACAGAGGCTCCTTATGGCTGCTTCCTTCCGGACCTGACCAGATTCGGAACATGTCGTCATCCGAACCCATCGAACGCGCTAGGCGCTCGGTATATCTTACCTGCTCCCGCCCGCCACGGCAAGTGGGGCGAACCCATCGGATGGATTCGCCCCACTCGTCCATATCGCTAGCGGCGCTTGCGGTACAGGACCGCGCCGCCCGCTGCGGTCAGCGCGCCGATGCCGGCCATGACCGCGAGCGCTGCCGCCGGCAGGCTGCGGTCGCCGGTGTCGGGCATGCCGCCCTTGGAGCTGCCGTCGCCGGAGCTGCCGCCGGAGCCGTTATCTGAACCGCCGCCCGAGCCGCCGCCCGGCGTGCCGGGGTTCTCGGGGGTGCCGGGGGTGCCGGGGGTGCCGGGATTCTCGGCGTAGCTGTTGGTGAAGACTGGCGGCACGTTGGCGTCGCCCTCGTAGGAGACCTTCGCCGACAGATAGCCCGTCTTGGTGCCGTCGGCCGCCTCGTCGCTCACCGTGACGACGATCTTGCGCACCGCCTTGTCGTAGGTCACGTGCGCCTGGCCGTCGTCGACCTCGCTCACCGTGAAGGTGTAGGTGCCGGCCTGCTTGAAGGTCAGCGCATCGAACGTGACGCTGCCATCGGCGGCATTCTTGGCGGTCGACATGACCTTGCCGTCCCGGCTCTTGAGCTCAAAGCTAAACTGGCCCGCCTTGAGCTCGGCGCCCTTGAGCACCTTGGCGGCGCCCAGCTTGAGGGTGACGGGTGCGGCCTCGTAGCCGTTGGTGAACGTCACCGAGTCGTCGCCCGTGGGATTGCCCTCGGCATCCGCCAGCTCGTGCTTGACGGTGAGCGTGCCGTTTCCGGCGTCGGCAACCGTCGTGCGCACGCGGTACGCCGCCCTGTCGTACGTCACGCCGCCCGCCGTGCCGGCGACCTCGCGCAGCTCGTAGCTGTGCATGCCGGGCGCGGTGTAGGTGACGGGGCTGAGCGCGACCGTGCCGTCTGTGGCGTTCTTGCCCGTCGCCGCGACGCTCTCGCTGCCGTCGGCGGCGATCTCGACCAGCTGGAACTCGAACTCGCTCCCGGCCAGGTCGCGGCCCTTGAGCTTCTTGTTCACCTTGATCTGGTCGGTGACGGAGCTCGGCGTCGGGTTCACGCCGTAGGTGTTGGTGAACTCGAACGCGCCCTTGCCCTCGGGCGTACCCTCTGCGGGCAGGACCTCCGCGACGAGCGTGCCCGCGTTGGTGTGCTCGACCACCTTGACCGTGAAGGTCCTCGTCGCCGTCGCGTCGTTGACCACGCCGTCGACCGAACCGGACTCGCTCACCCGGTAGGCGAACGTCTTGGTGCGCAGGCCGCCGCCGTCGATCTCGACGTCATCGAGGTCGCTCGTCTGCCTGAACGTGACGTGGCCCAGCTCGACGTTGCCGGCGGCGTCGTTGGTCGCCTCGGTCACCGTCTTGCCGGAGGCGTCGACCGGCGCGGGCGCGCCGTCCAGCGGCGTGATCTTAAAGGTGTACTTGCCCGCAATGTCGGCCTGCGTGAGGCCGAGTCCGGCCTGGCCGAGCGCCAGCGTCTTGGTGCCCGCAAGGTCAACCGTCGCCTCGTTGGTGCCGTAGCCGTTCACAAACGACAGCGTGCCGTCGGAGCCCTCGGGGTAGACCACGGCCACATCCAGCCCGCCCTTGCCGTTATCGGTCACCTTGACCGTGATATCGAAGCTCGAGGCGGTCGCCGTCACGCCCGCGGACAGCCGGTCCGTGCCGTCCTCGGATACGGTATAGGGAATGACCCAGGAGCCGTCGGCGGCCCTGGTGGCGATGCCGTCCGCCACCATCCGCTCGAGAGCGTCGGTAGTGTAGGCAATGGGCGAGAACGCAAGTCCCGCGGCCTCGCCGTCGCCGGAGGCCTGGTTGGTCGCGGTCGCGACCACGTTACCTTGGGCATCGCGGACGGAGAACGAGAACTCGCCCGCCGCCGCGGCTCGGCCCGTCAGCGTCTTGGTGGCGTTAATTGCCACGTTGCCCTCGCCGCCAAGCGTTCCGGTGGCCTCGTAGGAGTTCTGGAACGCGACCGTCACGGGCGCGGGCGCCGACGTGGCGTCATCTGCCGT
Source organism: uncultured Collinsella sp. (assembly GCA_902475445.1). Taxonomy (GTDB): domain Bacteria; phylum Actinomycetota; class Coriobacteriia; order Coriobacteriales; family Coriobacteriaceae; genus Collinsella. Next base: position 2,142 of record CABRZN010000010.1, read on the forward strand.
GGAGACCTCGCTGCGTGCGACCTCGACACCGTCCTTGGCAACCGCGGTCGTGACCGTGAGTCTGCCCGTCGCGGCGTCGTAGGCGGGCGCGATGGTCACCGTGCGCGGCGCGGTGTCGTTGGCGTAGCCCTCGCCGCCGAGCTTGGTCTCGGTGACGGTGAAGCTGTAGGTCTTGCCCGCGTCGGCGTCGGTGAACTTCACGTCGCCCTTGGCGTCGCTGCCGATGAGGTCGACCAGGTCGGCCGCGCCGTCATCGGCCGCGGCCACGGCGTAGGCGTCCCCGTCGGTCTTGAGGCCGAGCTTGGCGGCCGTCTCAGCGTCCGCGGTCACGGTGAAGGCGAACTGCCCCGCCTCCATGGCGCGGCCGGAGAGCGTCTTGGACAGGCGCACGCCCGCACGGGCCGAGTAGTCGAGCTCGGTCGTGTAGGTGTTGACGAAGTCGCCGCCGCTCACCTCCGCGATCGCGGGCGTCGTGGCCGTGAGGTTGCCGGAGCCGTCATCGGTCACGGTCACCGTCATCGTGGCGACGTGGCCGTCGTAGGCCACGCCGGCGATGGCAGAGCCGTCATCGGGCCTGACCTCGCGCACCGTGTAGGTGAAGGTCTTGGCGCGCACGCGCTTGCCGCCGACCTCGGCGAACCCAGCATCCTTGATGTCATCGAGCGTGTAGCGGATGGGGCCGAAGTCGAAGGCGACCCTATCGCCCGCCTTGGTGCCGGCGGCCGTCACGCTGACGGTCTTGGAGCCGTCGGCAGATCCCTCGGGCATGGGCGCGCCGTCCTCGCCCGCGAGCGCGAACTGGAAGCTGTCGCCCTCCGCCCAGTCGCGACCCCTGAGCGTCTTGGTGAAGAGCCCCGCGGTGGAGACGTCCCTGCCCTCGGCGGCCGTTCCGTACGTGTTGGTGAACGCGACGGTCGCGCCGTCCTCGGTCACGGCGCCCTCGGCCTTGGAGCCGTCAGCCCCGTTGACCGCGGTCGTGTAGCCCTCGGCGGCGTCCTCGGCCACGGTGTAGCGCGCGCCCACGGGCAGGCCGGCGACGGTCTTCTCCTCGCCGTCCTTAAGCGTGAAAGTCGCCTTGCCGTCCGCGAACGTCACGGCGTGCTCGCCCTTTCCGAAGGTGCCGGAGACGGGCTCGCCGTCCCCGTCGGTCAGCGCGACCGTAAAGCCGAACTCGCGCTGGCTGTCGCCGCCGACGACCGTCTTCTTGACGGTGAGGCTGCCAGTCTTGGCGGTGTTGGTAAAGACCGCCGCCTCAACCGTGCGCTCAGCAGCATCGCCCGCATCGTCGGTCAGCTGTGCAATCTTGGTCTTGGCAGACAGCTTACCGGCGTCGTCGTCGGTCACCGTGACGGTGACACGATAGGTGGCCTTCGAGAACGTGAGTGCTGCCTCGTCACCCGGCTGCTCGGTAATCACATAGGTATAGGTACCGGGCTTGGCGTACTCGATGGTACCGAAGTTGCCGACCTGGGCATCCTTGTGCAGCTCAATCGTCGACACGCCGTCCTTGGCGCCCTTGGGCATGGGTGCCTCGCCTTGGGCAGTCAGCGTCATGGTAAAGGCATCCGATGTCATCCAGTTGCGTCCGGAGATCTTCTTTTGCACCTTAAAAGCGTTTTCCACCTTTGTGGACTCCACGCTGTAGACGTTGGTGAAGCCCACCTGCGTCGCCTGTCCGACGGTACCCTTCTGGGGGTTCGCCTTATCGACAACCGCAAAGCCGTCTTCGCTCGTCATGAGCTCACCCTTGGAGTTGAGCTCCCGCACCTCGTAGTGAGCACCCGCAGGCAAGGTAACCGTGACGGAGCCGCCGGCCTTAAGCGTGATGGTGTCACCGCTCTTGATCTGTCCGCTTACATAAGTGCCATTGGTGCCACTGGGGCGACCGGCGTACGCAAAGGTGCCGGCCAGAGGCGTTGTGCCATCGGCCTGGTAGAGCAGTACCTTAAAGGTAAATGCCTTGTTGGGCGCGGTGATGCCTTCGGCGGCCGTGACCGTCTTGCTCAACGTCAGGCGCCCGTCAGAGACCTCATCGGTAGTGGTGTTAGTCTTGACGGCAGGGTTGTTGCCGACCGTCACCGACGCCTGGTTGGAAATATTGCCCGAAGCGCCACCGCTCTTAAACGCATCCTCGGTCACGCGGACCTTAAACTGAACCGTGCCCTCCTTACCGGCGGGAACGTCCGCCAGCGCCCAGGTGAGGTTGCCGTCGTTGTCCTTGGAGCCGGCATCCTTATGGTCGCCCGCGAACTCCACGAACTCGGTCCCCGCGGGAACGGTATCGGTAATCGTCACCGTGGCAGGCGCGCCCTCAGTGTTCTTGTAGCCGATGGTGTAGGTGAGCTCGTCGCCCAGCGCCACACCCGACCCCGTCGAATCCTGAGCATCGCTCTCGGACTTCTTGGGCACGTAATTGGTCGTGGTGCCGGTATAGCTCTTGTTGTCAACCGTTACGGTAGCTTTGTTCTCAACGATGCCGACCGCACCCTGGGCGTCCTTCACAGCGTCCTCGGTAATCTTGACGCGCACGCGCACCAAACCGTGGCTGCCCGCAGGCTGCTCACCCAGGTTCCAGATAAGCAACTGACCGCTCGCAGCGCCCTTATCGGCACACTCGCCCTCAAAGGCCTCGAACACGACGCCGGCAGGAAGCTTGTCGGTCACGGTCACGCTGGCCGGAACCAGGTTACCGGCGGTATCGGCCTCGGTATTGACCCAGTTGATGGTATAGACGTAGGAGTCGCCCACAGAAAGCAGCTGCCCGTCGATGTCCACATTGGGCTTCGCGACCGTGCCGATCGTCTTGACCTTATCGCGTGTGTTGTGGAAGACGATCTTGCCCTTCTCGGTACCATCGCGATAGGTCACCTTGGACGTCAGCGTGCCGTCGTTGTGGTCGGTCACCTCGAGCAGTACTCGGCACGTCGCAGACGTATCCACGGGACGCACACCCTCGGGCAGGTTGGCCATGCGCTCCTTTGCCACCAGGTTAAAGCTGTAGGTGGTGGTGTGGTCGGCATTGTGACGCTTGGTGGCAATGCCATCGTTGACGGCGCCGGCAAGGTCAATCGTCTGCTCATTAGATTCGCCAGCAGCATTGCCAAGCTTAAAGTTGACCTTACCAAAGTCGACCGTAGCGGTACCGTTCTCGCCCGCCCGGGTCTTACCCTCATCCATCCATTCGAGCGAGCCATCGGCCTTCTCGGCATACAGGTCAAAGGTATACTGGCCCGCCCCGATCTTGTCGCGGGAGTCCATTACCTTCTCGGCAGCAAGACCCTCAAAGGTTCCGGCCGCGATGTAGCTGTTGGTAAAGGACACTTGGGCCTTGGCGGTACCGCTCTCGGGGCCAAAGGGCTTCGTATCGCGGGGCTCTTCAACTTCGTTGGCGTCATAGTGCTTGACCGTGGTCACGGTATAGAGCGAACCGTCGCCGCGCTTCTTAACCGCAATCTCTACCATCCAATAGGTGGAGTCGTATGTATAGCCGCCCTTGCCGCCGTCATTCTCAACAACCTTGTAGGTGAACGTCTTGTCTGCATCATCCGTCGCGAAGGTCAGGCCGCCCAAAATACCGGTATGGGACGTGCCATCGGCCTGCGGTTCATCGTTTGTCACGGTGAGCTTGCCTTCATCCGCGCGCAGCAGCTTGTTGAGCTTTTCGATTGAAGCATCACCCTCGCCCGTCACCGTAAAGCCAAACATGCCGGCATGCAGGTCGTGCCCGTTAAGCGTCTTGACGATCTCAAGACCGCCTTGGAGCTCGTAGCTCGTTGAAGTTTGGTAACTATTGGTGAAGATGAAGCCTTCCGAGCCGGTCGCACCATCGGCGCGGGCCACAAGCTTGCCGCCCTCATCGGTTACGGTAACGGTCACGGTATAGATGTGCTGGTCATACTTCCACTCGCCGAGGCCGCTGTTCGGGGCCAGCTCATTAATAGCAAACTTATACGTGCCCGGTTTGTTAAAGGTAAGCTTCGAGAAATCGACCTGATAGTGCTCCCCGTCCTTGAGGCCCTCCTTCGTTTGCTTCTTCTCGGCATAGCCGTTGTCCACGCTCATTGAAGAGCCGGTGATGAGCTTGCTGTCGACAGCAGCCCGGGTAGCATCGTCAGCCGCGGTCATGGCAAAGGTGAACTTGCCCGGAGCATTGGCACCGACAACTACCTTTGTCACAGACGGAGTGTAGGTCGCCGCCTCGGTAACCGTATAGGTGTTCTTGAATTTGACCGTCGCGACACCGGTGGACGTTGCATCCGAGGGGTAGATCCACTGACCCTCAAGCTCGTCGCCACCGTCACCCGGCTTGCTTACCGACGTCGTGACCCTAAGCGTACCGTCGCCGCTATCCGCCACGACAGCCTTAACCGTATGGACCGTCTCGTCGTACTTATAGCCCGTCGCTTTGTCGTCAATCTCGCTCACCGTATAGGTGAACGTCTTGCCGGCATCATCCTGAGTGAAGGTCAGCCCGCCCGCAGGTACCAAACTCACGGTCTTGGGAGCATCGGCCTCGACGCTTGCGGTCTTAAAGACCTTGCCGTCCGTGGAAATGCCAACCTTGCTGGCAGATGTCTTGTCGGCAGGCTTGACGATATAACGGAACGTGCTCTTAGGCGAACCAAAAATGGTCGCGTCCTTGGGATACGTCAGCGTTTTCTCGATCTGCAGGCCACCAGCGGCGCCATAGTCGAGGCTTGCCGCATAACGGTTCACAAACGAGACAGTAGGCGTCGTGGCGCCGGCCTCACTTGCATCGTACTGCTGCACGTAAGTATTCGGTTTTTGCTTGAGCTCGACGATCTTTTCATCCGTCAACTTACTCGCATCGGCGCCATCGCCCAGCAGCTCCGTCACACCCGCGCCCTTGAGCACGGTCGTCACGGTGTAGAGCTTAGCGGGGTCGTTCTCGCGTGCAAGAACCTTGACGAGCACGATAGCGTCACCAGTGTAGCCGGTGTCATAGGTGTAGCCGGCAGCAGCAGGCTGGTTCTCGTGAATGCGATAGGCAAATGTACGGCCAAGGTCCTGTTCCGTGAGGTCGCGGGCAAAGAGCTTCTCTTGCCCGCTTGCGCTCACCACAGCGCCGGACACGCCGGCCCCTGCCACCTTATTGGACAGGCTGGCCTCGGAGCCATCGACCGACGTCTGAACGCCGTTGTACCAAAGGCCCGTCACGGCAAAGGTAAACTGGCCCGCGGTAGAGGCGCGACCCTCAAGAGTCTTGCTCACCGTCACGCCATCAAAGGTGCCCGATGCACGGTACGCGTTGGTAAAGGCAGCCTTGTCGGTTACGATCTTGTCCGCATCGGAGGCACCGGTGTTGGCGTAGGTCACGCTCGACACACGCAGCTTGCCCGTGTGGTTGCCCGACTCGTCCAGATCGGTCACCACAACGGTCGCGCGGGCGGTGTGCTTGTCCATGGACATGCCCGCCTGGCCATCCTGCGCAGCATTCTCGGTGATGTTGAAGCTAAAGGTGCCCGCGCGGTTGAACGTCACGGTCGGGGCGGCTTCGGTGCCAAAGGCAAACGAGGCCACGCGTCCCGACTCGGGCGCGCTGGCGACTGCCTGGCTGGCGTTAATAGCGACAGCCCCGTCTGCCACCGCCTGCGCAGTGGTCTTGTTCAGACCAGTCACGCCGGCATCGTCCGTAGCGGCGGCAAGGTTAAAGGTGTAGCTCTCGCCCTGGTTCCAGTCGCGACCGCTCACGGTCTTTTGGCCCTGCAGGGTCACGCTCGTGGGCTCCACACTATATATATTGGTAAAGACGGGCGTGTCATTCTCGTCCAGCTGCTTCACCGTGCCGTCCGTCTCGGCCTTGTAGTACTCAACCGAGGTCTGGATGCCGGCGCCCTTTGCGACATTGCGCACCACGGCGTAATAGACCGATTCGTCGTAGGTCACGCCCGCGACACTGCCGGGGTTCTCAGTGGGCTTGTTCTCAGTGAGCGTGTACACATAGGCGTGTCCCGCATCCTTATTGACGGTATAGGAGATCGCCGGCCACCTCACCTCGCCGTCGGCGTTATTGCCCACGGTCGCGGTGTTACCCTCGGTGCCCTGAGGCATGGGGGCCTCGATGCTCGTGTCGATCGTATCGGGGCTGAACGTTGCGTTGGCATCCTTGTAGCCACCCATGCCCTCGAGCGTAAAGCCAAAGGTGTTCTGGGTAAGCGGGAGCGTTCTGGCGTTGTCGGTCAGGTTCTTTTTTGCATGGATGGTGATGTCCTTCTCATACTCGTCGTAGCGGTTGGTGAAGGTAGCTACCTTATCGGTAACCTCCTTCTTAGTCTCGGCGCCCGCGTCGTCACGTACCTGCATCACCTTCACGCTCGTAACGACCAGGGCACCGGCTTGGTTGTCCTCAACCACGACCGTTGCGGTATAGACAGCGGCAGAATAGCTTATGCCGTCCGCCCTGGCATCGGAGCCGGGGATAACCTCCGAGATGGTATAGATGTAGGTGCCCGGCTTGAAATAGGTGATGTCGCCAAACGTTGCCGTCTTATAGGTGGTGTCGTCAAACTTTGCCGTCGGGGCTTTCTCGGTGATCTCGACCGTCGACACCTTGCTCTTGGCGCCATTGGGCATGGGGACGCCGTCATCGGCCGTAAGCTGCACGGTAAAGGTATCGGAATCGTTCCAATCGCGGCCGTTGAGCCTCTTCTTGACGCTCAGGCGATCTTTGGCATCAAGCGTTACCGAGCTGGCGCTGTAGTTGTTGGTGAACTCAAGCTTGTTGCTCGCGGGAATCTCTCCACCCTCGAGCTTGCCGATCTTACCCGTGATGGTGTTGCCGGTTCCCGTCTGCTCCACGCCGCCGGCCTTACGGCTCACAAGGCTAAAGCCGGCCGGAAGCACCGACTCGTCGGCAGAGCCGGTCACAGTGTTAACGATGCTCGCCAGCACATTGCCACCGGACTCCTCGCCCTTAGTGGTGAGCTCGCTCACGCTATAGCTGTCGCCCTTCATAAGGTCGTATACGCGGATGGTCTCGCCGGCCTTGATGGAATGGGTGTCGCCGTTCATAAGCCTAAAGGAATTGCCCACAGCTTTGCCGCTCGCATCGAACACATGCGCCTCGTAGCCCTCCTGGGACTCCGGCAGGGTGAACTTAAACTTAAAGGTCAGGTCGTTACCTTTTGCATCCTTGGTGGGCGCGGTAAGGCCACTGTCCGCCGTCACCGTCACGGTCTTAGTCACTTGCAGGCGTGCCACGCGACGATCGGTATACTGCACGGCCGTTGCCGTGGTAAAGAGATGATTGAGCTGAAGCGTGCCCAGATCGGTGCCATTGGTGGCATCATCGTCTTGATAAAGGGCCATGCGGTTGATGCCCGTATCGGCAAAGATGGTCGCCAGCTGGCCGTTGCGGTCGCCACCGTCCTCGACATAGCGCAAGACGGTCTTGGCACCTTGCGTCGTCTTGTCATAGCGCATATGCATCCAGTTGTCCGTAGGACTTGTCGGGCCCCATGTCAGGTTTCCGCTGGCGTCAACGGCCGCACTCTGCAGCTTGCCCTTAATGTGCGTAAGCGTGTTGTCAATGGAGTCGGGAGAGCCAAACTGTGCCAGGGAGGCGATCAGCGAACCCGGGCCGCTCACGCTGAGCACGCCGTCGCCTTTCTCACCGGCATCCACATACACGCCCGAATCATCCACAATCACCTTGGTGATAGTGTTGTTAATCTCATAGCCATCCGGGCTTACAGACTCACGCAGGTAGTACGTACCCTTGATAAGGGGTTTGTGGTTTACCGAATCGAGTGGGAAGCATGCCGCGCCCTTAATCTCATACGGATAGGTCGCGTCGTTCGCCTTCACGGTGTCATACGGCTCCGCACCGGGCTTGATGGCATACGTGCTGGGGCTATTGCCAGTAACGTCCTTAGCCTGGTACAGCTGAAACGTCGCGTCGTTCACGGGCTTACCCAGGTCGTCAACCTTCTGCACAAACAGACGGTTCTGAACGTTGGTGAGGTGGATCACCGTAGAGAACTGCCTGTTTATCGTTTGATATTGGACCATAGAGGTGTTGTCGATGGTTGCCCCCGCCAGAGACGACGCCGTGGTGTGATACACCGCCACGGTATAGTCGGCATTCGACTTGTCCTCCATCATGGCAGCGTACTTCTCGATATCGCCGGGCAGCGACCTGACCGTCACCACGTAGTCGCCCTTGGTATCAACATCAAAGACACTCGTGTCCGCCGATTTGGCAGCCTCGACGGCGCCGGCAATGCCGTGTGCGGAGCACAGCTTATAGCCATTGAGCGGGTTGCCCGTAACCGCCGTCCACGCTTTTTCGTCCGTGTCTTTCTTAGTTTCATCGGCGCGCTTGAGCACCACGGCAAAGGTCGTACCCGAGCTAATGGGTTTATCCTTATTGTCTTTTGTCTCTTTGCTAAGGGAAATGGTCTCCTTAGCGGCCAGATAGCCGCCGTTCAGCCACATGCGGCTGCCCGTCCATTGTTCGTTGTTGGCTGTTGTGACCGTTGTTTGCGGCGCAACCACCACGCCACCCGTGCCACTTGCCGCGGCCTTGTACTGCAGGTGCAGCTCACCTGGCGTTGCATTGGTCGATGAGGTCAGACTCGAGCGATATCCCGCGGGCAGGCCTGTCTCTTTGAGTACAAAGTAGTTATGTCCATCAGCATGCTGGTTATCAAATGAAAGGACGGAGCCGTCGTCCGACTTCAGAAGCACCAGCCGACCCTTATCGTCCGTCGTACCTTGAGCGATGGGATCGCCCTGCGTCTTCCAGCTGGCATCCGACTGATACAGCGCAAACTTGGCGTCCTGGACTGCCTCACCGTTCTGATTGACCTTCTCGACCTCGGACGACGGCAGGGTGGTGAGGTTGAACTTAAGTTTCATGTTCGATGCGCCCGCGCCGCGCTCCAGATAGAAGAAGCTCAGCGTGTGCTTGGTGCTGTCGCTGAAGGTGTTAGGGGAGTTAATGGAAAAGTTGGAGACATCCGCACCGGCGGCTTCGTACATCGCCCTGATGGTGGTGTCTTGAATGGTCTCTTCGGGATCATTTGCGTTGTCGACATGGCCGACATGCACGTCGCCGGTGGCGAAGTTGATCTTGAGCGTCGCCTTCTCGTGAATGCCGCCCAGATCGCCCACGAGTACGCCATCGATGTACACCCAGACGTCGTCGTCACCCGAGAACTCAAAGACCATATCCTCGCCTTTGGTGGTCTTGCCACCGTTAGGCTGGACAAACTCCGTGGTCATGGACATGCCAAAGTGGTGGTTAAGGTTCGTGCTTCCGTCAACGATCTTTTTGGGCGAGAGCTTATTGCCTTGTTCGTCGAAAACTTTGTAGGCCGAGTCAAAGGGGAAGAATTGGCCTAGATTGGTTTCGCTATTAGAACTTCCTTTGTATACGCCCGCGGAGTCGTAGACATTAAAGGAGTTCGTCGCGGGGCTATACACGGCATAGTTGCCGTCAGAACCATACGAGTCGTAAACGTAATAGCCATCCTTAAGCTGGAAAAGGCCCTTCACGTTGTTGTAGACGGCCTTGCCGTTGACCTGGCTGTCGTTATTAAAGAGATAAGCCAGCGACTCGTCGGTGTACGTACCACTCGTGTTATAGGAGGTGTAGGTGCCGGCTTTAATTGAGGGATAGCCATTTACCAGCGTGTTCTTCACAAATTGAAGACGTCCAAAACCGCCAATGCCGCTTCTTCCCGTCCATTTATTAATGCCCGATCCGGCACCGCCATTGAACTTGAGCTGGTGATCTTTGTTGATGCCAGTGTTGTTATTGCCGTTGTCGTTATTGATGTTTGCCGAGCTATCGTTGTCGCCATCGACGACCCAATAGTCGAACAGATTGACCGTAGTGCCGGTGGGATTCACCGTCTGCACGGTGTGGTTGCTAAAGGGAACCGTTTGATCGGCCGACGCGCTCGTCGCACCAAACAAGAGTGCACACGCCGCCAGCGGGACGGCCAAAACCCTCAGGGCACGCTTGGCGGTATTGGTTTTCTTGCCAAAAGGCTTTAGCATTTCTCGAGCTCTCGCACACGCGCGATTCATGAAGGCCTCCCCAATCCATGAGGACGGCAAGCAGCGGCTCGCTATATATGTGTGTCGTCCCCATACGCCCCCCCCCGCGCAGAAACGCAAGGCAGGACATCGCAATATACTTAAAATTGTAGCAATTTAAACGACCCACTATTCCGCGTCAGGTTGCCACTCGGTCGTCAAATCGAACCATTCGCGCCATCAAAGGGGCTCGGCAGGATAAAACCGTCGGCAATCTTTATCCCCACAGCCCCACAAGGCAGCTAATTTGGGACGGGGCTTTTTTGACTACTTGGGCAATCAGATCGGCATGTAGTCAAAATAGCCGTCCCAAATAGACTGGTCTGACGCTGCGCCACGAAAAGGGTCTATCTACTACGTTTAGACCGCAGGGGTCGACCATAGCCGACTTTTTCGGAAATCGGCAAGCTCTCTACCTGCGGTTTTAATTTCACAAAATCCGGGATGGTCGAGGTAGCTCGGTCAAACGTAGTAGATGGTCGCATTTCGTGGCAAACGGTCCGACCCAAGGCCCAAGGCGGCCAGCCTCGGATGACCATTCACGAAGTTGCGGTGGAATACGGACTGAATTGGCGCCTTAAAGGCAAAAACACTCCGTATTTCACCGCAACTTATCGAGGGGATGGGTTTTAGAGGCGGGCGAGGTCGTAGGCTTGGGCAGCTGCCTCGCCGGCGCAGATGAGGTTCGTCTTGGCCTCGTGCGGATCGAGCGCCTGGTCGAGGGGCATGGGCCTGCGGCAGATCGGAAGCACCAAGTCGATGCCCTGCCCATACACCGCGTCCAGATTGTCGGCGCGACCGCCTACGACAGCGGCCACCGGCTTGCCATATCGCTTGGCGCGGCGGGCCACACCCACCGGCGCTTTGCCGGCGGCGGATTGCTCGTCCATATTGCCCTCGCCCGTTATGACCAGGTCGACATCGCGCACGCGCTCGTCAAATCCCACGAGATCGAGCACCGTCTCCACGCCCGAACGCAGCTCCGCACCGAGCGCCAGCAACGCCGCGCCCAAGCCACCGGCAGCGCCCGCGCCGGGCACGCCGAGCACCGAGCCAAATGTCCGTGCACCCTCGGGCACACGCAACAGCTCCTGGGCTCGCGCCTCGGCAATTGCCGCATCAAGCAGGCGACCGTAGCCGACCATCCAGCTGTCACACCTGCGCAGCACCTCGGCATCATCCGCCGGCAGGCCCTTCTGCCCACCGAACACCGCTAGGGCGCCTCGGCGTCCCACAAGCGGATTCTCGACATCGGAAAGCACCACGACTCGCGCGCCGTTCAGCGCCCGAAGCGCTGGCGCCAAATCGATACTCACCACGTGTTCGAGACCCGCGAGGCCGGGAGCGATATCGCGGCCGTGCTCATCGACAAGGCGCGCGCCCAGCGCCTGCAGCATACCGGCGCCACCATCGTTGGTGGCGCTGCCGCCCAAGCCAATATAGATAGTCTTTGCCCCGGCACGAACCGCACGGAGCATCAGCCCGCCCACGCCATAGGTTGTAGCAGCCAGCGCCGACGACTCCGTGCAAGGCGAATACCCAATGCCAGCCGCCTCGGCCATCTCGATGACCGCGGACTCACGCTCGACATCAACCAGCATCCGGGCAGGCACACGCTCGCCAAAGGGCCCTGCAACCTCGCAGGTCACAAGCTCGCCACCGCAGGCGGCGATGGCATCGAGCGTTCCCTCACCGCCATCCGCCAGCGGCAATGCGCGCACCTCGGCATCGGGCCACACGCGGCGCACGCCTTCGGCAACCGCCGCCTCCGCCTGTGCACTCGAAACGCTGCCCTTAAAGGAGTCGATCGCTAGCAGCACGCGGCGGGGCCGGCGGCACGCGGGGCCAAAGTCAACCGCCGCGCCAACATCCTCTTCGGCACACGCGAGCGCCTCGGCATGAGCGGCATGCGCCTCAAGATCGGCCCCGCAACCGCAGCCAGCACCATCGGTGCCACGCAGCCCACTAAAATAGCTGCTCAACACCTCACGACACTCGTCTGCCAGCACGCCGGCGGTCACATTAAACCGATGATTCAGGCGCGAGTCGGCATTCAGGTCATACAGCGAACCCAGCGCGCCCGCCTTGGCGTCGCTCGCGCCATACACGCAGCGCCCCACGCGCGCGTTGACCATAAGCCCCGCACACATGCAGCAGGGTTCGAGCGTCACGTAGACCGTACAGTCGGAAAGGCGCCAGCGGCCAAGCGCGTGGGCAGCGGCGCACAGGGCCGCGAACTCTGCATGCGCCGAAGGGTCCTGGTCGAGCTCGCGCCGATTATGCGCCCGCGCGACAATCTCGCCCGCGCGCACCACCACGGCACCAATCGGTACCTCGCCCACCGCCGCGGCGGCGCGAGCCTCCGCCAGTGCCTCGCGCATGAACTTCTCGTCGATTTCGGTGATCGTCATCGTTCGCCTTCCCTGTTGCAAATTCAAAACGATGCTATCATTACGACTCACGGAGAGATGGCAGAGCGGTTGAATGCGGCGGTCTTGAAAACCGTTGAGCGCGAGAGCGTTCCGGGGGTTCGAATCCCCCTCTCTCCGCCACTTTTAGTGATGCACCGGCGTCATGGTCCGCTCAAACAGCGCATCGACCACGTCGGCCATCTCGGGTCGACGCTCAAGATCGTGGCCCGATTCCCACCATATCGTGAAAAGTCGAATAATACCGCCGGCGACAAACTCAGACGTTGTCTCGAGTGACACGGGGGCCAGGGCATCCTCGGCAAGCACGTTCATCACACGCTCGCGGATGGAGCGGGCAATACGGTCGCAAATAACGTTGGTCAACATGCCCGACATGCTGCTTGCCAAAATGTTATCCATGAGCTGCTCGTGCGCCAGAATCAAATCCATGGCATCGTCCAAAATCGCGTGCCGAAGCGCGCGCACGTCCTCGGCAGACACTGCGCCGGCCTCATCGGGCTGTTTTTGCGGCAAGCCCGACATGAGCTCATCGATATAAAAGGCAAAGTAATCGTTCTTGTCGCGAAAGTGCTTGTAGAACGTCGTGCGGCGAATCATGGCGCGGTCGCACAGCATGGCAACCGTCAGGTCCTCAAAACGATGCTCCTCGAGAAGCTCGGTAAAGGCATCGAACAGGGCGCGGTAGGTTTTCTTGATGCGAAGGTCCACTGGTATCGCCATCCTCAGGGCAAAGACAACACTCATCAATCTGTCGCATATCTTACACCTGTACCTCGCGCGCTTTGCCCCGGTGCCAACCCCACCGAAAACATAACGCTTACCGGAAAGTTCGGCACGGCAAAACGTTGCGGGTATACTAGTAGCGTTATACCAACGGCAGCTGGCGCATGCCGCCGCGGCCATTCGAAACGGAGACATCATGATTACCGTCATCATCGGCATCGTTGTTGTCATTATGATTGTCTGCGCCATCGCCGGCATCTACAACAACATGGTCACCAAGCGTAACCGCATCGATAACGCCTGGCAGAACATCGATACGCAGCTGCAGCGCCGCAACGACCTAATCCCCAACCTGGTCGAGACCGTCAAGGGCTACGCCAAGCACGAGCAAGAGACGCTCTCCGCCGTGATCAGTGCGCGTAACACCGCCGTCAAGGCCACCACGCCCGAGGCCAAGATGGAAGCCGACAACGTGCTGACCGGTGCGCTGCGCCAGCTCTTCGCCGTAGCCGAGGCCTACCCCGATCTTAAGGCAAACACCAACTTTACGCAGCTGCAGGCATCGCTCGAGGATACCGAGAACAAGATTAGCTATGCACGCCAGAGCTACAACGATTGCGTGCTCAGCTACAACAACGCCATTAAGACGTTCCCGGCTGTCATCTTTGCCGGCATCTTCCAGTTTAAGGAGCGCCAGGGCTTTGAGGCCGCCGAAGCAGCCCGCCAGGCCCCGACCGTCAAGTTCTAGTAGTTTGGCAGCGCATCCTTAATCGGCCAAATGTATAAACCGCCCCGTCGAATGCATACTTCGACGGGGCGGTTTCCTTTTTCGCGAAGGTCCCCCTCTAGGCGCCGTGCATTTTTAGGAGTATTCAACATAACCAAGGGCTTCGGGCGCCGCGATAAATGCCAAAGAGCGCAAATATCCCTGCAAATCAAACGCTGTCAGCCCATAACCCCGCCCATCATTCGTAGAAAACATCGAGAAATCCCGATTTTTTGCCCGAGGTCGGTATGCAGGGGCCTTCGATTGCAGAATACTCGCAAAAATGCACGTCGCCATCACCCCCACATGGCGCGAACCAAAACAAAAGCGCGGCCTAAAAGGCCGCGCGCCATCTTTGTTCAGATTAATCATTGCCCGTACGGCAGCGCTAGGGTGACACAGGCCCGAGGGCGACCTTCCTTTCCGGCGCACTCCACAGGACGAAAGAACCCCCGCCGCACGTAGTGCGCAGCGGGGGTTCTTTCATGTCCGAGGACGCGCCGAAAGGGAAGGTCGCCCTCGGGCCGGACAGCTAAGACAGCTTACGCGACGGTGTAAACCCAGTTGTGCTTATCCTCGACAGCACCGGACTGGATACCAGTCAGAGTCTCGCGGAGCTTCTTCATCACAGGGCCGATCTCGGTGTAGCCAGCCGGGAAGGTCACGGTCTCGTCGGCGCCGTAAACCTTGTTGTCGATCTCGCCAACCGGGGAGATGACGGCAGCGGTGCCGCACAGGCCGCACTCGACAAAGGTGCCGGCCTTGACCTCGGCCCACTCGACGGGACGCTGGTCAACGGTCATGCCCAGGTCCTGAGCAACCTGAACGAGCGAACGGCGGGTGATGGAGGGCAGGATGGAGTCGGTGTGCGACTGCGGAACGACGAGCGTGCCGTCCTCCTTCACGAACAGGACGTTGGCGCCACCGGTCTCCTCGACATAGGTGCGGGACTCGGAGTCGAGATACAGGTTCTCGGCATAACCCTCGCGGTGAGCTTCCATCGTGGGCTTAAGGGACATGGCGTAGTTCAGGCCGGCCTTGATGTTGCCGGTGCCGTGCGGTGCCGCACGGTCATACTCGGAAACGCGCAGCTTGACGGGCTTAAGGCCACCCTTAAAGTACGGACCGACCGGGGTCACGAGAATGCGGAACGTGTACTCAGGAGCGGGAGCCACGCCGATCACGTCACCGGAGCCGATCATAAACGGACGCACGTACAGGGTCGCGCCGGAACCGAAGGGCGGAACCCAGGCGGCGTTGGCAGAAACGACCTGCTTGACGGCCTCAACGAACTTGTCCTTGGGGAACGGGGGCATCTCGAGGCGCTGCGCAGAGTTGTACATACGCTCGGCGTTCATGTCGGGACGGAAGCAAACGATGCTGCCGTCCTCGGCGGTGTAGGCCTTCAGGCCCTCAAAGACCTCCTGGCAGTAATGGAAGATGCCACCGCACTCGGAGACATGCAGGGTGTGGTCGGTAGTCAGGCCGCCCTCGTCCCACTCGCCATCCTTCCAATGAGCCTCGTAGCTGTAATCGGTCTTCATGTAGCCAAAGCCGAGGCTACCCCAATCGACATCCTTCTTCTCGACAGTCATATGTCGCTCCTTACATACACAGTTGCATACTCGCGAACCCGCACGCAAGGACCGGGGCCGACCGCGTCGCAACGTCGCACGCCCGGAGCGTAGAGCCGGACGGGACACGCGAACGGCATCGAAGCCGATGGCACGTCGATTCGCATGCACGAGATTGTACTCCGCACACGCGTCGGATAAAACGCTTTTCTTTAACTAAGTAAAGTATTTTCATTTGACCGAAGCAAAAAGGCCCGCCACCGTAAGCGGTGACGGGCCTCAACTGCACGGTTTGCGCGCTGGCTCGATCTACGCGTTCTTTTTGCCCAGCTTTGCCTTAACCAGACCGACCACAGTCGGGATGATCGACACGGCGACGATGCCGATAATCAGCAGCTCAAAGTGCTCCTGCACAAAGGGAATGCCGCCAAAGAAGTAGCCCAGCAGCGTAAAGAGCGTCGACCAGGTAATGCCGCCCAGCACGTTAAAAATGACAAAGTTGCGCCAGTGCATGCCGCCCATGCCGGCGATAAAGGGCACAAAGGTGCGGATAAACGGAAAGAAGCGACCCAGGAAGATGGCCAGGTGGCCCCACTTGTCCAAGAAGTCCTCGGACTTTTTGATGCGCTCGGGCGTCATGGCCTTGACCTTGCCCGAGGCAATGATCTTTTTGCCAAAGAAATGACCGATCATAAAGTTGCACTGATCGCCCAAGATGGCAGCGGCCCATGCAACGGCCAGAAGCGCCACGATGTTAAAGCCGCCGTTGTGGGCAAAGAAGCCCGAGGCAAACAGCAGCGAATCGCCGGGAAGGAACGGGAAGAACACCACGCCTGTCTCAATGAAGATGATCAGGAACACGCAGCCGTAGGCCATAAGCGGGCCGGCGGCAATCCAACTGGCGATCGCGGTGCGCGGATCCTTGAGCAGCTCGGCGATAAAATTAATGAAACCCATGAAGTAAAACCTCTCAGTTGTGGGCGCGGATACGTCCAAGTTGACCAGTATACGGTTGCGACGCGACCATGCACGCGACCGCACAAAAGCATGACTCCATTACCAGCAAGTTTGCATAACTGACACCTGTCACGCAAAGCCGTGAAAGATTGCTCTTCCTAATCCCTAGCGAATCGCTATACTTTATTGAATCGCATTGCCATGGCGCTAAGGGAGGGCGGCCGGTGAGCTTTATCAATACCATTCGCGAGGACATCAAGACCGTCCAGGCGCAGGACCCCGCTGCGCAAAATGGCCTGGTCATTTTCCTTTCGTACCCCGGTCTGCACGCCAAGTGGAACCACGTGCCCGAGCACTGGCTCTGGGAGCACGGCCATTGCTCGCTCGCCCGTGTGCTCTCACAAATCACCCGCCACATCACCGGCGTCGAAATTCATCCCGCCGCGCAAATTGGCAAGCACTTCTTTATCGACCACGCCATGGGCGTCGTCATCGGCGAGACCACCATTGTGGGCGACAACTGCGTGCTCTACCAGGGCGTCACGCTCGGCGGCACCGGCAACGAGACCGGCAAGCGCCACCCAACGCTCGGCAATAACGTCACTGTGGGCACAGGCGCCAAGGTGCTCGGCAACATCCGCATCGGCAACAACGTCAAGATCGGCGGCAACTCGGTCGTCGTCAAAGACGTACCCGATAACTGCACCGTCGTGGGCGTGCCCGGGCGCATCATCAAGCGCAACGGCTGCCGCGTGTTCGAAGAAAGCTTCGACGCCAAGCAGCATCGCGAGTATATGCCCGATGACGCCGCCGAGCAGAGTGCCCTCAACCGCCAGGGCATCACCGAAAACGCCCGCCGCGTCAAAGAACTCGAGCGAGAGGTGGCCGAGCTCAAGGCCCTCGTCGCCAAGCTCGTGGACGAGCGCTAGGAACGCGAGCGGCACAAAACAACATCGGCACCGACGCAAAAGGCTCGCCAGGGAATCCATCCCCGGCGCGCCTTTCTTTTTGATGTGACATGCGGGACTATCCCTTTGTCACACTATGCGAACTGACTCAGATAGAGGTCGGCGTAAGCACCCTCGGCAGCCAGCAGTTCCTTATGCGTGCCTTGCTCGATAATGTTGCCGTGATCCATGACCAAGATCAGGTCGGCGTCCACGATCGTCGACAGGCGATGCGCGATCACAAAGCTTGTGCGCCCATGCATGAGCGCGTCCATGGCACGGCCGATGGCAAGCTCGGTGCGCGTATCCACGCTTGAGGTCGCCTCATCCAGAATGAGAATCGCCGGGTTGTTGAGCAGCACGCGCGCAATGGTCAGCAGCTGACGCTGGCCTTGGCTGATGCTTTCGGCATCATTGGCCACGCGCGTGTCGTAGCCCTGCGGCATGGTGCGCACAAAGAAGTCGACCTGCGCGGCGCGCGCAGCCGCCACGATCTCGTCGCGCGTCGCCTCGGGGCAGCCGTAGGCGATGTTTTCGGCAATCGTGCCGTCGAACAGCCAGGCGTCCTGCAGCACCATGCCAAACTGCTGACGTAGCTCACCGCGGTTCATGAGGCGCGTATCCACACCGTCGAGCGTAATGCGGCCGCCGTCAATCTCGTAGAAGCGCATGAGCAGGTTGATGAGCGTGGTCTTACCCGCACCCGTGGTTCCCACCACCGCAATCTTCTGACCCGGTTCGGCGGTAAACGACACGTCGCGCATGAGCGGCTTTTCGGGCGTGTAGCCAAAGCGCACATGCTCAAAAGCGACGCGGCCCTCCACGCGACCCGGCAGATTGGCAGCCTCGCTCGGCTGCGGATCGGCCTCCATCTCGGGCTCATCGAGCAGGTCGAACACGCGCTCCGCACTCGCCAGCGCGCCCTGCAGCGAGTTGAAAGTGAACGACAGCTGCGTCATGGGTTCGGACGCCTCGTAGATAAACTGGAAGAACGCCTGGAACACGCCGACGGTCATGTGACCGGCGACCAGCATGCTGCAGCCCACGAGCGCAATCACGATCTGCGCCAGGCGACCAATAAAGCGAACCGCGGGTCCGACGGCGTTGATCATAAAGTCGGCCTTGGTGCTCACGCGGGCCAGCTCGCCCGAGGCCTCGTGCACCTCGGCAGAGCTCTGGTGCTCGCGATTGAATGCGCGAATCACCAAACGGCCCGAATAGCCTTCCTCGACCGCGCTCGTGATTTTGGACACCCATTCCTGACGCTCGCCCGTCACATCATGCGTACGGCGCGAAACCACCTTGGTCACCAGCAGCGATACCGCCGTAAAGCCCAAAAAGACCAACGTGAGCTTGACGCTATAGACGAACATCATGATGATGGCACCCGTCACGGTACCGATCGATACCAGCAGCTGCAGCAATCCGCGCTGCATACTCTCGGACATCTTGTCCAAGTCGTTGGTCGCACGGCTGACCACCTCACCGGGGCGATGCGCGTCAAAGTAGGCGAGCGGCAGGCGGCTGAGCTTTTGCGCGATGCGGTTGCGCAGACGCAGGTTGAGTCGCTCGGCCACACTCGACATCAAAAAGCTCTGCAACGCATAGAACGACCCGGCAGCCGTCCAGATCAAGAAGTAGACAAAGATGGTCTTGCCGCATTGGTCCCAGGTGATGCTGAAGGTGGTTCCGCTGGCAAACGCCACCTGTATATGGCCCCACAGCTCGTCGATAACATGGGCGCTATATGCCGGCGCGGCGGTGTTAAAGATGACGTAGAACACGATGCTCGCAAACACGATGTAGAAGCGCCAATGGTCGCCGGCGGCCTCGCCCCACAAGCGGCGCACCGTCGCCCAGGTATCGCGGGGTTTCTCGTCCTCATCCTCGTCGTCCACATCGCGCATGCGCTCTGCTTCCGCGCGGGCACGCTCGTCCTCGGCACGCTCGTTTTCCTCGTACAGCGCTTGGCGGCGAGCCTCACGCTCGGCCGCGGCCCTGGCGGCATCATCCAGCTCGGTCGACGCGGCAGCCTGCTCGACCGCTTCGACCGCGTCCACAACGACGGCATCGATAGCGTCGCTGCGCTTCTTGAGCTCCCCGGTCATGCTACTCACCTCCCTTCATTTGCGATTCCGCGATGGCGCGGTATACCTCACAGGTTTCCATAAGTTCCTCGTGCGTGCCCAAGCCCACGACCTCGCCATCCTTGAGCACGACAATCTGGTCGGCGTGCAGAATCGTCGAGATGCGCTGCGCGATGATGAGCACCGCGGCGTCGCGCGTCTCGTCCTGCAGCGCATGGCGCAGGGCCGCATCGGTCTTAAAGTCCAGGGCCGAAAAACTGTCGTCGAAGATATACAGGTCGGCGCGCTTCATGAGCGCGCGAGCAATGGCCAGGCGCTGGCGCTGACCACCCGAGAAGTTCGTACCGCCCTGGGCAACCGGGGTATCGAGCCCCTGCGGTTGATCGAGCACAAAGATGCTCTGGGCAACCTGCAGCGCATGAAGCATGTCCGCCTCGGTCGCGTCCTCGTTGCCAAAGCGCAGATTGCTTGCCACGGTGCCCGAGAACAGCCACGCCTTCTGCGGCACATAGGCAATGCGCCCGCGAATCTCGTCTTGCGAAAGGTCGCGCAGGTCAACACCGTCCAGGCGAATGGCGCCCTTCGTGGCATCGTGAAAACGCAGCAAGAGCTTTGCCACCGTCGACTTACCCGAACCGGTCGAGCCCACGATCGCGGTGGTCTGCCCGCGACGACAGGCAAAGCTCAGATCGCACAGGGTGTCCTCGTCGGCATCGTCAAAGCGAAACGACATGTGATCGAACACGGCGACCGCATCGGCCCCGTCCTTTGAGTCGGACGCGGCCGCATCGAGCGTACGCTGGCCATCGACGATGCTCGGCTTAATCTCCAGCACCTGCTGTGCGCGGTTCAGACATGCGGCGGCACGCGGAAGCGTCAGCACCACCATCTGGGCCATCATCACAAAGAACAGGATCAGAAGCGCGTACTCCAGCACCGCCGAGATGCTCGCGATCTGCATGGCGTGGGCGCCCACGCGGTTGCCGCCCACCCACAGTACCGCCACCTCGGCGATATTCATCAGAAAGAAGGTGGAGCTGTCGAGGCCCACAAACAGATGGTTGACTTTGATGGCGTTGGCGGCGTAGTCGCTAAACACCTCGTCCAGGCGCTGTTCCTCACGACGCTCCTTGTTAAACGCACGGATGACGCGCACGCCCACGATGTTTTCGCGCAGCACCACGTTCATGCGGTCGATAAAGCTCTGCAAGCGCATAAAAATCGGAGCCGCGTTGGCAACCGTAAAGACCGCCGCAACCAGCACGATCGCAACCACGACGCCCAGAAGCATGCCCATGGCCGGATCGATGAGCCAGGCGAAGATGATGCCTGCCACCGCCAGGAACGGCACCGGCAGCACCAGCTGAATGGTCTGCAGAATCGCCTGCTGAATCACGTTGATGTCGTTGAGCGAGCGCGTGATCATCGAACCCGTGCCAAAGCGCTCAAAGTCACTGGCAGACAGCTCGAGCGACTTGTCGTAGACGGCATTGCGGATATCGCAGGCCACGTTGGCGGCCAGGCGCGCCGAAAGATAGCAGCCCAGCACCGCGCCGCCGCTGGCCATGCCGGTCGCGATAAGCATGTAGAGACCGTTGCGCAAAATGTAGTCGATATCGCCCGTGGTGATACCGGTGTTGACCATGTTCGCCAACATCGTGGGTACCAGCAGTGTGCCAACGTTGTCGATTAGCAGCACCAACAACGTCACCGCGACAAGCCTGCGATACGGCTTCATAAACCTCATTAACAGTCGCACGACTCCCCCTCACCTTGATTCTCGGCCTGGCTCTCGGCAGCGATATGCTGCTTAAAGGCATCGCACTCATCGCCGAGCGCATGGGAAAATTTTCCGATTAGGCGCATGATTTCGCATTGCTCACACGGCTCAAGCGCGCCAAAGGCTCGCTGCTCGGCCTTGAGTGCCGGCAGCGCATAACGCTCGGCAAACCGCATGCCCGCTTCGGTCAAACGCACAACCTCGTTCTTACGGCTGCCTTCGGCAAACTCCAACGTTGCAAAGTCCCGCGCCGTCAAGGTTTTAATTGCCGAGTTGATGGTCTGTTTGCTATAGAACCATTCGCTTGTCAGACGGCTTACGGCAATACTGCCGCCCGCCGTGCTGGTATCGACGAGCATCCAGTAAGCGCAGTCCGAAAGGCCGCAGGCGCGCGAGAACTCCGAATAGATATGGTCGAGTCCATTGAGCAACCGGTCGAAGTCGACCAGCGTAACCGCACTATTCATCTATCCCATCATTCGATTGTCCGATTTTTGACCAATTTTGTATCTCTAGATTAGTCCGAGTTTTGACTATCGTCAACAGGCTCTCCGTAAATGCTTGCACTTTTATGGCCTATCGGCAGAAAAAGACCGCCGGCGCGGGGGCAGCGCCAGCGGTCACGTGAAAATCGGGTTTTATTGCCTGTTAGGCGGCGACGGCCTCATAGACCGTAGCGCCCGAGAAGCTGTCATGCAGGCTCTTGCCGGCAATCCACGGCAGCTCGACAACCTCGCAGACCGTGTTGACCAGCTCGGAGCAGTCAGTAAAGTGGCCCTTGTCGTTGAGGGCCTCGCAATCCTGAACACGCCAATAGCCATCGGTGTGCGTGATGTAGTACTCGTGATCGTCAATCGTCACAAAAGCGCGCGTCTTGGAACGCAGCAGCTTCAGAAATCCTTCGAAGTCGGTCTCGACGACATCTCCAGCCTGGAACATGATGTTACCTCCTGGCCCGGCGCCACCACGGCGCATTGATAAACGTTGGTACTCCTTTAGTAAAACCTTTATCAGAGGTTATGCGTTCGTCATTTAGGCAAGTGGTAAAAAACCGCAGGGTAGACGGGATAAAACGTTTAACCATCCCATTTGTTTGTCACATTCTGAAGCTACTTTTATGCAAACCTACTTTCCCAATTGGAATCTATCCTTTTGGCCGGGCAATTGACCGTCTATCGTTTGAGCCCGACGGGTATGAACGGGGCATCTGCAACGCCACTACAAGGAGACACCATGGAGACTATCGAAGCGCTCATCCACCGCCGCAGCTGCCGCAAATACAGCGATCGTCCCGTCGAGGCCGAAAAGCTTGCACGTATTATCGAAGCCGGCCAATATGCACCGAGCGGCATGGGCCGCCAACCGGTGACGTTTGTCGCCGTCACCGACCCCGCAACCGTCGAGCGTCTCTCACAGCTCAACGCCCAGGTCATGGGCAGCAACAGCGACCCCTTCTATGGCGCCAAGACCGTTGTGGTGGTACTGGTCGACCGCAGCGTGCCCACGTATCTGGAAGACGGCTCGCTCGCCATGGGCAACTTGCTCAACGCCGCCTATGCACTGGGTGTCGATTCGTGCTGGATTCACCGCGCGCACGAGGTCTTTGACTCGCCCGAGGGCCTGGAGCTGCTGGCCAGCTGGGGCCTGCCCGCCGACGGCAACCTGCGCGGTGTCGGTCACTGCATTCTGGGCTATGCCGAGGACACGCTACCCGAGCCCAAACCCCGCCGCGACAACGTGGTGTATGTAAAGTAATTAGTTCCGCCGTTCTAACGAACGGCGGACCCGCTCGCAACTTATCTTGCCGATGGAGTTGTCGTCGTTTCGTTCGTGTGGGTCGTTTCGGCGCCGTCGCCCTGTTCGCCCTCGTCCTTTTGCGCATCGGCGATGGTGGAGGCTGCCGCAACGATACCGCGCTGGGGCGCGACGCCCGTCTGGGTCTGAGCGCCCTCGACAACTTCTGTGCCTGCATGCGCGAGCTCGGGCGATTTAAACACTGCGTCCAAGTTGGCGCCGCCGCCGGCGTAGCCAAGCGCAGCGAGTGCGATGACGATCACCGCAATGAAGACCGCGATCGGAACATAACGATGCCAACCAGCCGGATTGAGTCCGCTGCGACGAGCCGCCCCGCGGCTGATGTAACCGAGCGTGCCGTCGTGCTTGAGCTTTGAGCCCACCACGCACTTGCGGCCCCACAACGAGGACTCTGCCTGCATGGCCAAGCGGGCGCTTGCCGAAGGATAGCCGTATTTAGTGCGCTTGAACGAACCATCAAACCCCGAGGCGTGTTTGCCCCACGTCACCGATGTCGTGCGTCGGTTGACCGGTGCGGCGCTCCGCCTTCTGCGGCTCGGTTTTGTAGTCTCAGCCATACGCCCCCGCACGCCGTAACCAAATCGAAACAATAACGCTTTGGACTGTAGCACACGCGTCGCGCGCGGTCACGGGCGCCTCGCTCAACGGTCATCGTCCTTCAGCAAGCGCCACAGCGTTGTTCGGCTTATGCCCAGCACCTCCGCCGCACGGGTTCGGTTGCCGTGGAGATGGTCTACAACCAGATGCGCGATATCTCGCTCGGTTTCGGCCAACGGTCGCAGGATATACAGGTCGCTTTCGAGTGTCGGGGCGCCAAAGGTTGCGGTCTTAATCACGTCCTCTTGGGCTAGCACTTCCTCCGCCACAGCGCGATCCACCGTGCCCGTCCCCACCAATATATACAGTCGTTCCGAGACCTCGCGGAGCTGCAGATAGTTGCGCGGCCAGCGGTAAGCATCGAGCGCCTTCGTCGCCGCGGCAGACAGCGTGGGCGCTGCCGTCCCAAATGCACCAGCGAGATATTCCAAATAGCGCGCAACCTTCGTCGACGCGGCTCCCTGCTCAACGATTGCCGGCGCCACGCTCACCGCACAGGCGAAGCGCTCGGTCACAAAGGCGGCTTGATCACTTTCGCTGCCGCCCGGCATGTCATTCGCCGTCAGCACCACATGGCAGCGCGTCGCCAACGCGGTGTCGGCCATCGTGGAAACGAGCTCGCGAAGGCGCTGGGGGCCAACCGCATTCCAGCCCGCAATGCAAAGTGTCAGCCCCGTTTGGAACAACGGCGATTCGGCGCTTTTGAGCACGTGGCGCCAACCGCGATCGGTAAGCTCATCGAGCGCAACGGCAACAAAGGGTTGATCGGCAAAAGGACCGTCCAGATAGAGGCGCTTGGCGATCTCGACCTGACCCGCTCCCAGCTCGCCCTCGAGCATAAGAGGCACGCCGCGCGCGTAGCTCTCGGCGACCGGCGCAGCTACCGAGGCCGCCCCCTCAACGATGCCGTACGCGCTCGATTCGTAGCGGGCCTCAACTTCGTCGGCGTTGAGCCACTCGATGCCCGCATGCGCCGCAGTGCCGCGCACCTCGCGGACCACGACGACCCAAAGGCCCCCGCCCTCTTTGTCGGTGGGGCGAACGGTCAGGCTCAGGCGCGTACCCGCACGCCCCATAACCAGACGCGCGCCGTCTCCTATACGGTCGAGGCGCTCAGCGACAAAAGCCGCCACATCCCGCTCAAGCGCCGCGTCATTCATGGTCGAAATCACGACGTCCCCACGCGCATCGATTGCCAATGCCGAGGCCCCGGCAGCAGCCAGGGCCTCGGTCAAGATGTTCAGCTTGGCATCGCTATTCATGATTTGCCCCTGTCCGCGGCGACGTGCAACCGCCGACGGTCGCACGACCGAGTGTTTCAAAATTGAACGATATTGCTCACCAAACACTATAGGGCAGAAAGCGCCGTCCTGCGAGTATAGGTGTTGCCCCGCATCGCCATCCTGGCGGGGCGATAAGAGCTCTTCGGGACTTATAAACCTGCGGACAAGCCATACCCGCAAGAGCTCCTATCGCTCCACCGCAGGCTTGCGCTCACCAGCAACCAGCAACCAGCACGCGAATAAGCTACTTCTCTACCAGATTCCCAGCACGTGCTGCATTCCCAAACTCATGCACGCAATGCCAATCCAGCAGCAAAAGCCCAGCGCGATGGGCTTGCCGCCCTTTTTGACCAGCTCGACGATATCGGTATTAAAGCCAATAGCCGCCATGGCCATCACGATAAAGAACTTCGACAGCTCCTTGATGGGCGCCGTGATGGACACGGGAAGCTGAAGCACCGTGGTGATTACGCTCGCCAGCACAAAGAACAGCACAAACATGGGAAACGCGCGTTTAAGCGAGAACGTGCTTTTGGCGTCGCCGCCGGCCTTGCGCGCCAGATGCATCTGCCAGCATGCGAGGACCAACGTGATGGGAATAATGGCCAGCGTCCTGGTGAGCTTGACCACCGTAGCGCTCTCGAGCACATTGGCGCCGGGATGCATGCTGTCCCAAGCGCTCGCCGCAGCCGTTACGGACGAGGTGTCGTTGATGGCGGTACCGGCAAACAGGCCAAAGCCCTCGTTGGTCAGCCCGAGCATGCCGCCGAGCGTCGGAAACACGAGCGCCGCGATAACGTTAAACAGGAAGATGACCGAAATAGCCTGGGCAATCTCGCGATCGTCGGCATCGATGACGGGTGCGGTCGCGGCGATGGCAGAACCGCCGCAAATCGACGAACCCACACCCACAAGCGTCGCGATCTTACCCGGCACGTTCATAACGCGGCAGAGCACAAAGGCGATGACAAGCGAGGTCGAGATCGTCGCCACGATAATCGGCAGCGACTGGGCGCCCTTGGACAGGATCTGGGACAGGTTCATGCCAAAGCCAAGCAGGATAACCGCGTACTGCAAGACTTTTTTAGACGTATAGGTGACACCGGCGGCGAGCTGTTCGCGGCGATTCTTGGGAAAGACGAGCGCCAGGACCATGCCAAAGAGGATGGCAAATACCGGCCCGCCGACCACCTCAATCTGTTTGCCGAGCAACGTCGCGGGGATAGCGATGATCAGGCAGAACAAGACACCCTTCCAGCGCTCGCGTACGATATTCGCCAGTTGCATATGGGATTCCTTCTTTCTCTTTCACGTTTGCGACGGCTTATGATACGGCAACATTGAGCGCAGCCTTGCGTAAACAAAGACTAAGATGCCGCAATAGTTCTTGGGCAACAGCCGAATTACCCACCGCGGAAAACTGATTCGCGGCATAATTAACAACTGACATATGAGTTTGATAGAACAGTTGCGAGGCGCTATGGAAGAATCGATGCACGTCGGCGAGCAGGAAACGAGCCTACAGGACCAGTCCTACCACACCATTCGACGCAAGATCGTCTACCTGGACTATAAGCCGGGCGAAAAGCTGGGCGTCAAGCAGCTTTGCGATGACCTGGACATGGGTCGCACGCCCGTGCGCGAGGCTTTGGTTCGCTTGGCGCAGGAAGGCCTGGTGCGCACCGTGCCCCAGAGCGGCACCTACGTCTCACCCATCAACCTCACCCTTGCCGAGAGTGCCTGTTACATCCGCGAGCATCTGGAAAAGCAGGTGATCGTGGAGTGCTGTGCGCGCGCCACGTCGGCCGGCATCGAGCAGCTCGACCGCGCCATCGCGCTGCAGGAAAAGGCTATGGCCGAAGAGGATCGCATCGGCTTCTTTTTGAGCGACAACCTCATGCATCACATGATTTTTAGCATCGCATGCCGCAGCACTGTGTGGTCGTGGCTCGAGGAGACCAATGCCGACTTGGAGCGCTTCCGCTGGCTGCGCGCCGCCACGCAGGTTCTCGACAATCAGGACATCGTGAACGAGCATAAGCAGATTCGCCGCGCTATCGCCGGTCGCGACCCCATCGAAGCGAGCTTTTTGGTCAGCAAGCACCTGCACATGATGTTCCGCAACCAAACCGAGGTTCTGGACCAGTTCCCCGAGTACTTCGAGACCAGCAAACTCCGCTAACCTGCCAAAAAGGGACAGGTTTATTTTGGCAGGTTTTATCTGGCCAAACGCAAAAGGCCCGACTCCACTACAACGGAGCCGGGCCTTGGTCGTTAAAGCGCGCCAACGACGGGACGCTCGATGTCAGTCACCAGCAGCGAGCGGGCCGCATTTGCGCCAAGGTGACGCGAAATGAGAGGACGCTGACCTTCTGGTCGCGCCCTCGAAATTGAACGTCAGATTGGCGTGAATGCGGCCCGCGCAGCGTCGGCAGGTCCGCCGTTCGGTAGAACGGCGGAACCAACTACTCCACGGTAACGCTCTTGGCCAGGTTACGAGGCTGGTCGACGTCGCAGCCGCGCAGGATGGCTACCTCACGGGCAAGTAACTGCAGCGGGACGCTCGCCGTGATGGGGCTGAACACGTCGCGGACGGCCGGCACGCGAATGATGCAGTCGGCGATCTTGTTGATTTCCTCGTCGCCCTCGGTAGCAACGACGATGACCGTGGCGCCGCGTGCCTTGCACTCCATGAGGTTCGACACGGTCTTGTCGTACGTTGCGCTCTTGGTGGCCACGGCGATGACAGGGAAGCCCGGGTCGATCAGGGCAATGGGGCCGTGCTTCATCTCGCCGGCGGCGTAGGCCTCGGCGTGCAGGTAGCTAACCTCTTTGAGCTTGAGCGCGCCCTCGTAGGAGATAGCGGCACCCATGCCACGGCCCACGAACAGCGCCGACTGCGCGTCCTTGCACAGCAGGGCGGCCTCATGCACGGACTCGGTCTGGGTATCCAAAATCCACTGAATCTGCTCGGCCGTATCGGAAAGCTCGCGGAACAGCATGCGCGCCTGCTTGGTGGTCAAGCGGTACTTAACCTGCGCCAGCAGCAGGGCCAGCAGCGTCAGGCTCACGACCTGGCCGATAAAGCTCTTGGTCGAGGCGACTGCGATCTCCTTGTTGGCCTTGGTGTAGATGACGCCGTCGCTCTCACGCGCCACCGGGCTGCCCACCACATTGGTGATACCGAAGACCTTGGCACCCTTGATGCGCGCGTCGCGAATGGCGGCAAGGGTATCGGCCGTCTCGCCCGACTGGGACACGGCAACGACAAGCGTCGTCGGCGTAATGATGGGATTGCGATAGCGGAACTCGCTGGCCGCCTCAACCTCGGTGGGGATGCGAGCCCATCCCTCGATGAGGTTCTTGGCAATGAGACCGGCGTGGTAGCTGGTGCCGCAAGCGATCACGTAGACGCGGTCGATATCGTTGAGCTCCTCGAGCGAAAGGCCCAGCTCATCGATATCGAGCTCGCCGGCGTGGGTCATGCGGCCCACCAGGGTATCGCGCACGACGCGCGGCTGCTCATGGATCTCCTTGAGCATAAAGTCGGGGTAGCCACCCTTTTCGGCCATGTCCAAATCCCAGTCGATATGGGTAACCTTGGGCTCAATCACATTGCCGGCTTCGTCGGTATACTCGACGCCTGCGGGCGTGAGCTTGGCAAACTGGCCGTCCTCGAGTACCACGACGTCGCGGGTTGCGTCGATGAGCGCGATGACATCGGAAGCAACATAGGAGCCGGTTTCGCCCACGCCGACTACGATCGGGGAATCCTTGCGGGCCACGGCGATTACGCCAGGCTCATCGGCGGAAACGGCGGCCAAGCCATAGGCGCCCACCACGTGGGTGCAAGCCTCGCGCACGGAGGCCATCAGGTCGTGCGTCTCGGCATAAGCCTCTTCGATCAGATGCGCGAAGACCTCGGTATCGGTCTCGCTCTTAAAGTGGTGGCCGCGGCCCTCCAGCTCTTCGCGCAGCTCGGCGAAGTTCTCGATGATGCCGTTGTGGACGATGGCGATACGACCGTCGCAGCTGGTGTGGGGATGGGCATTAACGACGGAAGGTTTGCCGTGGGTGGCCCAGCGGGTGTGACCAATGCCGCAGGTAGCGTCGCTGTCGATGTTGGAAAGCTCGCTCTCCAGGCCCGCGACCTTGCCCACGCGACGGATGACGTCGAGGTGCGCCGCGGCGCCCTCGCCCACCTCGAGCGCGACGCCCGAAGAGTCATAGCCGCGATACTCCATACGCTTAAGGCCCGTGACCAGGATGTTCTTTGCAATATCAAAGCCGGTGTAGCCGACAATTCCGCACATAGGACAAATCCCTTCGTTCGCGTGACTGCAAGACGTCCACGCACAAGGGGCGCTGAGACGTACAACGTTCGAGTATTGTACTCACGCAAACGCAAGCTGATATACCAGAAGTGGTATCTCAACTTAGATACCACCCGATGCACACACGTCCAGCCGGTCCAAACCACCACAATGGGAACAGGCACCTTTGTGGTGGCTTGGTCTGGCAGCATCGTTTCCCCAGATAAAACCTGCCAAAATAAACCTGTCCCTAATTGGCAGGTTTTGCCACCCCAGGGGCGGGCGATGCTACAATCTGGCTTGTACTTGAAACGCATCAAAGGGGCCGCTATGGCAAAGGTAAAAATCAGCGACGTCGCGCGCGAGGCCGGAGTTTCGCTGGGCACGGTTTCCAACGCGCTCAACCACCCCGAAAAGCTGCGCCCCGAGACCCTCAAACTCATCAACGAGACCATCAATCGCTTGGGCTACCTGCCCAACCAAAGCGCTCGCCAGCTGGCCGGCGGCACCACCAAGTCCTTTGGCCTGGTCCTCCCCCGTCTCGATCACGGCTTTTCGCTCCAGATTGCCAGCGGTGCCCACAACGAGGCACGCAAGCACGGCTATGACTTGCTCATCGCCAACGCCGACAACGACGACATTCTCGAAGACCATTACCTGCGCTACTTTATGGGCACTCAGATGTCCGGCGTCATGGTTCAGCCCATGGCATCCCCCGACTGGCACCCGGCCATGACTAAAATGCCCGTGCCGATCGTCCATCTGGACATCCACTGTTCCGAGCCCGGCCACTACGTGGCTGCCGATAACGAAGCCCAAGGTCGCATCATCGCCGAACTCGCCGTTGCCCGTGGCGCGCGCCATATCACCGTCGTGGGAAGAGCAGCATTTATGCAGCTCACCCTACGCGTGCTTGGCATTCACAAGGCCCTTGCCCTGCACCCCGATATCAAGATCGAAGTCATCGACGCCGGCGAATGGAATACCGCTGCCGACGGCTACGGCATCGGTGCCCAAATCGCCGAGCGCCCCGCGGACGAGCGCCCCGATTTTGTCATCGGCCTGACCGACGTACTGGCGTCGGGCGTTATCTCGGCGTTAATCGACAAGGGCATCTCCGTCCCCGAGCAGGTCCGCGTGGCAGGCTGCGACGGCAATCCGCTCGCCTGGAGCGGGTCGGTCCCGCTGACCACAGTAGCGCCTCCGGGCTACGAGATTGGCCGCAAGGGCGTTCAGTTGCTGATGGAGCAGATCGAGAACAAGCCCGCCGCCAAGACCAAACGCGTCCGCATCGGCTCTGCCGCGCGCACCGTCACCGCGGTCACGGCCATCGAGGACATCAACCGCCAAGAGCTCGTGCGGCCGTTCTTGCTCGAGCGTGCCAGCACTCAGGCAAGCAGCCAGGCCGAAGCCACCGCCATCAACCTGGGCGCTTACCTGTAGCATCTTTCCCCAACAATCCAATCCATCGCCGAACAAAAAAGAGCCCGACAAGCAAACACTTGTCGGGCTCTTCCCTATCGTTTCAGCCGAAGTTAGAACGGCGGAACACAGCTAGCGGCAGACAACGTCCACGGGCACGTTCAGGATCTTGGCGACCTTGAGGATCGTGTCGGTCTGGCTGCCCAGGCAGGCGGCCATGTGATGAGTCGGGCCCGTCTCGTTCCAGCGGTCCATGAACTCACGGGCGCCGATCGAGAACTTCATGCGCATGTTGGTGTCACCGAAGGTAAAGATCGGGCCGTCGACGTTCTCGCCCTCGGCAACCACGAACTTGAAGTTGCCGTTACCGTCCTGCGTGATGCCCAGGAAGGTGATGGTGCCGTGGCCGGGATAGAACTGGGTGAGGTAGCCGCCGCCGGTCTTGCCGTGGAACACGGGGACGACCTTGAGCGTCGGCTTCTTGGCGGTCGAGATGTCGGCATCGCCAGAGCCGGAGTGGCCGATGATGACAATGTCCTCGGGGAAGTCGATGGAGTACATCTCGGAAAGCTGGCCGGTGCCAGAGATGGTCTTGAGGATGCTCATGGCGATGGCGACCTTCATATCGCCCTCGACCGCGCAGCTCGTGCCCTGCTTAATGAGCATGGAGAACGCCGGGATGAGCATGGAGTCGAGCACGCCGGCCTGGCCCTTGGCATAGCCGTCGTAGTGGCTGGCGACCAGACCGATCTCCTCGTCCTTGACCCACTGCTCAAAGGCGACGACGTACTTGGCCATCTCCTGGATGGGCTCGTCGGTGACCTTGGCGCCGCCCTCAACGTCGAAGGTGTCGAGAATCTCGGCAGCCTTGGCGTCCACGGCAGCCTGGTCGTCGATGTTGTCGGCGATGGCCCACATCTTCTCCCAGTCAAACTGCTTGGTGTAGAGGCCCAGACGGTTGTAGAGGTTGGTCTCGTCGATGTAGAGGTCCATCATGCCCGGGTACGGACGGCCGATCTGGGCAATGTTGGTGCGACGCAGGCGACGACGCACCTGGGCGGCACGGCACCACTGCTCGAGCTGCTCGGCCACAGCCGGGTCGCCGCCCTCGACAACGCCGGTCACGACGGCATGACGCTTGCCGGCGCGGTTAAGGTCGGCCACGACCTCGCCGGGGGCACCGCAGGCGTACAGATCGCCTAGCCACGTGGGGATGTCGGTGTTGGCGTAGTCGGGCTGAGCCTTCTTCTGCACGTTGACCACGACGACGGGCACGTCCAGGTCGCGCACGACCGGCAGCACGTTGTAGCTCGTGGCATAGGTGAGCATCTGCAGGATAACCAGATCGACGTCCTCGGCGCGGAACTTGTCGCCGGCGACCTGGGCCTGCTCCTTGGTGGTCACCATACCGCCGTCGATAAGCTCGACAGTCGTGGGCAGCGTGGCCTTAAAGTCCTCGTACTGCTGCTCAAAATTGAGAACGAGCTGCGGGAACTGCGGAAGATAGGCGCCGAGGGCGATCGAGAAAACGCCAACCTTGGCCTTGGTGTTAACGAGCATGATTTCCTCCCATGGGAAAAGTTGATGATTGCAAGCAAGCGGGCGCGGCTGTTATCAGATCAGCAGCGATATGACGGCAGTTTCCACGAGCTCCCCAGCAACCGGAGCCGCCGTTTTTCTTACCTACTAGTCAACAAATGCCTCGTTGATCTTGATACCAAAGTCACGGCAGGTGTCCTTGAGGCCCTTGTCGCTGATCTTGTTGAGGAAGTCATCCGAACCCCCGTTGGCAGCACGCGCGGCTAGGTAGATCTCGGCGGCCTTCTCGACGGTGTGCGCCAGGCCAAAGGTCGTGTCAAAGTCGGGACCGGCGGCGAACAGGCCGTGGTGAGCCCAGACGATGGTGTCGTAGGTCTTCATGAGCTCGGAGCTTGCCTCGGCGATGGCCGGGCCACCCGGGACCATCCAGGGCACAACGCCCACGCCGGCCGGGAAGACGACGACACACTCGGTCATCATCTGCCACAGGATGCGGGTGAAGGCACGGTCCTCCAGCGGCACGACAAAGGACATCTCGATGATGCCGGGGGTGTGGGCGTGGTAGATCACGCGGTCGGCGCCATCGGTACGGGCGGCGGCGACGCAGTGGTTCATGTAGTGGCTCTCGAACTCACTGGTCGGACGGGCGCCGTTGGCAAGGCCCCACACAATGCGGAAGGCGTCACCGATCTCGTTGATCTCGACGATGCCGATGTTGGCGTGCGGATCCTCAAGAACATTGCGCATGTACTTGCCCGAGCCGGTGCTCACAAAGTACTGGCCGGCAAGATTCTCGCCGTGCACGCCCATCTTGACCCACTCGCGAGGCTCCTCAAAGAACGGCGTGGCCTCGGCGACCTCCTCGTCGGTCATACGGTAGGTGAGGTTGCCGCCGTTGCGCTCATGCCAGCCCTGCTTAAAGCCGTCATCGCACAAGCGGCAGAAGCCCTTGATAAACGCCAGATCTTCCATTGCCATTGTTTGTCTCCTCTCCGGGACCCGCAGGTCCAATTGAAAAACTTAGGTAAGCCGATTGACGGCGGCGCGGAGCATGGTGTCGTGTAGGGTCTCCGCGCCGTATGTCATCGGAGAGAGCCGCTCGCGCCCGGCAGGAGTCGCTTGCCGCACGCGGGGCTGGGGGTAGGTGAAAGGTGAGTCGGGGCAGGCCCCGCCTCGTTTAGGCCTGAGCGCCCTTGGGGTCGATGCGCTCAACATCGAAGGAGCGGGCAACGCAAGCGCGGGCATCGGCCAGGTCGGCAAAATCGCCGCCGGCGATCATCTGCACGATAAAGTTGCCGATGCAGGTGCCCTCGATGGGGCCGGCGAACACGGGGAGCCCGCAGGTGTCGGCCGTCATCTGGTTGAGGTAGTAATCCTGGCAGCCGCCGCCCACGATGTTGATGCTCGTGTAGTCGTGGCCCGAAAGCTCGCGCAGGCCCTCGATGGCCTTGGCATACGAGCGGGACAGACTGCAGTAGTTGGTACGCATGATCTCGCCCACGGTGTGTGGGATCGGCTCGCCGCCCTCGGCGCAGGCCCGCTTAATCTCCTGGATCATGAAGTCAGGGGCCAGGAAACGGTCGTCGTCGACATCGACATACGCCTCGAAGGGCTCGGCCTCGCGACAGAGCGTACGGAGCTCGTCAAAACCAACCTTATGATCCATGAGAGCCTTGTGCGAGGTCTTGCCCTCGACATAGTCGACGCCGTTGATCTCGCGGCGGACGGACTGGTTCATCCACAGGCCCATGATGTTCTTGAGGAAACGATAACGCTTGAGGTAGCCGCCCTCGTTGGTAAAGTTCTGCTTACGGGCGAGCTCGTTGGTAATGGCGTGCTGATTCTCAACGCCCAGCAGGCTCCATGTGCCGCTCGAGATATAGACGGCGTTGTCGTCCTTGGCGGGAACGGCCAGGAAGGCAGAACCGGTATCGTGCGTGGCGGACAGCACAACGGTCGCGGAGTAGCCAATCTTCTCGGAGATGTCGGCCGTGAGCTCACCGAGCACAGCGCCGGGCATGGTCGGCTCCAAGAAGATGCCCTGGGGAATACCAAAGCGCGAAAGGATCTCGGTGTCCCACGTGCACTTCTCGGCATCGAGCATGCCAGTAGTGCTCGCGTTGGTGTACTCGTTGGCCTTAATGCCGGTCAGACGCCAGTTAAGATAGTCCGGAATCATCAGGAAGGTGCGAGCCGCCTCGAGCTGCTCGGGATGCTCGTTTTTAAGGGCGAGCAGCTGATAGAGCGTGTTGAAAGGCTGACGCTGAATGCCGGTACGGGCATAGACCTCGGCCGGATCCATAATTTGGTCGGCAACTCCGTAGATGCCGTCAGTGCGGGCATCGCGGTAGGCGACCGTATCGCCAACGATCTCGTTGTGCTCGTCGAGCAGCACGAAGTCAACGCCCCAGGTATCGATACCGATGGTGGCCGGGGCCTGTCCGGTCTGATCCTTAACGGCGCGCAGACCTGCGACAACATGGTCGAACAGAGCCTCAACGTCCCAGCAGTCGTGGCCGTCTACGCGCTTTTGCTCGTTATCGAAGCGGTAGACCTCCTGATAGGACATCTTACCGTCCTCGACCCAGCCAGCAAGAACGCGACCGCTCGAGGCACCGATATCGACCGCTGCGTAATGCTTGGACTCGATGCGACTCTCCATGTGCTCTCCCCTATTTGAAGCGGTTCATTTACGGTTTTCATTATTATTTGAATCGTTTCAATTTCAATATGAGTCAATTTTAGTCCGGCGAGCGGTTGTTTCTAATCGGTAAACGGTATTTTTTGGGTTGAAGTCTCTTTCAAATACAAAGATGCGGCCACCCGCGCTGAGCAGTTGACCGCATCTTTAAAATGTTATTGAAAGGCTCTGTTAGACCAGGATTGACATGCCGACCTGCCGGCTAACTCGCCGTCTCCC
>CABRZN010000011.1 GCA_902475445.1 uncultured Collinsella sp.
GTTGCCCTCCTCGCCGTACTCCTTGGCGGTGTCGTCCACATTGTGGAACATGCCGCGCATGAGCTGCTCGAGCTTGCCGTCGACCTCCTCGAAGGTCCAGGACAGGTGCTCGGCGTTCTGGCTCATCTCCAGGCCGGACACGAGCACGCCGCCGGCGTTGGCAGCCTTGCCGGGCATAAAGGCGACGCCGTTCTCCTGGAAGTAGGTCGTAGCCTCGATGGTCGTGGGCATGTTCGCGCCCTCGCCGACCACCTTGCAACCGTTGGCGACGAGCGCTTGGGCGTCCTCGAGCAGCAGCGTGTTCTCGCGAGCGCAGGGCAGCGCGATGTCGCAGGGAAGCTGCCACACGCCACGGCCGTCGCCCTCGTGCCACGTGGCATTGGGCTTCTCGTCGACGTACATAGCGAGCGTGACGCCCTTGTCGTGGCCAGAGCGCTTCTTGTTATAGACATGCTCGAGCACGGTGTAGTCGATGCCGTCGGGGTCCTCGACCCAGCCGTGGGTGTCGGAGCAGGCCAGCACCTTGCCGCCGAGCTGGGCGACCTTCTGGACCGCGTAGATGGCGACGTTACCGGAGCCGTGAACGACGACGTTCTTGCCCTCGAAGGACTCGCCGCGGCTCTTTAGGTACTCGTCCACAAAGTAGACCAGACCGTAGCCGGTGGCCTCGGTACGGGCGAGCGAGCCGCCAAAGGAGAGGCCCTTGCCGGTAAGGACGCCGGTCCACTCGTTGGTCAGGCGCTTGTACTGACCGAACATGTAGGCAACCTCGCGGCCGCCAACGCCCAGGTCGCCGGCGGGAACGTCGGTATTGGGGCCAATATGGCGATAGAGCTCGGTCATGAAGGACTGGCAGAAGTGCATGATCTCGTTGTTGGACTTGCCCTTGGGGTCAAAGTCAGAGCCGCCCTTGCCGCCGCCCATGGGTGGTCAGGCTGTTCTTGAGGATCTGCTCCAAGCCCAGGAACTTGAGCATACCCAGGGTGACCGTCGGGTTAAAGCGCAGACCGCCCTTGTAGGGTCCAATGGCAGAGTTGAATTCGACACGATAGCCGCGGTTGACCTGAACCTTGCCCTGGTCATCGACCCAGGGGACACGGAACATAACGATGCGCTCGGGCTCGACGAGGCGCTCAAGCAGGGCGGCCTCCTCGTACTCGGGATGGGCGTCGAGCGCCGGCTGGATGGTGCCGAGGATCTCGGTCGCGGCCTGGATGAACTCAGGCTGCTCGGGATAGCGGGCCTTGAGCTCGTCGAGAACTTTCTGCGTGTAGCTCATGCTTCCTCCAATTGATGGAAAAGAAAGGTGTCGTTCGCGGCGCCCCATGCGCCGCGAGCTTTATCGAGTATGGATAATATCGCACTGTTGCGGGAAAGTTTCGTATAAGCAGACGAGCAGATGTTTCGTTTTGATTACGATGCAGGTAGAGGCGTTTTTGAGTGCCTGACGTGCAAAACCCGTGTTTCAAACCTGTTTCGTCCACGTGTTCCAAACCACCACAAAGGGGCCTGTCCCCAATGTGGTGGTGTTGGTGGTTAAAGGACGAGCTGATGGTAGTCGGCGGGAGTTATGCGGCCTTCGGTGGCGGCACGGAATACGGCGAGCGCATCGCCCGAGAACGGCATGGCCCAGCACAGCCCGCAGCCAGCGGTAATGGAGCCTGGCAATGGCATAATGCGCCCGGGCACGCCGGCATCCAGGCACAGCTGCTCGCATTCCATCACATCGAACGTGCTGTCGAACGATACGATGATCTTGCGTTCGTGGTCGAGGGCATCGCTTAGCGAAGTCGCCCGATGCGAATCGCGATACGCAGCTGCCGCGGCCTCTTCCTCGGCCGTATGCCCACAGCCACCACAGCCGCAGGTACAAGGCTCGGAACCATCGCAAGTGCAAGGCTCTCCCGTGTCAGGGCAAATATCGTGAGACATGGCAACTCCAATCGTCTAGGCGAGTAACTCGGCCGCCGCAAACTCCTCGGGCGTATTGACGTTCTCGAAGCAGAGCGTCGAGCCCGTGGCCTTAACGATCTGCGGCTCATCCATATAACCAGCCTGAACGCGATTGATCAGGCAGCGAATGCGCTGGCGGTCGCAGGCGAGCAGCTCTTGGGCAACCGGCGCACACGCGTCACGGCGCCAGACGGCGCAAAGCGGCTCAATCCCCCGCTCCTCGCGCGGCACGCACACGTCGAGTGTCTCGGCCTCAACACGATCGGCAAGCGTGCCGATGAGTTCCGGCGAGACAAACGGCATATCGCAGGCGACGATCGCCACGAGCGGCAATCGGGCCGCGGCCAATGAGCTCGCGATGCCGCGCATGGCACCCGCCGGCCCTTCAAGGTCCGCCACCACATGCGGCACCAAGCCGCCAAACGCGCGCTCCTCAAGATAGGCAAGCTCGCTGGGACGCGACGTCGTCACGACCAGCTCGCCGGCAACCTGAGCCAGGCGGCCCAGCACGCGCTCGATCAAAGGCTCGCCGCAAAACAACATCCGTGCCTTATCGCAGCCCATGCGCGAGGACAGCCCGCCCGCTTGAACGACGCAAGAAAGATCGGCCCGTCTTACGGTAGTCATACGGCAAACCACCCCCATCGGCATGCTCGAAACCCAGTGCACGAAGCTAAATACAGCCGTCGAAATAGCGGCGCTACGAAAAGCTCGTGCAAAAACAAAACAGCGCCTTTGCGGCACGCAGCAAGACCGCGAGCACAAAAGCGCTGGTAGCGTATGGCGGGAACGTATGTGAATCGAACACATCCAAGACGTTTTGCACGCCTCGTAACGGTTTTGAGGACCGCAGAGCCCACCGGAGCCCATCCGTTCCCAAGTGCGGCGGTATTTTACCAAACCGAGCAGTCAATCTAGCGCAGGGAGCGCAGGCCGCCGGCCTCCTTGTCGAGCACTGTAAAGCGCACGGCATCCAGGTGTTCCAAGATGCTGATGGCCCGTTTGCGCGACACGCCCAGGGCCTCGCGCAGCACGCTCGTGGTGGCAGCGCCGCCGGCTGCCTCAATGGCGGCGGCGACGAGCTCGCGCGCATGGGCCTCGGCGGCAGCGGACAGGGCAACGTCGCGCTCGACCTTAACGATCGAGCGGTTGAGCGAAAGCTCGCGCAGGGCACGCGTCATGGTGTCGCGATCGAGCTGCAACCGCTCGCCCATATCGGGCAACGTCGGTGCATCGAGGCCGGCTTCGTCCAGCAAGGCAACGATACGTTCGCAGGCCTCGCGTACCACACGCGCCGCAGCGGCAGCGGAGTGCGGGTCGAACACCTCGGCGCCCTCGGAGGCACACACGCCGCGCGAGCAGCCCTCGTAAATCAGGGCCGCGGCAACGCCTTCATCAGCGGCAGGCCACGCAGCATGGGCAACGGCGCCGGGCGTAAAGCCTGTCTCCTTGGGAGCCGCCGCGTGCATGGCTGACAGGGTCGCCGCCAGTGCATCCATCGCGGCGTCGAGCACCACGGCGTCCGCCAAGAGGCCCGCATCACCCACGGCAAGCTTGCGAACGGAGCCCTGCGCCACCAACCCGCGCAGTGCGGCATCGACCTCGCCGACACCAAGATCCAAAGCCTCGGCAACATCAATCGCCTTAACCGGCAGCGTCCGCAACGCCAGCCAAGCGCCCACACCGCCCGCGATATCGCCGGACTCGAGCGCCGCGTACAGCACGCGTTCCCCCTCAGTAAGTTCGCGCGAACGGCGGCATCGCGACAACAGCACGCGCCCTCCACCAATAAGCATGACCGGCGAATAGGACAGCACCACGGCATGGTCGCCGGCGCGCAGCGGAAGCGGTTCCTCCAAGCGTACCTGCACCACTCGCGTCTCTCCCACCGCCATGGGGGCCTCGCCCTCCAAAAGCATGATGCGGCCGACAACCTCGGCCGTACCCGCCATCACGTGCACACGCGCGCCCGACTCGAGCACGCGCGGCTTGGCGCCCTCGCGGCCCAAATACGTAAACGTCATCATAAAGCGCATCGACTGGCCAAAGCGGCCCGGCACGCCGAGCATCTCACCGCGATCGAGCGCGGCGACAGCATCGCCCACCAAGTTGAGCGCCACACGCTGGCCGGGCAACGCCCGCGGCGTATCGCCATGCACCTGAATCCCGCGTACACGACAGACCGTACGCGACGGTAACGCCATCAGCTCGTCGCCCACCGCAACCGGCGCATCGTGCAGCGTTCCCGTCACCACGGTACCGGCGCCCTTGATCGTAAAGCAGCGGTCGATGGGCAGCCGCGGCGCGGCATCGGTGGTCTCGGCACGGGCACGGCAGGCATCCCAGCAAGCGGCAACCTGCTCGTCGAGTGCAGCAAGCAGGTCATCGATCCCCGCGCCGGTCTTGGACGACACGGGCACGATCGACGCGTCGGCAAACACGGTATCCGAAAGAAAATCGTCCACG
This sequence comes from uncultured Collinsella sp., assembly GCA_902475445.1. Taxonomy (GTDB): domain Bacteria; phylum Actinomycetota; class Coriobacteriia; order Coriobacteriales; family Coriobacteriaceae; genus Collinsella. The sequence continues at coordinate 4,420 of CABRZN010000011.1, forward strand.
TCGAGCTCGGCCAGCTCAATCATTTCGTTATCGGCCAGGTCGCACATCGTCAGCGCGACCACCATATGCGTATCGCCCAGCAGCTCCAGCACACGCACGTGCTCGCGGGTCTGCGGCATCACGCCCTCGACGGCCGAAACCACCAGCACGGCCACGTCGATACCCGTGGCGCCCTGCACCATAGCGCGCAGGTAATGCGCGTGGCCCGGCACGTCGACCAGGCCGACGATCTTGCCACTCGGGAGCGCCAGCTCGCCAAAGCCAAGCTCCACGGTCATACCGCGACGGCGTTCAACCTCCAGACGGTCGGGATTCTTGCCGGTCAGCGCCTCGATCAGCGCCGACTTACCGTGGTCGACGTGGCCCGCCGTGCCAACGATAACGGGACACTCCACCAGCGCCTGAACCTCACTCATCGAACAATCGCCTTCTCAACGCACGCGACGAGCGTCGATGCCGCCGTCTCGATATCGCGATCGCCCACGAGCGTACGGACGTCAAACAAAATGCGATCGTGCGAGGTTCGCGTGACGACCGGCGTGTCGAAGTCCTGGACAAGAGAGCGCTTGAGCGCATCGACCGTCAGGCGCTCGTCAACAAGACGCACGGCAACGCACATCGTGGGCAGCTCCACGGTAGGCAGCGAGCCGCCACCGGGGGTCGACGATTCCTCGACAATCTCCAACTCAACGGCACACGGGCAACCAGCCTTATCGAGCCCGGCGACCATACGATCACGCAGCTTACGGGCACGTCGCTCCAAATGAGCCTGCGGCAGCGTAAGCATGCTGAGCACCGGAATATCGCGATGGGCAACATCGGCGCCGTCCATGTAGATGCGCAGCGTGGCCTCGAGCGCCGTGAGCGCCAACTTGCCCGGGCGCAGGGCGCGCATAAGCGGATGCGACCCACAGGCCTGGACCAGATCGCGACGGCCCATGATAATGCCCGCCTGTGCGGCTCCGAGCAGCTTATCGCCCGAGCAAGACACCAGATCGAGCCCCGCCGCGACCGAAACCGGTGTGGGCTCCTCGCCGCCGCGCACCAAGATGTCGTCGGGCAGCAGCGCGCCCGAACCCTGGTCCTCGTAGAACAGCAGGCCATGCTTGTGAGCAAGCGCCGCAAGCTCCCGAGAGCCCACCTCCTCGTGGAAACCCTCAATGCGATAGTTAGAAGGATGGACCTTGAGGATCATCGCCGTATCGGGCGTGATGGCGCGCTCGTAGTCCGACAGGTGCGTGCGGTTGGTGGCCCCGACCTCAACGAGCTTGGCACCCGAGGCCTCCATGACATCGGGGATGCGGAAGCTGCCGCCGATCTCGACAAGCTCGCCGCGGCTCACGATGACCTCTTTGCCCGCGGCATGGGTGGCAAGCACCAGCAGCACCGCGGCGGCATTGTTGTTGACGACCAGCGCGTCCTCGGCACCGGTGAGCGAGCGGATCAGTTGCGCGGCATGCTCCTTGCGCGACCCACGCGAGCAGGTGTCCACGCTGTACTCGAGCGTGCTGTAGCCGCGCGCGACCTCGGCCACGGCCTTTGCCGCCGACTCCGCAAGCGGGGCGCGGCCCAAGTTGGTATGGATAACCACACCCGTGGCGTTGACGGCGGGACGCAGGCTCGGCAGCGCGGAGCGATGCGCACGCCACTCGATGGCCGAGGCCAGCTCGCGCTTGGAACGCGGGGCGGCACCGGCACGAATCGCGGCGCGCTCCTCGTCGAGCTCGGCCGTCACGGCAGCATGGACCACCGCGTCGCAGGTCTCCCCCGCCGCCTTCACTACCGGCCACTCGGCAAGCAGCTCGTTGACGGAAGGAATGGCACGCAGGCGGGCGCGCACCTCATCGGACATGTTCTGGCTATCGCTCATGTGCAGCCTTTCAAAAGAAACGTGGATCAGTCGAATACATCAGCTGAGTCAATTACTCGTCATTATCCCCGCACGCGACGATCTTTTCCACGCGAACGGCGTTTTCCTGGGTGAGCGCGGCACCCGTCAACGGGTCCCAACGCAACGGTGTATGGTCGAGCGGGCCCACGCCCAAAGCTTGAGCGCCACCGGCATCGGCACCAAACGAACGCCCACCGGGGGCGGCCGAGGTGAAGATGCACGCCGGATGCAGATACGGCGTCGTCTCCACGCGCACGCGGTCGCGGCCCATATCGCTCACGAGTTCGACGATCTCGCCGTCGGCGATGCCCATGTGCGCAGCAGCATCGGCATTCATCTGCACGGCATCCAGGTCCGACCCAGCCTCGGCGGCACCTTGAGCTGCAAGCCTTCGCGAGGTATGCGACTCAAAGGGGCGGTTGCCGCTAATGAGGCGAAACATCCCCGGACCAGGCTCCACCATGGGAGCGATCCAGTTGGGTACACGCCCCAGGCCGGCACGCTCCCATACGTCACTTGCCAGCGCAATTTTGCCGCCATCCAAGGGAATCGCCGGCTCGCCCGTACGCGTCGGCAGCGCCATGCCCGTATCGGCCCAGCCGCGCTCCTTGAGCTCGTCCAGATTGATCCCAAAAGGCGCCACCTGGGCAGCCGCCAGATCGTCAGACGTAAACTGGAAGTACTCGCCCGCGCCACACGCCTGCGCCAGACCGGCAAAAATCTCCCGACCGGGACGTGTGTCGTCATGCTGCACAGGCAGCGCGGCGTTGCGGTAGAACACCCGCGAATCGTTGGCGCCCACGACCGTGCCCACGCCGCGGTCGGCTTCCAGATACGTCACGTCGGGCAGCACGAAGTCAGAAGCACGCGCCGTCTCGGACCAGCGAATATCAATCGTCACGAGCAAGTCGAGCTGCTGCAAAATACCCAACCAAGCTTGTGCATTACCATAGCCCGCACCGGGGTTACTGGCATAGACGATGAGCCCACGCAAATCGCCGGCAAGAATCGACTGACCGATGGTCGTACACAGGCCGCGCACCGGATCGACCAGTGGATAGCGCTCGGATCCCAGCTTGGACATGCGCGACACCGGCGGCGTCGCAAAGCGTGCGGGATCAAGGTCGCCCAGCGCAAGCGGTGTGGGTGGATTGAGCGCGCCGCCCACATGTCCAATACAGCCCAGCAGCACATCGACCAAGCAGATAGCGCGCGCGGTCTGGGTGCTATTGGCATACGCGATACCGATGCCACCGTGAAAGCCCGCATCCACCACAGCGGCAGGCGCGGCGGCAGCGAGATCGCACGCCGTGGCGACAATCTCTGCGGCCGGCACGTCGCACATCGACTCGGCCCACTCGGGCGTCCAAGCACGGGCCGCCTGCACCAGCTCGTCAAAACCCGTGGTATAGCGGGTCACGAACTCGTGGTCATACAGGTCCTCGGCAATCAAGACATGCGCAATACCCAACAGCAGCGCCAAGTCGCAGCCCGGGCGCACGCGCAACCAGCGGTCGGCAAGTGCAGCCGAGCCGCTGCGCCGGGGGTCAACCACGATAATCTTCGCCCCACGGCGACGGGCATCGTTGAGCGCGTCAACGGCCCCCATCGTCGACGAATCGACAATGGAACGCCCCAGGTACATAATGCAATCGGTATGCGCCAGGTCGGAGGCGGGACTGTAGCCCAGGCTGTGCTCCCAGCCGGTAAGTCGGCTTACCTCGCAGGCACCGTCGGCACCGTACACGTTGGGCGAACCCAGCGCGTGCATAAGACGATAGCCCCAGTAGCGGTCGAACGAGGGCACGCCGAGCGTCATGCCCAGCGCACGGGGCCCGCGCTCGTCAACAATCCCCAAAAGACACTCGGCAATCTGGGCAAACGCCTCATCCCAGGAAATCGCATCAAACCCCGAGCCATCAGCTCGGCGGCGCATGGGATGCAAAATCCGATCGCGCTCATCAAACGGCATGGACAGGCGATGCCGCCCGCGGGCGCACAGGGCACGCGCCGCGCATGGATGCCCCGGCACCGGCAACTCGGCCACCACACGACCGTCCTCAACGCGTGCCGCAAAGGCGCAATCGGCATAGCATCCCCCGCATGTGGTCACCACGGCGCGACCGTCACGCTTCACAGCAGATGCCATCTCGATTACCCCTTTCACCAGCCAAACAGAACAGGCCAACAGCCCGGCAACGAGCCCCAGACCAAAAAAGCCTCCCGCACGGCAACGCCCCGCGGGAGGCCCGACGTCAAACAGACGGTACCTTACGCCTCGGACTTCTTGGCGTAGATAAACCAGTAGCCGAGCGCAACCAGAACCGCGCCGCCCACGATGTTGCCCAGCGTGGCGGCGGACAGGTTAAACGCAATGCCCGCGGCGTTGAGTGCATCGGCGCCGGCGACGTCGGCACCGTAGCCGCATGCATGCATCACGGCACCCATGGGCAAAAAGTACATGTTGGCAACGCAGTGCTCAAAACCGCAGGCCACAAACGCGGCAATGGGCAGCAGAATGCCCACGACCTTATCGACCACGGTCTTGCCGGCGGTACCGATCCAAACGGCCAGGCACACAAAAATGTTGCACAGGATGCCGCGGAAGAAGATCGTCACCCAGTCGATCGTCACCTTGCCGGCGGCGACGCTCACCATGGAATTGGCGACCGCCTCGCCGTTGAGCTTGTAAATGCCGGCCATGTACACCAAAAAGACGATGAACAGAGCGCCGACAAAATTGCCGACCCACACGACGACCCAGGCCTTGAGCATCTGAGCCAGGGTGATCTTTTTGCTCTTGAGCGCGCAGACCATAAGAGAATTGCCGGTGAACAGCTCGGCGCCGCACACCAGCACCAGCACCAGGCCCAGGCAAAAGCACAGACCGCCCACGACGCGCTGAGCGCCCCAGCCCAGCGTGCTGTCGCTCAAAAACACCGTAAAGAACAGGCCGCCGAAGGCGATGAACGCGCCGGCGAACATTGCCAACAGAAAGGCCTTTGCGACCGGCAGGTTGGCCTTGGTCACGCCGGCGGCCTCGGTCTTGGCCTCGATCGCAGCGGGCGCCAGGCAATCGGGAGCGGGGTACTCCACCTTGGAATCTGCCATGTCAATCACTTCTTTCCTAATCAGCAGAGACAAGCGCTCCTATTGCTCTTGCCCCAAGCGGGCAAAGTGGGAAAAGTCGTTGGCGGCCACGGCGTCGTACACGGCGTCGACGGCGTCAAAGACTTCCGGGGACATGGGGTTGTAGAACTCCGTGTCGCCCGGCTGAATCCCGACGAAGACGATATCATCGCACGATTGCTCGATTTCCTCGATCAGAATCGACAAAGGAAGCGAATGCGTGGTGAACATCGACTTGCGGGCCACATCGCGCTTGTCGAGCAAACGGATGGACCCGACGGGCAGCGCCATGTCGGCAGCATCGACCAAGACCAGACGCGGCGGACGCTCGCGCTTGACCTCGATGATGTCGTCCTCGGGTGTCTGACCGCCATCGATGGTGTACCAGCCGGCAAGCGGCGCGTCCTCCATCTTTTTGGAGAGCACAGGGCCGGCGGCATCGTCGGCACGCAGCACGCTTCCCGCCGTGAGCACAATGCCCGCAAACGGGGCGCCGTTCACACGTCCATCCACAACGCGACCCATTACTGCAACCTCCCCGTCAGATACACGCCCGACACATCGCGCACGCGCTTCACCAGATCGCGGAACTTCATTAAGAACGCGACCTGCTGGGCATGCAGGCCAAAGTCGTCGTCGAACACCGAGATGCCGGCCTTGGCCGACCCGCGAAAACCGCGCTCGTCGAGCAGCGTGTCGCAGGCCTCGAGCAGCGACGGCACCGCCGCCTTGTCGAGCTGGCACTCGCCAAAGGAGCGGATGGCCTCAAACTTGGTTTTGGCCTCCCCCTCCGGCAGCGCGTCGACGAGCGAATAGAAGACGTTCACCGGCACCGACAGGCGCGGCTCAAAGCAGTCGAGCACGCCGGTGTGGTGGCCCACGGCGAGCGTGTAGTACAGCACGTCGCAGGCCTCCTGGGGAACGTCTTCCTCGGTCTCCACAAACTTACGCGTGAGCTCGTAAAAGACCACCTGATCGGGAGCATGGCCCAGACAGGGGTCGGCGATGCCCTCGGCAGCCTCGTCGCTTGCGCGCGAGGCATCGCCAAAGGAGCCGCCGAGCATGCCGGGACCCGCAAAGTAACCAGAGCGGTCCGTGAGCTCCATCTAGCGACCTCCGGCCAGCACCAGATCCTGCAGCGCCGAGTACACCTCGACGCGGCGCGGATCGTCCTGCTTGTCGATGAGCAGCGCCATGGCACCGCGGATATCGCCCTTGGGCGCGCCCTCGAGCGTATCCATAAACTCGTTAGCCAGGTCGCGGCCGTAACGGTAGCCGCTCATGGCGCGAGCCTCGCGCTCAATGGCAACACGCAGCTTGTACGGCACGCCGGGGTGCAGGATATCGGCCTGCTCGCCGGTAGCCTCCACCGTGGTCTCGGCATGGAGCTTTTGGTCCAGCAGGCCAAGTGCCATGGCAAAGCCGTAGACGGTCTGCGCGGGGCTGGGCGGGCAGCCGGGGATGTAGACATCGACCGGCAGAATCTTGTCCGTGCCGCCCCAGACGCAGTAGTTGTCGTAGAAGATGCCGCCGGTGCAGCCGCACGCGCCATAGGACACCACGATCTTGGGATCGGGTGCGGCCTCAAAGGCGCGCAGCGCCGGCATGCGCATGGCGCGCGTCACGGCGCCGGTGTACAGCAGCACATCGGCGTGACGGGGCGAGGGCACGACCTTGATACCAAAGCGCTCGACGTCAAAGACGGGCGTGATGGAACCGAAGATCTCGATCTCGCAGCCGTTGCAGCCGCCGCAGTCAACACGGTAGACGTACACCGAGCGCTTGATCTTCTTAAGAAGGGTCGCCTTGGCCTTCTCGATGCTCTCGTCGAGCTCGATCTTGGTCGGGCGGTACTGAAGCCGCTCGGGTAAAAGCGTGGGTTCGGCCATGGTTACTCCTCCTTCGTATCAAAATCCATGATGATGCCCTCGACCGGCGCAGGACCGGCGGGAATCTCGGGCGCATCGGGGTTGAGCTCGCGGTCGATATACTCCGGGTTCACGCCGTGGCCGCCCAGATACTCCATGCCGGGGCCCTGGGGCTCACCGGACGCAAGCGTCTCGTTGGCAGCCATGCCGCGCGCGTTGCCGGTCTTTACGGCCGAGGCGGCGCGCAGGGCGTCGAGCTCGCGCTTACACTCCTGGCACATACCGACAGTACGGGAGGCCTGGATGGCCTCCATGCCGCCGGTCTTTTGCAGCAGGCGCTTGGCGTAGTCGATCTCCTTATGCGGGGCAAACGGCTTGCCGCAGCGCGAGCAGTGCTCGAGCGTATAGACGCTCTTGCTGGTGAGGTCATCCTTGCTCATGACGGCCAGCTCAAACTCCTCGGTGAGCTTGATGGCCTCCATGGGGCAGGCTTCCTCGCAGCGGCCGCAGAAGATGCAGCGACCGTAGTCGATCGACCAGGTGATGGTATCGGCCGCAAGGTCGGTGTCCATGCGAATGGCATCGGCCGGGCACGCCACGCCGCAGGCACCGCAGGCGATGCAGAGCTCCGCGTTGTGCTCGGGCTTGCCGCGCATGTCCTTGTTGGTAGGGAACGGCGCAAACGGGTACTTGACCGTCGCGTCGCCGGCCTTGGCGTTGACCTTCCAAAGCTTCAGCATATTAGAGCGCCTCCTCATCGAGCGGAGCGGCCATGGTGCCCTCGCCCGCAAGCGGCGACTTGTCGCGCCAGACGTTCTCGAACTGCTCCTTGTCGAGCACGTGGTCGCGCTTGGCGGCGACATCGGTCATTAGGCAGATCGCGGTGCAGGAGTAGCACGGGTCGAGCGAGCCGACGATCAGCGCCGCGTCGCCCACGGTGTTGCCGCGGAACATGTAGCGCAGGACCGGCCAGTTGCTGTACGTGGCGGCCTTGGCGCGCCAGCGGTAGCACTTCTGGTTGTTGCCGAGCATGGCCCAGTGCACGTCCTCGCCGCGCGGCGCCTCGGTGGCGCCGATAGCGTACTTGTGCGGGGTGTACTCCCAATCCGTGGTGAGGATGGGGCCCGACGGGCAGTTCTCGAGCATGGTCTCGATCATGTCGATCGAATCGTAGACCTCCTGGATGCGAACGGCAGTACGGCCGAAGGCATCGCAGGTGTCGGCCGTAGCGGCATGCATCTTTTGGACGTCCGGATCGGCGTAGCCGTCGAAGGGGTGGTCAAAGCGCACGTCGCGGGCATAGCCCGAGCCACGCATGAGCGGGCCGACCGGCGAGAAGTCGCGTGCGATCTTGCGGTCCAAGATGCCGATGCCGCTCGTACGCTCGATAAAGTTGGGCGTAGAGAGCAAGACGTCGACGAGCTCCTGAACCTCGGAGCGCAGCTGGTGGATGGTCGTGAGCGTGGAGAGCTTCTGCTCGGCCAAAATGTCGCGACGCACGCCGCCGATCACGTTGAGGCCGTAGGTCTTGCGGTGACCGGAGAGCTTCTCGGCCAGGTCCATGGACTTCTCGCGGACGCGGAAGAACTGTTGGAAGCCGGAGTCGAAGCCCGTGTAGTGCGACGCCAGGCCAATGTTGAGCAGGTGCGAGTGCAGGCGCTCGACCTCGAGCATGATAGCGCGGATGTACTGGGCGCGCGGCGGGACATGGATGCCCTGGGCGCGCTCGACGGCCTCGGCGTAGGCCACCGAGTGGGCGCAGCCGCAGATGCCGCAGATGCGGTCGGCGAGGAACGTCACGGCGTCATAGTTCAGGCGCGTCTCGGCGACCTTCTCCATGCCGCGGTGTACGTAGAACAGACGGTAGTCGGCGTCGACGATCGTCTCGCCCTCAACGAACAGGCGGAAGTGGCCGGGCTCGTCGGAGGTAATGTGCAACGGGCCCATGGGGACGAGCGTCGTCTCCTTGCCCTTGGTATCGGCCAAGAACTCGTAGTTTTCCATGTCGCTCGCGGGAGCGGGACGGAAGCGGTAGTCCATGGAGTCCTTGCGCAGCGGATACAGGCCGCTGGGCCAATCGTCGGGCAGCACTAGGCGGCGACGATCGGGCAGGCCTTCAGGGATCAGGCCGAACATATCGCGCAGCTCGCGCTCGCCCCACACGCAGGCGGGGACGAACGGCGTCACGGACGGGAACGTCATCTTGGCGGGATCGACCTCGGTGCGCACAGTCACCCAGCCGGGGTCCTCCCCCTCCATGGAGATGACGTAGTACACGGCGTAGCGGCCGCACAGGCTGCGCTCATCGTTGCCGATGATCACGGGAATCCAGCCGTAGCGCTCGTAATACAGGTAGTGGACGGCCTCGGGCAGCTTGTCCTGCTTGACGGTAATCGTCAGCTGGTCCTCGCACTGCCACTCGACCTTCTCGATGCAGCCCGGAACGGCGCGGCGCAGGGCCTCGACATGGCTCTCGCAGCGACGGGCATACACCTTGTTCTCAGTTTCAATCATTCGTTACTCCACCTCGCTCTGAGCGGTCTCGGTACCGAACACAGCGCGGTACATCGGCGTCGCGTGAAGCTCCTCGGTGCTCTGCTCGAGCACGATGCCGGTCGCGGTCTCCACACCGTGCACGAGAGGCAGCGGGGTGGCGATGCCAAACCACAAGATCATGACAGCCAGGATGATTTCGGGGATAAGCATGAGCGCCGGGGCCTCATGCTTGCCCATGCCCTGGGGCGCATGGCCGAATACCGACTTGAGTGCGATGCGGGTGAGCGCGGAGATGGCCACGGTAAGACCGAGGGCGACCACGACGACCAGCCACATGGGACCGGCGGTAACACCGGCGACAAAAGTCAGGAACTCGGAGATAAACATGCCAAAGGGCGGGAAGGCGCCAAGACCGAGCAGCGCCAGGACGGCGAGCGCGGCGGTTGCGGGGGCAACCTCGACGACGCCCTGGATCTTGGCCAGGCTACGCGTGCCAAAGGCGTGCTGGATGTTGCCGGACACGCAGAAGGCAAGCGTCTTGGTAAAGCCGTGGAACACGCAGTGCAGCAGGGCCGCGGCGATACCCAGCGGGCCACCGATACCCAGGCACAGGGCGATAACGCCCACGTTCTCCACAGACGAGTACGCAAAGCGGCGCTTGAGGTCGTCCTGGCGAAACATCGAAAGTGCCGCCACCAAAATGGACAGCGTGCCGACGATCAACAGCAAAAGCTGCGGATACTCGGCGCCCACGGCCTGGATGGTAAAGCCGTAGAAGCGCATGATCACAAGCATGGCGCACTTAAGCAGCACGCCCGAGAGCAGGGCCGAGACAGGGCTCGGGGCCTGGGAGTGGGCATCGGGCAGCCAAGTGTGCATGGGGAACAGGCCGGCCTTGGTGCCAAAGCCGATCACGATAAACGCAAAGGCGAGGCGCATGAGCGTCGGGTCGAACTGGTCGGCATACGGCAGCACGCACGACAGGAATGCGGCCTCGTGGGCGTTGGGAATCACGTCGGCGGCGTTGGCGTAGATCAGCAGCGTGCCGAACAGGCCAAAGGCCACGCCGGCGGTGCAGACCATCGCATACTTCCAAGAAGCCTCGAGGGCCGTCTTGTTCTTGTAGATACCCACGAGGAACACGGTGGAAAGCGTGGTTGCCTCCACGGCGGCCCAGGTGAGGATCATGTTGTTGGACAGGCATGCGAGCAGCATGGTGAACACAAACAGGCTAAACAGCGCAAAATACTGCTTGGCGCGCTCGGCGGGCATGGAGCCCTCCTCGATATCGGCCTTTACATAGGGCAGCGAGAACAGCCCCGTAAGAAAACCGATAAAGCCGATGAGCAGCACAAAGATGGCGCCCAGCGAATCGAGGTGAAACCACAGGCCAAGAGCGCTCGCGGTGTCGCCGTTCATAAGGACGTCACCGGCCGTCATAATCGACAGCACCAGGACGGCTGCGACGGAGACCAGGTTGAGACCGGCAAACACGTTATAGGACGTGTTCTTGGGCAAAAACGCCATGACCAGCGAGAACACCAAAGGAGTCGCGAGCAGGGCGAGAATCAACGTTTCCATGGACTACCCCCTCAGCTCGGACAGGTCGCGCGCATCGAGCGAGTGGGAGTCGCCCCAGATGCGACGCACGACGATGGACATGATGATGACGGCAAAGATGGCGTCGGTGGCGATACCGATCTCGATGATCTCGGGAGCGGTGGGGGCCAAAAGCGCGAGCGTCACGTGGCTGCCGTTTTCCATAAGGCAGTATCCAAAGATCTGCTTCATGATGTTGCGCTGCGAGATGATGCAGGTGAGGCCCACAAAGAAGTGAGCGAAGCTAATAGCGAGCGCAGGCGTTGCGACCTCGGCCGTGGGCAGACTAATCTGCGTCACGACGGCAAAGCAGATCGCGACCTCGACGGCGATGATGCAGATGGCCCATGCGGGCTTAAGGCCGGCCTTGAGCGATGCGTCGCTCGGCTCACCCATCTTCTTGTACGCACGGTTGAGGATATATGGGACCAGGACGACCTTGGTGATAAAGGCAGATCCGGCCCACATAAGCAGCTCCTGCGCGCCGGTGGTGGCACCGAGCGTAGCGAGCAGCCCCACGAGCACCAGCGACTGCACCGCATACCAGTTGATGGCATGTTTGATGTTCTTGGAGACGACCACCATGGTGGACGTGACGATCAGAAGGCCGCCAAGGATGTTGACGATCGAATAACCCATGTCGTTCTACCTCCTAACCGATCCAGCTGGCCGAAAGCGGGCCGCTGACGATGACCATGATGATGAGTACGATGAACACGAATGCCATTGCCTTGGGGAGCGGTGCACCAGCGGCGACTTCCTCGCTCGGCTCGCCGGGCAGGCAATAGCCCATCCACTTGAGGAACCAGGCGAAGGTGGCGACGGTCTCGGCAACCATGATGCACACGAGCACCAGGATCGCAACGTTGCCGGCACCAACAGAGAAGCCGCCGGCGATGATCTGGAACTTCGAGAAGAACGTGTTCATGGGCGGCACGCCGGCAATGGCGAGCGCGGCGACACCAAAGCCCACGCCCGAGATCGGGTACTTCTTTACGATGCCGCGAAGCTTGGGCAGCATACGCGTGCCGAGCGTGAAGGAGAACGAACCGGCGATCAGGAAGAACAGCGTCTTGGCGAAAGCGTGGTTAAAGATGTGGCACACGGCGCCATCAAAGGCCAGCTGGCTGCCAAAGACCGAAAGGCCCAGACCAAAGAACACATAGGAGAGCTGGGCGATCGTGGAGAAGGCCAGCAGACGCTTCATGTCCTTTTGCGGCAGGTACATAAGGAAACCAAAGAGCATGGTGACCATGGCGTCGATAATGGCGACCCAGCCCACGATCTCGGGAATCTCGCCGGCAGAGACGAGTGCACGCGCGAACACGCACACGCCGACCTTAACCATCGAGGCACCATGCAGGTAGGCCGAAACGGGCGTCGGTGCCTCCATGGCCGAAGGCAGCCACATGTACATGGGAACCTGTGCGGACTTGGCCCAGGCCGCAAACAGCACTAGCAAAAGGACGATAGCCTTGAGCTTGGCATCGAGGCCGGCAATCGCGGTAATGGCGAAGGTGCCGGTGTGGGCAAACACGATGGCAGCGCCCAGATACAGGCCGAGCGCACCGATATGCGTGATGATCAGGGCCTTCATGCCGGCCTTCTTGGCCGTAGGCGTCATGTAGTAGCTAATGAGGCCCCAAGAGCACGCACCCGTGATCTCAAAGAACACGAGCTGGCCCAAAAGGGTCGAGCTGTACACGAGGCCGGCCATGGCGCCGATGAAGGTCGCGAGGTACGCGTAGAAGCGACGACGCGGCGCGTCGGGATGCTCACGGTTATTCTCGCTCATATAGGGGATCGAATAGATCACGACAAGCAGGCCGATACCCACAAAGGCGGGCGCGAGCAGCGTGCTCATGCGATCGAAGGTGAATCCCATGACGAGGGTCTGCCCAAACGAGATCAGGGGGACCTGCGTGTCGGGCATGCCGGCGCCAGCGAAATTCGCGGCGAGGGCGATGGTGCAGACCGTCGAGACGGCGGCACCCAAAACGCTGAACCACTTGGCGTACGAACGGGGGAACAGGGCGACGAGCACCGAGGCCACCATCGGGGCCGCGATAGCGACCAAGCCGAGAAGGGACAGACTGACTGCAAATGACATTGTTTCTCCCTTCTCCTACACGCCGACGACCACGAAGACAAACGCCAGAACGGCGATGCCCACGACAGCCCAGGTCTGATTACCGAGTACCTTAAAACGCGAGCGCGAGCAGGAGTTCTCGATCACGCCGCATACGACAAAGTCGATAAGGCACTTCACCAGGAAGATGACGGCACCCAGAACGGCGGCGGTGCCCACGGTCGCGGGCTCGCCCCAAGGGATGAAGATTGCGCAGAACCAAGCGACGACCAGGACCTGTTTCATGGACATGGCGAGCTTGGCCATGGCGAGCGACGGGCCGGAAAGCTCGGCGAGCGGACCTTCCTGAAGCTCCTGCTCGGCCTCGGCCTGATCAAACGGCAGCTTGCCGAGTTCCATGTAGCAGGCGATCGCAAAGGCGATGCCGGCGAGGATCACGGCGACCGGCGCGTCGACGGCACCCGTCATGATGTGCTGACCCATGGTGGCGATGTCGGTGGAGCCGCACACCAGGGCGGCGGCAAACAGTGCCAGCAGCATGGACGGCTCGATGAGCACGCTCATGAGCAGCTCACGAACGCCGCCGATACCGGCGTAGGCGTTGGACGAATCCACACCGCAGAGGGCGAAGAAGAAGCGGGCGAGCGCCAGGCTGTACATGATGGTGATGGCGTCACCAAAGACCGGGATGGGGCTTTGTGCCGTAAAGAGCGGCAGGCCCATCGCGAGCATAAAGGCGACGGCGAAGAACAGCGGCGGCATAATGCGAAGCGCAAAGCTCGCGTCCTCGCTCTGGGACTCGGGGCGCGCAAAGAGCTTGGCCAGGTCGCGATAGTCCTGCATGATGCTGGGGCCGCGACGGTTGTGCATCTTGGCGCGGATCACGCGACCGAGACCGGAGAAGAACGGCGCGACGGCCATGACGACCACGCCCTGCAGAACGGCAAGTACGATGTTGTTCATGCTCTCCCCTCCTTAACCCATTTGCACGGCGAGCACGAGGAACACCACGAGTGCCGCGACGATGTAGCAGATATAGATGCTGTAGTTGCCGCCCTCGAGCTTAGTCGCGAGGTCGGCGAGCTTTTCGACACCCTTATGCGGAGCATCGACGAGAACCTTGTCGGGTACGGGCTCCACAGCCTCGGCCACACCGGTGAGCTTCTGGAAGAAGTGCGCGATGGACCAGCAGACGGCCGTGCAGCGGTCGCGCAGCGTGTAGAGCGGCTGCATAAACCAGGACACCTCGGAGGCAAAGGTCGTGGCCACGACGGGCATATGCTCGTTGGGAGCATAGCCGCATGCCCACGGCTGGGACTTCTGCACCTTACCGACGGTCTTGAGCTTGCGGTAGCCGCAGGCAAGGCCGACAAGTACCACGAGCGCAATGGCGATCGCGGGCGTGGAGGTGGCAGCGCCGGAGTACTGGTTCATGAGCTCCATGCCCTCGGCGGCAAACACGCCACCGTACGGATGCAGCACGGACGCGGCGACATCGACCAGCACGGGCGCGATCACGGGAGCGCCAATGCCCAGCACGACGCAGATGGCCGCGAGCAGGCCCTGCGCAAACACCATGGGGGCGGGAACCTCCTTGGCATTGGCCGCGGCCTCGGAGCGGGGCGCGGAGGCAAAGGAGACGCCATAGGCCTTGACGAAGCACGTGACAGCCAGCGCACCGGTAATGGCAAGCGCGACGGCAGCGAACACGGCCACGATCATGACGGCCTTGTCGCCCTGCATGGCGGCATTAAACAGCGACTGGTAGGTAAACCACTCGGACACAAAGCCGTTGAAGGGCGGGATGGCCGAGATGGCAAGCGCGCCAATGAGGAAGCAGATGGCCGTTGCAGGCATACGACAGAACAGGCCGCCCATCTTCTCCATATTGCGCGTACCCGTGGAGTACAGCAGCGCACCGGCGCCCAAGAACAGCTCGCCCTTAAACATCGCGTGGTTAAACGTGTGGTAGAGGGCGGCCATCAGTGCCAGGACGGCGATGCCGACCGAGTTGAGCGCCATGGCGGCCATGGAGGCGCCGACGCCGAGCAGAATGATGCCGATGTTCTCGACGGAGTGATAGGCCAGCAGGCGCTTGATGTCATGCTCCTGCAGGGCGAAGGCCACGCCGAGGACCGACGAGATCGCACCGAAGACCATGACCATAAGGCCCCACCAGACCTGAACGCCCGAGGCGGAGAGCAGGTCGAGACCAACCTTGAGGATACCGAAGATACCGATCTTGATCATGCCGCCGGACATGAGGGCCGACACGTTGGACGGCGCCTCGGGATGTGCCTTGGGCAGCCAGCCGTGCAGCGGAATGATACCGGCCTTGGCGCCAAAGCCAAAGAAGGCGAGCACAAAGCACACGGATGCGACCGCGGGGCTAAACTGCGTAGCACGGAAATCCGCAAAGGCAAACGAGCCACCGGCGAAGTTGGTCATGGTGAGGAAGCTCGCCATGATGAGCACAAAGCCCACGTGCGCGATCACAAAGTAGAGCCAACCGCCATGGATGGAGTTCTCGTTCTCCTCAATCACGACCAGGAAGTACGAGGTCAGCGACATGAGCTCAAAGGCGACCAGGAACCAAAACACGTTGTCGGCGGTGATGACGAGCATCATGGACGCCACGAAGGTGTTAAAGAAGAAGCCGGCGCGGCCCTTTTTGCCCGGGTACTCATCAAAGTAGTTGAGACCATAGATCGAACCGGCAAACGCGAGCACCGAGATGAGCGCCACGAACAGGCCGGACAGCTGATTGAGCAGCAGCTGGAAATGGGCAAACGGGAAGAACACGATGGTGTCGACCGACGTGACATCGCCCAGCACGGCCTGGATACCGGCCGCAAACGAAAGCACCGCGGCGACGGCGCCGATAAGGCAGCCGGCGGTCTTGGCGGCGTTATCGGCCTTGATCAGCAGAACCGAGGCGAGCGCACCGATGCACGAGACGGCAAGCGATGCGATAAACAGCGTCATGCTATCCATTGTTTACGCTCCCTTCTGCTTTCTCGGACAGGCCCTGGGCCACAGCGGTAACGTCGACGACCGGACCGTTTTCGATCGAGCGCAGGCGCTTGGCCTCGTCGAGCTCGCGATCGGCCGCGCCGCCCATGACGGTCAGCGCCTTGGTGGGGCACGCCGCCACACAATGCGGGCCGTCCGGATCGAAGGCGCACAGGTCGCACTTGACAGCGCAGGTGTACTGGCCGGGAGCCCACGTAAGCAGGCTGCTCAGGGACTTAGGATACGAAGGCGTCGGGTCGCACATGCCTGCGACACCGGCGATAGACGTGCCATCGGGATGGATGGCTCCGAAGGGGCACGCGATGGCGCACAGCCTGCACCCGATGCACTCCTGCTCCTTGACGTGGATGCGATCGCCATCGTGCTCGATGGCATTCACCGGGCAAACCTCGGCGCAGGGGGCACCCTCGCAATGATGGCAGGCAAGGGCGGCCGAAATACCGCCGGTCTTCACGAGCGCCAGACGCGGCGTATCCTGAAGACCCTGCATCCGGTGGGCGTCGGCACAGGCGGACTGGCATGTTCCGCAGCCGATGCACCTCTCCGGGTTGATGTCGATGAAGCGGTTCATCCCCACTTCCTTTCAAAATAACGGGCCGGGGTCCCGAACGTACGGGACGCCCGGCCCAAAAAGCCAACGAGAACGGGACTACACGATTTGATTCACGTGCGTCTCGTCGTCGAACTTGGCGGTGCCGGGCTCAACGTCCTGAGGAGCGGCGGCGTCCACCAGAGCCTGCTTGAGCTCGGTGTACTGACGCTCGACCTCGCCCTCAGCCCAGACCTGGTCGGCGATAGCGTCGACCTGGCAGGCGGAGAACTTGTCCTCGGGCGTATGCGAGACCGGGTCGACCTTGTGAATGGTCAGCTCGTTGCACTTGCCGATCCACCACTGGTAGGTCATATAGACCGTGCCCTTGTTGATACGGTCGCTCACGTCGGCGCGGCTGTATACCTGGCCGCGGCGGCTGTGGATCGAGACGATGTCGCCGTTCTTGATGCCGCGCGCCTGGGCGTCCGCAGGATTCATGCGGACAAAGCCGGGCTCGTCGGCAAGCAGCGCCAGCGTCTTGCAGTTGCCGGTCATCGAACGGCAGCTGTAGTGGCCGACCTCGCGGACGGTGCACAGAATGAGCGGGTACTCATCGTCGGGAAGCTCGGAGGGCGCCTCCCAGTCGTGCGCCATCAGGTTGGCGCGACCGTCCTTGGTGGTGAACTTGCCACCAGCGAACATGTCGGGCGTACCGTGGTCGTTCACATCGGTGCTCTTGACCGGCCACTGGGCGTAACCGCCCTCGGGAGCCATCTTCTCGTAGGTTGCGCCCACAAAGTTGGGGCACAGGCTAATGCACTCGTTCCAGATCTGCTCGGTGTTGTCGTAGTGCATGGGATAGCCCATGCGCGTAGACAGGTCCGCGAAGATCTCCCAGTCGTGGCGGCACTCGCCCTTGGGCGGAACGGCCGCGTCAAAGTGCTGGAAGCTACGGTCGGATGCGGTAAAGACACCCTCGTGTTCGCCCCAAGAGGTGGCAGGCAGGATGACGTCGGCGAGCATGGTCGTCTGCGTCATAAAGATGTCCTGGCAAATAAACAGATCCAGCTCGGAGAGCGTCTTGCGCATACCGGCCGAATCGGGCTCGGTCTGCACCGGGTCCTCGCCGTAGTTGTAGAAGCAGTGCACCTTGCCCTCGTCGACCAGGTGGCCCAGGTCGGTGAGCTTGTAGCCCTCCTCGAGCGGGAGCTTTTCCTCGGGCACGCCCCAAGCCTTGGCAAACTTGGCACGCACTGCCGGGTCGGTGACTTTCTGGTAGCCAGGGTACAGGTTGGGCAGCATGCCCATATCGCAGGAGCCCTGGACGTTGTTCTGACCGCGCACGGGCGCGAGGCCGGAATTGGGTTTGCCGATCTGGCCGGCAACGCAGGCGATGGAGGCGATGGTGTGCACCGTCTTCAGGTTCTGCTTCTGCTGGCATACGCCCATGCCCCAGCCAATGATGGCAGAGGGCTTCGCCGTGGCGTACATCTCGGCAGCTTGGTGGATCAACGCGGGCTCGACACCCGTGATGTCCTGTACGGATTCGGGAGTGTAGTTCTTGATGGTCTCCCACCACTCGTCAAAGCCGTTCGTGTGCTCGGCGACGAATTCCTTGTCGTAGAGGCCATCGTTGACCAAGCAGTTTGCAAAGGCGTTGAGGAACGCAACGTTGCAACCGTTCTTGATCGGAAGGTAGAGATCGGCGATACGCGCGGTTTCGATATGGCGCGGGTCGGCGACGATGATCTTGCAACCCTTTTCTTTGGCTCGCACGATACGCCTTGCGACGATGGGGTGCGAATCGGCAGGGTTATAGCCGAAGAGGAAAATGCAGCCCGCATCCTCCATACCGGGGATGGAGCATGACATGCAACCTGAACCAACCGTGTCCATCAGACCGAGGACAGTAGGGCCGTGTCAAGTACGGGCGCAGTTGTCCACGCTGTGGGTGCCGATGCACGCACGCGTAAACTTCTGCATGACGTAGTTCGCCTCATTGCCGCCGCCTCGCGAAGAGCCGGTGGTCATGACAGCGTTAGGACCATATTCGTCAATTATGGCCTGCATCTTAGATGCGGTGAAATCCAGTGCCTCGTCCCAGCTTACGCGCTCAAGATCCGCGCCCTTGGTGCGACGGATCATCGGGTGCAGTACGCGAGGAGTCAAGATCTTGGTGTCGTTGATGAAGTCGTAGCCGCTCATGCCCTTAAGGCACAGCTCGCCCTGATTGGTGATGCCGTTGAGCGGCTCGGTACCCACGACCTGGCCGTTTTGGACCAGGAGGTTAAACTGGCAACCGGCGCCGCAGTACGGGCAGATCACTTTATGCTTCTCCATGACACCCTCCTTCCTTTCTCTGTTACCGATTAATCGGTATGTATTTGACAATCATTGGGCTTGTCGCCCCAGCGCTTACGCCTCTTTTTCGATGGTGGCGCGGGCACGCTCGGCAGTCAGTTCCGCCAGGCGCTCCTCGTATACCAGGGCGAGGCCCTTAGTCGGGCACGCCTCGGCACACGCCGGACCGCCGGGACGGTCCACGCACAGGTCGCACTTGAGCACGAAGCTCTTGGTCTGCGAACCCACGCGCACGTCGCCCATCAAGACGGGGACCTGCGTGGTCGCCACGCTCACGGCGCCAAAGGGGCAGGCCATGACGCAGCTCTTGCAGCCGATGCAGTTGTCCTCGTTGACGCCGATGCGATGGTTCTTTGGATCAAAGAACAAGGCGCCCGTAGGGCAGGCCTTGGCGCACGGGGCATCCTCGCAGTGATGGCAAGCCACCGGTGCGGAGATCTCGTACGTACGCGTCACGCGCAGGCGCGGCGCGGCGATGTTGCCGGGGATGTCGTGTGCCTCGATACACGCCGCCATGCAGGTTTGACACCCAATGCAGCGCGAGGAATCGGCTACGACTCGTTTATTGCCCATGTTGTTCACTCCCTCCTGAATCCCATGCCGGAGAGACCCTGTCGACGTTGTCCCAAGCCGCCCGTGGCCTGGCATCGGCGTATCGAATGCATGCGGCGAAACAGGCACTCGGTAGAATTTCTCCAACGGTATACAGGTTGAATATACGCAGTTGCAGGGGGCAAACTTGAGCGTAGGCCCTGCAATACGGGTGTATTGCAGGGATTTGGGCAGGTTGGAATTATTCTCTAGAAGCTATAAAGGTGAGTGTATTACATGCGTACGCCCAAGAAAGATTTCACGCTCATTTCTGAAGGATGTAGTACGTTTGTAATATCGTTTACACTCAATTACTCTAGTGCAATAAAGTAGTGGTTGTATGATTGGCTATTATTAGCCGATGTTGTATTTGACTATTCAAATTGCACGCTCATTAAGGGAGGCCAGTGATGTCATCGACTCAAAAACGAGCCATCCTGCAGGTGCGCATTCGCGAGGAAGACAAGCAGCATGCCGAGCGTCTCTACGACGCCATGGGCACATCGCTCGCCGAGGCCGTGCGCCTTTTTGTCGCGCAGAGCATTTTGATGCGCAAGCTTCCCTTTCAGCCGGTCGCCGTGCGCTCAAAGGACGGCACCGCCGCCTATGGGTCGCTCAAAGCATATGGGGACCCCAATCGCCGCTCCGAGGAGCGCAATGCCTGGATTGAGTACCTTGCCACAGAAAGCGACGATTCGATTTTGGGTCCCGAGGAAGTAGATATCCATGAGTAGCACCATCATCGACGAGACCGTCATCCTACGCTACCTGCTTGACGACGACGAAGTTTTGTCACCGCGCGCCGCCAAGGTCATCGCCACGCGCACCGCTCGTGTCTACCCCGAAATCATCACGCGCGTCGTGGTCACGCTGCGCGACGTCTATAAGGTTCCCCGCGTTGAGATTGCTGCGGCCATGAAAAGGCTGCTCGATGACGTCATGGTCGACGAGCCCACCGTTGTCGCCCTTGCCGTCAAACTCTTTGGCAAGACCCATATGGACTTTACCGACTGCCTCCTCGCAGCCCGAACCGCCATCTACAACGATGATGTCGTGAGCTTTGGCAAGCCCATCATCCAAGGCATGATCGACTACCGCCGCCAGCGCCAAACCGCCGCCGACGCCCGCAGCCGAAGCACCGACTCCACCATCGACAAGCTCCGCCACCGCCCCCGCAGCTAACCCCATGCCCACCTAAGTTGCGGTGCGGGATCGATTTCCGTCACCCGGCACACTTATGAAAATGGCTCTGTTCCCAAAAGGAAGCAGAGCCATTCATCTATCTTGTGGAGCGGGCGACGGGAATCGAACCCGCGTCATCAGCTTGGAAGGCTGGGGTTCTACCATTGAACTACGCCCGCAAGATATGGTCGGGACGACAGGATTTGAACCTGCGACATCCTGCTCCCAAAGCAGGCGCGCTACCAAACTGCGCCACGTCCCGAAGGTGTTGAGCAGCTAAGGTCTAAACCTTGCGTGTCCCAAAGCGAAGGAAATTATAGGGGAGACTCCCCGCCTGTGCAAGCATTGATGCCTTAGCTCCTCGAATGTGCAACAAAACGACTATGGAGCAGACCGATCACAAATGCCACCACGGCAACCGGCGCCCACGCGGCACCGATATCTGCCAGCGGCAACGCATCGAACGGCAGCCACGCGCCAGCAAAGAACGCGTCGCGAACCGAGGTGATCACACTCTGCACGGCAACCACACCGCCAACCCAGACCCACACCTGCGGATGCGCGTCGCAAAAGCCGTGCACCAGGCCCATCAGTACCAGCACGATGGCAACGGGATACAAGGCGTTGAGCATAGGCACCGAGAACATGAGGATCACGTCGAGACCCACGTTGGAGAGCACGCACGAAAACGCTGCGAACACAAAGGCGAGAACCGCAAAGGGACGGCGCATGGCCTCCTCGGAGGCCTCCGCTCCCCCTTTAACCACATACGTCTCGCAGAAGTAACGCGAGCAGCAGCTGATGAGGCCGATGCACACGTTCATGCAGGCAAGGAAGAAGATGGCGAAGACCACGACCGTGCCGGCAAGCCCAAAATGCATGGAGGCCGAACGGGCGAGGATGGCGGCGCCGTTGGTAGCGTCGGGCATCACGGTGCCGAGCTGCATACCGGCAAGGCCCAAGCCGCAGTAGATGATGGCCATGAGCACGCCGGCGATAACACCGGAACGCGAGATCTCGAAGGCCACGCGCTTGTCATCGGTAACACCCAGCTCGTGGATGGTCTCGGCGATGATGATGCCGAAGGCAAGTGACGCGAGCAGGTCCATGGTCTGATAGCCAGTCAGAAAGCCCTGCACAGCGGCGCCTGCATCGTAAGGGGCCTGCGGCGCGGCAGCCGGTCCCAGCGGCGAGATCACGGCAGCACCCACGACCAGCACGATGAGCGCAATGAGCGCAGGGCCCGTAATGCGGCCGAGCACGCGCGTGATGACGCCTGGACGTAGCGTGAGCGCAAACGCGACGACGAAGAACCCGATGGCAAACACCAGACGTGCCGTGCCGAGCGAAACGCCCTCGGGTAGCAGCGGCACCAGCATTTCGAACGCCGTAGAGCTTGTGCGCGGAATGGCCAGGCACGGACCGATGGCCAGGTAGACCGCCGCAACGAAGAATTCGCCAAACTTAGGATGCACACGCCCGGCCAGCTCTCGGGCCGTGCCAGCGAGCGCGACGGCGATAAATCCCATAACGGGCAGACCAATAGCGGCAATCAAAAAGCCGATCATGGCAATCGGCGTGGCAGAACCTGCCTGCAGCGCCAGCAGCGGCGGAATGATCAGGTTACCGGCGCCAAAGAGCATCGAGAACAGCGCAATGCCGACGGTAACGACATGGTCGGAACGCAGACCGCGCGGGGCGGATGAAGCCATAGGCACACCTTTCGGGTCGAAACAAAAACGGGACGGGCAAAATACCCGTCCCGCAAGTATAAACGGTCCAGCAGCTTTAGCAGGCTAAATTGCGCAGAGCATCGATAGCCGTGTCGACTTCTTCGGTCGTGTTGAAATACCCAAACGAGAAGCGGACGACACCCTGGCGCTCGGTATCTAACGCACGGTGCATGAGCGGAGCGCAATGGGCACCGGGGCGCGTCGCAATCCCCCACCCTTGCATGAGCGCGTCCGAGATCTCGGCCGAGTCGATATCACCCACGTTGAGTGAGACGATCGCCGAGCGCACGGGCTGGTCAAACGCACCGTAGAGCGCAATGCCGGGGATTTCGCGAGCACCGGCGAGGAAGCGCTCTGCAAGCGAGCGCTCATGCGCCGCAATCGCCTCGACCCCGCCTTGCGCCTCGATAAAGTCGAGACCGGCAGAAAGTCCCGCGATGCCGTGGCCGTTGAGCGTGCCCGCCTCAAGACGCGTGGGCCACTCAAGTGGCTGCAGTGGGTCAAAGCTGTGCACGCCCGTGCCGCCCATGGCCCACGGAGACACGTCAATGCCCTCCGCCACGGCCAGGCCGCCGGTGCCTTGGGGTCCCATGAGCCCCTTGTGGCCGGTAAAGCACACAATGTCGAGCCCCATGGCATGCATATCGATACGCGCCGTGCCGGCAGACTGAGAGGCATCGACGATCACCAGCGCACCGGCCGCATGGGCCATGGCCGCCACGCGCGCAATGTCGACCGCGTTGCCGGTCACATTTGAGGCGTGCGTCACCACCACGGCACGCGTACCGGGCGTGACTAGCCGCTCGAGCTCGTCGTAGTCGAGCGCGCCGTTCGCGTCGCAACCCGCATGCTCAACCGTCACACCCTGCTCTGCCGCCAAGCGATTGAGCGGACGTAGCACGGAGTTGTGCTCGAGCACCGTCGTGACCACGCGGTCGCCGGGGCGCACCACGCCACAGATGGCGGTGTTGAGCGCCGCCGTAGAGTTGGGCGTAAAGCACACATGGTCCGCCCTCGGGCAACCTAAAAGGCGCGCGAGCTTGGCACGGCAACCGTGAATCGTACGAGCGGCATCGAGGGCACCCGACGTGGCACCGCGCCCGGCATTGCCGAGCGAGCACATCGCCTGCGTCACGGCATCGATGACCGTCTGAGGCTTGTGCATGGTCGTCGCCGCGTTATCCAGGTAGATCATCGCACGACCTCCCACATATCAATCACGGTATAGCCCTCGGTGGGAACGCCCGCCGCGGCGAGTTCGCCGCGCAGCAGCTCCTCATCGGCAGGCAACGCTTTCCACGCCAGACCACAGCCGGCAGCGACCTCCCCGGGCACGGGAATCGTTCGCCCGGGAAGGCCACGCTCAACGCACAGGGACTCGCAACCCATGGCGGCCGCCGTGGTGGAAAACGTGATGACAAGCGCCGGGCGCTTTTCCCTCATGGCAACTCCAACCAATACGCTACGGGCGCACGACGCGCACGGCCTGCTCCATCTTCTCCACGATCACGTACATGTTCGTGACCTCGCCCACCGCGAGCTGGTCCTTAATGCCAAAGTGATCGAGGCAGGTGCCACAGGTAAGGATCTCAACGCCCTGCTCGGCCAGACCCTTCAGGTCGTCGAGCACCGGCGAGCCCTCAACGGTGAGCTTGGCGCCGCCGTTATAGAACAGCATGGTCGCGGGCAGCTCCTCCTGCTGCGTCACGGCAAAGATGAAGGCCTTCATGAGCTTGTGGCCCAGCTCGTCGTCGCCACGGCCCATGCAGTCGGTGTAGACGGAAATGACGAGCCTGCCCTTGCCGGCGCTGGCATCACAGAAGGCAGCGCCATCCTGCTCGGGATCGGCCATGGCAATGGCGCCAGAGGTCGCCACGGTCACGTGCCACTCGGCGTCAGAAACCTTCTCGACCGAGGCCGTGCAGCCTTTCTCCTGCGCCATCTTGGAGATGTTCTTGACGGCGGTCTCGTTGTCGACCGAGGTCACGACGGCGCCCTCGCCATCGAGCTGCTTCAGAGCTTTGAGCGTCTTGACGACGGGCAGCGGACAGGCATCGCCCATGGCATTGACTTCAATCTTGGTAGACATAGCAAATTCCTTTCGAAAGAGCCGTTCTAGAGAACGGCAAACAGTTACATAAACGTGCGGGCTAGCGAACAACGCGGACGGCAGGACCGCCCGGCTCCGCCTCGCACACGCGCCCGACAACGGCCGCGATGCGCCCCTCGGCATGCAAGCGACGCGCAAGCCCATCCACATCGGCAGCAGGCGCCGCGATGAGCAAACCGCCCGAGGTCTGCGGATCGTACAGCGCATCCAACATGCCCGGCTCCAGGTCCTCGTCGGCAGTCACGCGCGGGCCAAAGAAGTCCTGGTTGCGGTAGGAGCCAGCGGGGATAATGCCCAGACGCGCCATGTCGAGCACTTGATCAAAGAGCGGCACCGCCCCCGACGCAAGCTCAATCTGCACGCCCGAGCCCTCGGCCATCTCGCACGCATGCCCAATCAGGCCAAAGCCCGTAATGTCGGTGCAGCCGTGAAGTTCGAGCCCCTCGGCCAAACGGATCGGGGCCTCGTTGAGGGTACACATCGAGTCAAACATGGCTGCGGCCTCGTCCTGCTCGATGAGCTCGCCCTTAATGGCCGTGGTGATGATGCCCGAGCCGATCGCCTTGGTCAGCAGCAGAACATCGCCCACGCGTACGCCGCTGTTGGCGAGCATGTGGTCGAGTGGCACAAAACCGCTCACGGACAGACCGTACTTGGGCTCGTCGTCGTTGATGGTGTGGCCGCCCGCGATGGAGCAACCCGCCTCGACGCACTTATCGGCGCCGCCCGCCAGAATCTGACCGGCAACCTCAACGCCCAGGCAACTGGGTATGCAAAGCAGGTTCATGGCATGGCTCGGCCGCCCGCCCATGGCGTAGATGTCCGACAGCGAGTTGGCCGCAGCAATCTGGCCAAACAGAAACGGGTCGTCGACCATCGGTGGGAAGAAGTCGATGGACTGCACGAGCCCCAGGTTCTCCCCTACGCGGAAGACGCTCGCATCGTCGGAGGTATCGAACCCCACGAGCAAGTTGTCGTTATGCACATTTGGCAAGTCGCCCAGGACCTGGGCGAGGGCTCCGGGAGCCAACTTAGCGGCTCAACCGCTCGCGGCCGTCATAGACGTGAGCCTCATGGTGTCCTTAGCCATACGAACCCCCTTCCAACAAATCAACGACTTTAAGTATACGCGCCAGGCACGCTTCCCAAGAGACCGCCGACGGCTCGAACGTCGAAAGCGGCGCCGCAAGCGCCTGCGCGATAGCATCTGCCAGTGCGCGCTCAAACAACGGAAGGTCGGCCGCCACGGGCGTGTCGACATCCGTCATACGCGGCGACGCCACCCACGTCACGGGAGCACCGGGAAGCATCGCCTCCATCCAGGGACGAACGCCGGGCAAATCGGTCGCCACAACTTTGCAGCCGCACGCGAGGGCCTCGATCGTCACGAGCGGCAGACCCTCGTAAAACGAAGGCAGCACAAAGACGTCGGAACTGCGGTAGGCACGCACGAGCCCATCGCTATCCAGGCGCCCCGCCAGCGTCACCGGCACATCCGAGGCCGCGGTCAAGCGCTCGATACGCGCGTACTCGGCATCGTCCCCGCGGCCGCCCACAAGTACCAAGCCAGATGGGCGGACGCCATCGTCAATCGGCAATGACACAGCTCGAACCAGCGACTCGACGCCCTTTTTAAAGCAAATCTTGCCCACGTACACAAGCGATCCCGGCTGCCTCGCCACGCTTGCATCGCGGCAGAAGACGCGATGGTCGTAGCCCGTCCCAATCACGTGGATACGATCGGCATCGACGCCGCACACCAGGCCAATCTGCTCAGCCTGCTCAGCATGGAGCGCAAAGACGGCATCGAGCCGACGAACCGCACTTACAATGCGATCGCGTTCGAGCGTATGCGAACGCAGCTGGCGCAGGTCGGTCGAATGACACACGGCAACAACCGGCACGCCTCGGACGCACTCGCGCGCCAATGCGGTCACCAGATACAGGTGATGGCAGAGCACCAGATCGGGCCGAAACTCAGCCACCGCTCGATCGATTGCAGCAGCAAATGCCCGCTCAAATGCCTTGAGCATCGAAGGCGTCAGATCACGATAGCGTGTGGAGGGATAGGGCATGACATCGGACATGCCACAGATGGGAAACGGCAGCTCGGGCGACTCGAACGGTACGGCAAACACGGCAGCACGCCGGTCCAGCTCGCCTTGGGTATCACCCGGTGCCGCGCCGCAAAGCACGGCGGCGCGATGTCCGTCTCGATCTGCTCGCGTACGAGCGCGGCAAGGTAGGTGCCGCTGCCAGTGCTATCTGGTTTTTGTGCCGAGATATTGAGGATGCGCATGTCGCGGTACACCTCTAGGCCAAGGCGGCGGCGCGGACAGCCGCGCCGATCGCTCCGGCAAAGCGAGCCTGGGGCGAGGTGGTCACCGGCGACCCCAGTAGCTCGCCCAACCGCTCCACCACGAAGGCGTTCTCGCACAGGCCACCGGTCAGGTAGTACGGGGCGCCCGCGGCCTGCCCGGCCATGGTCGCCACGCGCGAGACCACGCTGTCGATCACGCCACGCGCAATGTTCTCGCGCGGCTCACCGCGACCGATCAGGCTGATGACCTCGCTTTCGGCAAACACCGTGCACATGCTGCTGATCTTGGTGGGCTCGCCGGAACGCGCCAGGTCGGCCATCTGCTGCTGGGAAATGCCCAAGCGGTCGGCCATGATCTCCAAAAAGCGCCCCGTGCCGGCGGCACACTTGTCGTTCATGGCGAACTTTGCCACGCGGCCGCCCTTGAGTTGGATGACCTTGGTATCCTGGCCGCCCACGTCGATCACCGTGCCCTGCTCGCCAAACAGGCGGACCGCACCGGCACCATGGCAGGTGATCTCGGTCACTACCTTGTTGGCATAGGGCACCGCGACACGGCCGTAGCCAGTCGCGACCACGCGAACATCGTCGCCCGTCACGTCATAGCCGGCTGCGGCGAGTTCACCGCGTAGGCGCTCGGCCGCATCGACCGACGAATACCCCGTCGGCATGACGCAGGTCCACGCAATGGCGTTGTCCGTCTCCACCACCGCAGCCTTCGCGGCCGTCGAGCCTATGTCGATACCAATGCCAACCACGGCATCCTCCTTCTATGCGGCAAAGCAGCTATCCCTTTGCCGCATTTGTCCTACAGGGTCTCGATAAAGGCAGCAATGCGCGTCTCGATCTGGCCCATGTCACCGTTGCTGTAGTCGGTCTCAATCTTCATATACGGAATACCCGCGCCCTCGACAGCCTCCTGCATGCGCGCACTCTCCACGTTAAAGGTGTGGCAGGCCTGTAGCACGCTCTCTACCACGCCATCGACATGATACTTCTCGCACATGGCCAGCGTGTTTTCCATACGACCATCGTTGGGCGTCATGACCGAGCAGCTAATGTCCAGGTAGCGGTCGGCGATGGCACGCAGGATATCGGGAGCCTCCGGATCGATCATCATGGCCGCCGTGCGCTCGCCCGAGCAATCGTCCATGCACACGACCACGCCGCCATTGGACTCGATGGTACGACCGATCTTGTTGATCACGCCGCCCACCGGGCAGCCGGTGATCAGAATGCGCTTGGCATCCGCCGCAACCGGGCGCTCGCCCGCGTCGTAGGCCTCGCGCAGCTTGGCAACCTTTTGCTCCAGCTGCTGCGTATAGGCCTCGATATCAAAGCTAAACGTACCGGCAAACATGGTGCTCATCAGGTCGACGCCGCTCATGGCCGCCGGCTGGTTGGCCTGCAGTGCAAACATCTCGAGCTGGGCCGCACGCAAGCGGTTGCGACGACGGACGGCAGCGCGCAGGTCATCGTCGGTAATCGTGATGCCGTAGAAGCCCTCGAGCTCCTCCTTGAGCAGGCGGCACTCCTCGTACCAGCCTTCACGCTCGTAGGCACGATCGCGACCCTGCGGAAGATGCAGAATGTGCGTGCGCTTGAGCTCGTTGAGTAGCTCGTACATCTTCTTCTTGCCGTCGCAGGTGGTCTCGCCGATGATCATGTCGCTAAAGTACGTAAACGGGCACTTTTGCGAGTAGGCAAAACCGTAGGTCGACTTGATGAGCGGGCACAGGTTTGCCGGCAGCACCTTCTCGGCCTCGGGAATCACCTCATCGGACGTACCGCACAGAGCCACGCTCGCAGCCCCCGCGGCATCGATAATCTCGAGCGGCGTATAGCTGCACAAAAAGCCGACCAGGCGATTACCCGCCTGCTTGTAATCCTTAACGCGAATAAACGCGGCCTTGCGCTGCTCGTTGAACTCCTCAAACGTGGACGGCAACGGCTGCTCAATATTTTCCGACATATAACTCCTTAACAAACCTTTTAAACAACCAAGGAAACGGCTTTTCCAGGTGCCCGAGGTTGCCGTGAAAGAGGAGCGCCGCGTACTTCTGGTACGCAAGCGACGGTTTGAACGGCAAGATCGAGTGCCTGGGGAAGCCACCGGGACGGATAGTCCTAAATGGTTTCCAAGAAAGCCTCGATCCTGGTTTGCAGTTGGCCTGCGTCCTCGCCGGCGTAGTCGGTCGTGATGTGCATAAACGGAATGCCGGCCTCCTCGGCGGCCTTCTCCACGGCGAAGGACTCCATCTCGTAGAGTGTGCAGAACTGCAAGGCCACGTCGACAATGCCGTCGGCATGCAGGTTCTTGGCCATCTGGACAATGTCCTTCATACGCTGGTCGTTGGGCGTAAAGACGGCGCAGTTGATCTTAAAGTAGCGCTCGGCGATGGCATCGAGCATCTCGTCAACCGTCTCACCGGACTCGTCGACCAGGTCCTTGTAATAGCGCGAACCCGTGCAGGACTCCTCGCCTACCACAACGCCGCCGGCCTTCTCGATGAGGTTGAACAGCTTCCAGTTGGGCACGGCCATGGGCGTGCCGGTGTACAGGATGCGCTTGGTCCCCTTGGGCGCCACGCCCTCGCCGGCCTCGACACGCTGCTCGCACTCAGCCGCCATATCGTTGATGGCTCCGGTCAGACGCGGCGTGTCGTCCATAAAGGCGGCCTGAACGGTCAGCAGGCTGTCGAGACCGCTAATGGGCGCTGGGTCGGCAGCGCGCGTGGCAGCGAGGCGCTGCAGGGCGCGACGCTTCTCATTGACGGCGCGGATGGCGGCCTTCAGACGCTCAGGCGTTATCGTGACGCCACACTCGTCCTCAATCTTGGCGGCGAGCTTTTTAACCTCGGCCTTCCAGGTCACAAGCGTCGACTCGTCGTGTACGTTGGGAATATCCATGACGTACATGTTCTTTTGCGTGGCAAAGAACTCGTAGGCCTTTTTCTTGCCGTCGCAGGTGTTCTCACCCACCACCAGGTCACTCGACTCAATGTAGGGGCAGACCTCACCCAGCTTAAAGCCGGCAAAGCTCTTGATAAGCGGACAAGTGTTGCGCGGCAAGTGCTCCTCGACCTTGTCGGTCGCCCAATCGGCACCCGAGCACAGACCCACGGGGATACCGTCGCAGGCGAGCACAATCTCCTCGGGCACGTAGACGCAGAAGCTGCCCACGATCTTGGTGGCCTCGCCGGCCTCCTTCTTGTCGAGCATCTCCTTAATACGGCCGCTGTGGATGTTGGTGGCGACAAAATCCAGGTAGGACGTGGACTTGGGGCGATTGTTCTGCGTCAGGAACATATCGCCGTACATCTGGCCCACGGCGCCCAGCAGCATGTCGTGGTCGGCAAGATTCATGCCGAGGCTCTCCCACATCGGATAGAAATCAAATTCTTCAGCCATAACGGTTCCCCTCTCGAACCAAAAACGGATAACAGCGGTATCGATGCACGACGGACGGCGATTGCCCGACCGTGCTCAAACCCGGAATTTTAGGGAACCTGCTTTGCGGTCGATTATTTAGTTGTGCGTCGTCTCTCCCGGAGCCGTGAACATACCTGCTCATATGCGACTCCGAGCCATATAGAGGACACGCGCGGCAACGCGGCGAATGTATGTCGTCTGCGGCATGTGCGCACCCTCCTTTACAAGTTGAGGTCAACTATACCAACGGTCATCGACCATGCGAACACCGTTGACATTCGTACGACAGCGTCGTGTGCCGTCGTTTAATAAATAATTATCTTGATTGATAAGAGTTTGTCATTCCTCATTCGGCGAACGGCAAAAACAAAGCCGCCGAGGCTTATATTCCCCGACGGCATTACCCGGCGCTATCGACAAACCAAATGGATCCTGCTGGCATCAAAATGCATGCGCAGCGTCTCGCCTGCTTGCGGCAGCTCGTCGACAGGCATGCGCACTTTGTTGACCTTCCACTGCAGGCGCGTCGGCGCGTCGGCGCGCGGCACGTCCAGCAGCACCAGGCGCTCAAAACGTGAATCGCTCACGCGGGCCACATGCAGATCGTAGCTGTTGCGACCCCGCTCAGCACGGTTGTCCACATGGAAGTAGCTCGCACGAATACCCAGGTACGCCACGTTATCGGGAACCTCACGGCCCACGTTGAAGGTCATGCCCCAGTCGAGGGCCTCAACTTCTTCGTCGCCGATCTTGCGCGCCCGGCTTGTGTTCTTGC
>CABRZN010000012.1 GCA_902475445.1 uncultured Collinsella sp.
GTTGACGGCAACGCGCGCGAACGACGTCTCAAACGCGGGCGCGCCGCACACGATATTGCTCGGCCACTCAATGCCCACCTTGCCGGCAAGGCCCAGGCCCGGCGTCGACGCCGTGCCCACGAGCGCGTCCATCATGCCCATCGCCGCCACAAACGGCAGGCCGTGGAAGGCATGCATGTTCACGTCCGGGCGCACGACCAGCGAAAACGTCAACGACGCCTCGCCCGCGCTCCAAGCGCACCAGCCCGCAGACGCGCCCTCGCGGCCCGCGTCGCGCGCGGCGTCAAGCTCGGTGCCGGCGGCAACAGCATTCATCTCGATCATCTACATGCGCCCCAATTCGCCCACGATATGGCCCACGCGGTCCTCGGGCTCCTTGACCTCGACGCCGTTGTAGCGGAAGAACCGCGCCGGGTCGTGCATCAGGTCCTCGAGCGGCACCAGCACAAAGTCGCGCTCGCCGATCAGCGGATGCGGCAGGCGCAGCTTTTTGCCGCCATGGATCTCGCCGTCCATCCACAGCAGATCCAGGTCGATGGTGCGTGGGCCGTTGACCTTGGCCTTCTTGGAGCGGTCACGGCCCAGCTCGGCCTCAACCTTCATGAGCTCGTCAAGCAGCACCAGCGGAGCCAGCTCGGTCTTGATCTCGATGATGGCGTTGGCAAACGCGTCCTGGCGTGTCTCGTAAGCTGGCTCGCTCTCGTAGATCTTGGAGGAGTTGGACACGCAGGTAAGTGGAATCTCGGCGATCATGTCGCGTGCGGCGCGGATGTTGTCGCAGCGATGCCCCAGGTTGGAACCCACGGCCACAAACGCACGGCGCGGTTGCGGCTCGGCGACAGCCCAGTAACCGTTCAGGAACTGCGCAAAGCCAGCGACGTCGTGCACGCGCACGATGTTGGCGCCGGCCTGGATGGCGCCCAGGCACACACCAAACGTGGCGGCATCGCGCGCGGCGGCCTGGGTCACGCCCGAGACGGCGCCCACAAAGCGCTTGCGCGACACGGCGCACATGAGCGGATAGCCCAGCGACGCCATCTTGGCGGTCTCGCGCTGGATGACGATGTCTTCGTTGGCCGTCTTGCCAAAGCCCGGGCCGGGATCGATGCAGATACGGTCGCGCGACACGCCAGCATGGATGAGTGTGCGGGCCTGATCGGACAGAAAGCCCATGACGCGGCGCATGATGGGTGCAGAATCGGGCAGGGTAAAGCGGCGGAGCTGCGAAGTGGGTACATAGGCTTCCTCACGGCGGGCACTGCGGCGCATCATGGCGGCCAGGTGGTCACTGGGCTCTGGTACGGCTTCGGTAGCTGCGGGCACGGTCTCGGGCGCAGCGGCGGCAGGGGCAGCCTGCTCGGCAGCCGGCGTCTCTGGCTCGGACTCGGGCGCGGGCTCCGATTCGCCAAGCGGCAGCGAGGGCTGTACCACACCGCCCGGAAGCTTGGCTTCAACCTTGGGCTCGCCCAGCAACTTGCCGCGACGGCGACGGGCCGGCTTCTCGGCCTCGCGCGCGGCCTCGACCGCCGCTTCGCGTGCCTTCTCGGCAACAAACGCCGCAGCCGAGGTATCGAGCTGCACCGTCGCGTGCGTGCGTGCGGGTGCGGCGACCTCGCCGGCGTGCATTACGATAACGCCGCAGGTGCTCGTCTTAACGAACTCAACCATCTTGGGATCGGTGAAGCCCGTCACGTCGTTGACAATCGAAGCACCGCAGCGCACTGCCGCCTTGGCAACCGCCACATGACGCGTATCGATCGAGACGATGGCGCCCTCTTTGGCGAGCGCGCGCACGACGGGCAGCACGCGACGCGCCTCCTCGTCGGGGTTGACCGGGGTAAAGCCGGGGCGCCACGTCGACGTGGACTCACCGCCCACGTCGATGATGTCGGCGCCGGCATCGAGCATCGCCAGGCCGTACTCGATAGCGGCATCCTGGTCAAAGTGCTCACCGCCGTCGCTAAACGAATCGGGCGTCACGTTGAGGACGCCCATGATACGCGGACGGTCAAAGCTGAGCTCGTACTTTCCGCACCGCCATGTCTTGCTGTCGTTCGCCATGAACATCCTCCTAAAATGCCCACGTCGCCGCGCTCGGGCACAGGCGGCGGGGTCGCTTTGCAATCAGTCTTTCTATTGTATCCGCGCGCGCGGGCTAGAATGCAAACGCGGCCGCGATGTCGCAAGAAATCAGCAGGTCGGCATTTGCATCCTGATCGGTGGGCGCCAAATTGCAAATGGCCAGCGCATCGCCAGTAAAGTAACGCGTGAGGCCCGCCGCCGGATACACCACGAGCGAGGTCCCGCCCACGACGAGGGCGTCGGATGCAGCGATAGCAGCAACGGCGCCGGTAAGCACACGCTCATCGAGCGGTTCTTCGTAGAGGACCACATCGGGCTTGATGCGACCGCCGCACGCAGGGCACACGGGCACGCCCGCGGCATCCTCGTGCTCGCGCGCGCAAATCCATTCGGCGCTGTAGACCGCGCCGCACGTCTGGCAGATATTGCGGTGGACCGAGCCATGCAGCTCAAACACGTGCCGCGAACCAGCCGCCCGATGCAGGCCATCGATGTTTTGAGTCACCACGGCGTCGAGCTTGCCGGTGCGCTCCAGCTCCGCCAGCTTGGCGTGGCAGTGGTTGGGCTTGGCGCCAAGCGCGATCATCTTGGTCCGGTAGAAGTCGAAAAACTCCGCCGGATGCGCCTCGTAGAAGCTGTGCGAGAGCATAGTCTCGGGCGGATAGGAAAACCGCTGGTGATACAGACCGTCCACGCTGCGGAAATCGGGAATGCCGCTTGCCGTGGAAACGCCCGCGCCGCCAAAGAAGGTCACGTGGCTATGGGTTTCGAACAGTTCCGCCAGCGCGGCGGAGGCCTGTTTGGGGTCCGATATTGCCTGCGTCATATATGTCCTCCGTCCGTGTCTCCGGGACGGCGGCGATCGCGCTATCACTCGCGGACTCCGCCCCGCCCCTGTTGCGCTAATCTTAAGCCTGCCAACCCCGTCGAAAGGACACCATGTCTCAGACTTACACGTTCGCCTCGTGGAACGTCAACGGCCTGCGCGCCGTGCTCAAAAAAGACCCGAGCTTTATCCAGATCGCACAGGAGCTCAATGTCGATATACTGGCGCTGCAAGAGACCAAGCTGCAGGAGGGCCAGGTCGATATCGATCTGCCCGGCTATCACCAAACCTGGAGCTACGCCCAGCGCAAGGGGTACTCGGGCACCGCGGTCTTTAGCCGCAAGGAGCCGCTGCGCGTGCTGCACGCCGATGCACTGCTGCCCTACGCCGGCGAGGGCGAGGCGGCCGAGCTCGTCGCCCAAGCCACAACCGAGGGCCGCGTCTGCGCGCTCGAGTTCGACAAGTTTTGGTTTGTCGACGTCTATACGCCCAACGCCCAAAACGAGCTCGCGCGCATCGATGTACGCATGGCCTGGGACGATGCCTATCGCGGCTTTTTGAACGCGCTTGAGCGCGAAACCGGCAAGCCCGTCGTAACCTGCGGCGACTTTAACGTGGCTCACGAGGAGATCGACCTTAAGAACCCCAAGTCCAACCGCGGCAACGCCGGCTTTTCGGACGAGGAGCGCGGCAAGTTTACCGAGCTGCTCAACGCCGGCTTCACCGATACCTGGCGCGCGGCAAATCCGAACGTCGAGGGCGTCTACAGCTGGTGGAGCTACCGCTTTAATGCCCGCAAGAACAACGCAGGCTGGCGCATCGACTACTTCCTGGTAAGCGACGCAATCGCCGACAACGTACGCGACACCGGTATCCGTGGCGACATCTTCGGCAGCGACCACTGCCCTGTCACCCTCACGCTAGAGCTCTAGCCCCAAGTAATTCCTGGGGGACAGAGAAAAACAGATCATGTGACCCCTCTCCCCCTATAAGTTGCGGTGGAATAGTTCCTGTTTGGGTAGCAAATAGCCAAACAGGAACTATTCCACCGCAAGTTCGTGAGGGAACGCGAAATGCCCTACAGTCCGTATTTCACGACGACACGGTTAATGCGGCGACACCAGGGCTTGTACAGGGCGGCCAAGAACACGCAGGTCGCGAGGCCGTGTGTGATATCGAACGGCACCGCCGTGGCAAGACGCGCCACGGCACCCGCCCAGGTAAGCGGCTGTACAAAACCAATGATGTCATACGCGTTGATCACGACGCCATAGAGCGGGCCCGACGCAAAGCCGTACGCCAGCAGTGCTGGCATGCGCACGGTGCCGTCGGCGCGGTCGAACGCACCCGCATACGCCAGCGCACCGCCAACGTATCCCACGAGCCCCCAGGCATACATCTGCCATGGCGTCCACATGCCCTGCCCAAAAAAGAAATTGCTGGTCAGCGCCGCCAGCGCGCCAACCATAAAACCATTGCGGCGACCAAGCGCCGCCCCCGCGATAATGGCGATGGCGCTCACCGGTTTAAAGTCGGGAATGGGCCCAAACAGGATGCGCCCCGCCGCCGCCAGCGCCGCCAGCACCAGCGTAGGCATAATCTGGCGCAAACCCGGACGAGATGCCTCGTAACCCGCAAAGAACAGCGCAAGCACCAGCGCCACTACAACCAGCATGGCAAGCGCCGCCTGCTCAATGCCCGCCAGCAACGCCGCAGTCATCACTGCCGGCACCGCTAACAACAGCGGGACCTCCAGTTTTGCGAGCAGGCGCGCGACGCGATAATCCGTCATCCCATCACGCCCTATAAAACACGTTGTCGGCAAAGAAGTCAGCCGGGGGGCTCCATGCAGGCAATCTCGCCGTCAAACATCATGGCGACGTCGTCGGCTACCTGCTCGACAAAGTCCAAATCGTGCGTAGCCATGATGACGGTGCCGCCAGCCTTCGCATGGTCACGCAGGGCGCGGGCGATGATGCGGCGGCTCTCCAGGTCCAAGCCCTTCGTGGGCTCGTCAAGCAGCAGCAGCTCGGGGCCGATCAGCAGCAGCTTTGCCAGTGCAAGCAGCTGGCGCTGTCCGCCCGAGAGGTCGTAAGGGTGGCGCGTCTCCAGGCCCGCCAGACCCAGGCGCGCTGTCTGCTCCCGTGCTGCGGCCTCGTCGTATCCGCAGGTCGAGGCCCATTCCATCAGCTCATCGCGAACCGTCTCGGCAACCAGCAATGCTTTAGGATTCTGAGGCAGCAGCGCAGCCGAGGCCGCTCCGCGCACCATGCGGCCGCGCTGCAGCTTGGCGGTCTTCGCCAGCACCGAGAGTATCGTCGACTTACCGCATCCGTTGCCGCCCACGATCGCATGCACCGCGCCAGCCGAAAACGACGCACCGAGCCCACGCAGCACCCAACCGCCCGCGCGATCGTAGCGAAACCAGCCTTCCGACAGGGTGGTAGCCGACCCAGCGTGCATTTTTTGGAGTATTCTGCTTCCATCCGTGCGCGGGAAGGTTTCCGAGCCGTTCTCGAGCGACGTTTGCGCCACAAATTCGGACGATTTGTCCAATTCTGAACTTTTTTTCGCGCTCGATACGTCCCCGGGCGGCTCCAGAGAGCCCAAATTGTCCTCACGCCTGCTGAATACTCCGTTTTTTGCACATCGGATGGCACCCCACCCCAACATCTCATCGGAAAACAGCGATTCTCGGCGTCCCAAAGAAGCCATATCCGCCACCTCGCGCACGCGACCGCCCTCAATCCGGTACGCACGCGTCGCATACTCGAGCATCGGCCGCGGTTGATGCGTAGCCACAACAACCGTGCAGCCCAGCTCACGGTTCACGCGAAACAGCGCGTGCAGAAAATTCTTCTCGGCAACGGGATCGAGCTGAGACGTGGGCTCGTCGAGTAGCAGCACACGCGGACGCAGCGCCAGGACGGCGGCAAGCGACAGCAGCTGCTTGCGGCCACCCGAAAGCGTGTCAGTATCGCGGTGAAGCCAATCTTCCAGTCCAAAGAAATAGCTGGTCTCAGCTACGCGACGGCGCATCTCATCACGCGCTAGCCCCAAGTTTTCCAGGCCAAACGCCATCTCGTGCCACACGGTTTCGCACACGATCTGGTTCTCGGGATCCTGGAACACATAACCCACGCGCTCCGCCGATGCCCGCACATCCATGTCGGCGACGAGCTCGCCCAACACGCGCAGCTCGCCGGAGCGTGTACCCGCCGGCGCGATCTCGGGCTTGAGCAGCGACAGCAGCGTCGACTTGCCCGATCCGGTACCGCCAACAAGCAGCGCAAATGCACCTTGGAAAACACGCCAATCAAGCCCCTCGAGCACCGGTGACTCGGCCCCGGGATAGGCAAAACTAAGGCCTCGCACCTCAATCGCCGGCGCGGCCGAGCCGTATGCCACACCCGCCGCCGAGCTCCTATCCAACCGAGCCATCAGCCAAACCTCTTCTCATCAATCGCATGAAACGCGCAAGGCAGCACCATCCAAGCCGCGTACACAATATAGCCAGGCCACGGCGCCGGCACCGAAAGCTGCGGGTAAAACGAATACTGCGTCGTCGCGGTCCACGCCACCGCCACCGCGGCAGCACCAAGCAGCGCGAGCCCGACCAGCGCGGCAACGTCGCTGCACCCCAGTCGATACCGCGCATACGTCGTACGACGCGTCGCGGCACCCCACCCGCGCGAGCGCATCGCGTCCGCACGCTCCAGCGAATCTTCCATGCCCCAGCCCATCAACACGCTCGATGCCCGTAGGCGCGAACGCACGGGGTCGGCCGGCGCACGCCCCGGCACATCAATCGCATCCTGCACCGCCAACACCGTACGACCGCGGCGCAAAAACTGCGGGATAAGCCGCATGCACATCGAGATCATGAGCGCAATCACCGGTGCGGCATTGCCCAGCAGCGCGAGCACCTTGTCGTATTCGAGCATCGACGCCGCCGCCTCAAACCACAGCACGCTCGCCACAAACAGCCCGCCCATGCACAGGCCGTATACCATGCTCTCCAGATACACCGCGCGCATGCCAATACGGAACAGCTCCGTCGAGCCCGAGGCGCTAAACAGCGGATTGAGCACCGCGACGATCAAAATCACCGGCAGCTGCCAGCGGAGCGCGCCCAGCGTGCGGGCAGCCCCACGCGTTGCAAATCCATACGCCAGCCCGCCCGCAAGTGACAGCGCAATCAGTACCGGCTGCATCGAGAACATAGTGAGCCCCGGCGTCAGCACTATATAGAGTGCCGGCACAGCCGGATGCGACATCGAGAATGCCGCGACGGGCTCGCCGCCAAACTCCTCTCGTATGTTGTCCACGGGCACCCCCGTCCCCTCGCTCAAACAACAGCTCCGCAGCACCGCCAACGCCGCACGCAAGCAGTGCAAACACCACGCCGGCGGCGCCGACATCGGCCGTCGCGCATCAATCGTTACGCGCTCATCATATGCCTGCGGTATCATATTGCGCCGTGTATCGTTTCCAAACACACGTCTCTATAACGTAACAGGAGATCACATGGACGCAACCGCAATTATCCTCGCCGCCGGCGAGGGCACCCGCATGAAGTCGAACCACTGCAAGGTTTCGCACAAGATCCTAGGCAAGCCCATGGTTCAGTGGATCGTCGACGCCACCATCAAGGCCGGCTGCAGCCGCGTCGTGGTCGTCATCGGCAGCCACGCCGACGAGATGCGCGCCCTCATCGATGGTGCCTACGACAACAGCGCCACCAAGGTCGAGTGCGTCGAGCAGACCGAGCGCCTGGGCACCGGCCACGCCGTCAAGGTCGCGCTCGAGGCCTGCGGCATCGCGCAAGGCCCCGTCGTCGTGCTCAACGGCGACCTGCCGCTCATCACCGCCGACACCGTCGCCAAGTTCGCGCAGACCGTCGCCACCGGCGAGCTCGCCTGCACCGTCATGACCATGACCCCGCCCGATCCTTTTGGCTACGGCCGCATCAAGCTGGGCGCCGATGGTCAGATCGAGCGCATCATCGAGCAGAAGGACTGCACGCCCGAGCAGGCCGCCACGCTGCTGGAGTGCAACGCCGGCTGCTACGCCTTCGACGGCGCGCAGCTTGCCGCCCACATTAACGAGATCGGCAACGACAACGCGCAGTCCGAGTACTACCTGCCCGACATGCTCGAAATCCTCAAGGGTCACGGCCAGGCGGTCTCCATCTTCCACTGTGACGACTACCGCGACGGCCTGGGCGTCAACAGCCGCATCCAGCTCGCGCAGCTCACCGCCATCGCGCGCGACCGCATCAACGAGCACTGGATGGCAGAAGGCGTCACGTTCATCGACCCCACGCAGGCCTGGATCGGTCCCGACGCCACCATCGGCCGCGACACCGTCGTGTGGCCGCAGACGCATCTGATCGGTCACGTCACCGTGGGCGAGGAGTGCCAGCTCGGCCCCAACAGCCGCCTCACCGACACCACCGTCGGCAGCGGCTGCATCATCGATGAGACCATCGCCATCGAGGCCGTCATCGAGAACGGCGTCGACTGCGGCCCGCGCGCCTACTTGCGCCCGGGCACCCACATGCTCGACGGCTCCAAGGCCGGTACGCACGTGGAAATCAAGAAGTCCACGATCGGCGAGGGTTCCAAGGTGCCCCACCTGTCCTACATCGGCGACACCACCATGGGCTCCGGCGTCAACGTGGGCGCAGGCTCCATCACCTGCAACTACGACGGCGTCCACAAGCACAAGACCGTCATCGGCAAGGATGCCTTCATCGGCTCCGATACCATGATGGTCGCGCCCGCCCAGATTGGCGACGGTGCACTCGTGGCCGCCGGCTCCGTCATCACCGAGCCGGTCCCGGCCGACGCACTCGGTCTGGGCCGCGCCCGTCAGGTAAATATTGAGGGCTGGGCCGCCGATTATCGCCGCCGTCTGCACGAGGACGACGAGGCATAACGTTTTACCAAGCATCTAAGGAGCCGCTTCCGTGGGGACGGCTCCTTTTTCTATGCTGACCTGCGCGGCCGGATGAGTGGTCGGTTCGTGTCCGTTGACGGTAAAGACGTTATCAAGACTCGATAAACCCCGCCGCGCGGTTACAATGCAACAAGGCATCTATATGGCATTCGATATAAAGGAGAAGGGTAATGCCGATTAATGATCCCGAGAAGTCGGAGAATATGCGCAAGTCCATCCGCGTGTATTCCGGTTCCTCCAACCGTCCCCTCGCTCAGAAGATCGCTGAGTTCCTTGGGGTCGAGCTTTCGGGCCTTACGCTAAAGCAGTTCGCCAACGGTGAGATTTACGCCCGCTACGACGAGACCGTCCGCGGCGCCGACGTCTTCCTGATTCAGTCCGTGGCCGGCGGCAACGTCAACGACATGCTCATGGAGCTGCTCATCGCCACCGACGCTGCCAAGCGCGCATCCGCCCGCTCCATCACCGCCGTCATCACCCACTACGGTTATGCCCGCCAGGACCGCAAGGCCGGCCCGCGCGAGCCCATCACCGCCCGCCTCGTCGCCAACCTGCTCGAGCGCGCCGGCGTCAACCGCATCATCACCCTCGACCTGCACCAGGGCCAGATCCAGGGCTTCTTCGATATTCCGGTTAACCACCTGTCCGCGCTGCCGCTGTTTGGCCAGTACTACAACGACATGCACTTCGACACCGACAACCTGGTTGTCGTCTCCCCCGACGTGGGCCGCGCCAAGGCCGCCAAGAAGCTGTCCGACATGCTCGGCTGCAGCCTCGCCATCGCCCACAAGGGCCGTCCGCGCCACAACGCCGCCGAGGTCATGGGCATCATCGGTGACATCAAGGGCAAGACCTGCATCATCAACGACGACATGATCGACACCGCTGGCACCTTGTGCGCCAACGTCAAGGAGCTCAAGGCCATGGGCGCTGGCGACATCTACGTGTGCGCCACCCACGGCATCTTCTCCGGCCCGGCCATCGAGCGCCTGAACGACGCCCCGATCGTCGAGTGCCTCGTAACCGACGCCATCCCCGTCGAGGTCGGCGGCAAGATCAAGACCATCTCGGTCGCCGAGGAGTTCGCTCAGGCCATCTCCGCCGTTTACCACGAGGAGCCCGTCTCCACGCTCGTCGGCGGCGACTTCGCGCTGTAGTCGCATCGTCCTTGCAACCCGGCGCTTCGCCGTCGGAACAGAAGAAGCCCCCGCGCCCCCCCTTGCTTCGCAAAGGTCGCGCGGGGGCTTCTTCTGTTCCGACGGCCCGCTCTGCCGCGGCCGTGCTTTTGTCTGGTGGGATTTCGCTGAAACAAAGTCTCGCCTTCGGCGGGCGTGGTAGCCTTTGTCGTTGACTGAACTACTTATGCAACGGAGGACAAACATGGCAGCTGCACAGCCGCTTAAGATTCGCATGGTTGCCGGGCTTGGCAACCCTGGCGAGGAATATGCCGAGACCCGCCACAACGCCGGCTTTAAGGCGATCGACGAGCTGGCCCGTCAGGCCGGCGTCACGTACTGGAAAAACCAGGCCGGCGCCGAGGTCGCGCTCATCAACATCAACGATCCCGAGGAAGAGGGCGGCAAGCGCCAGATTGTGCTGGTCAAGCCGCAGTCGTATATGAATACCTCGGGTGGCCCCATCTCCAAGCTCTGCCGCGAGTACAAGATCAAGGCCGAGGAGCTGCTCGTAATCCACGACGAGCTCGACATTCCCGCCGGCGACGTACGTGTTAAGGTGGGCGGTGGCCACGCCGGTCACAACGGCCTGCGCTCCATCATCGACAAGATGGGCAGCCGCGACTTCAGCCGCATCCGCACCGGCATCGGCAACCCTCCCGGCAAGATGGCCGTCGCCGACTACGTGCTTAAGCAGCTGCGCGCCCGCGAGGCCGAGGATTTCCAGGACACCTGCGCCCGCGCCGCAGATGCCGCCGGTCTGGCAATCGTGCACGGCGTGATCTATGCCCGCGACCACGTCAACGGCGCCGCCTCCGCCAACGGCAAGCACTAAAACCTATCATTTAGGGATAGGTTTATTTTGGCAGGTTTTAACTGCGGAAACGCCGCAGCGGCCGCATCGCAATAAACCGCGCACCGCCATACACACATAGCACCCCAAAGGGGGCCGACCTCATTGCAACCCGAGGCTGGCCCCTTTGCCGTTTTACCCGATAAAACCTGCCAAAATAAACCTCTCCCCCTTTGGTAGGCCAAAGTGGATAAACCCTGCTCCCAACCGCCGAAGACACACGTAAGTGACATGTCCATGAGGGTATAATTTGCACCGTATGTCTGCACAACGCCTGTGCACGTACGGTTTTATTCGGGCTACCGTCCATTTCCGTGGAGGCACGGTTCGGCGGCCCTAACAAGAGAGGGGTTCTATGTATAAGATCCTGGAGAAGACGCAGTTCTCGGAGAAGGTGTTCAAGTTCCGCATCGAGGCGCCCGCAATCGCCAAGCATGCGCACGCTGGACAGTTCCTCATGGTCCGCGCCAACGAGACGGGCGAGCGCGTCCCGTTTACCCTGGCCGGCTGGAACGGTGACGAGGGCTGGGTCGAGTTCATCTTCATGGTGATCGGCAAGACCACCGAGATGCTTTCCACCTACGAGGCCGGCGAGTCGCTGCGCGACGTCGTGGGCCCGCTGGGCGTTCCCACCGAGATGGCCGAGGGCCCCTGCGCCGTCATTGGCGGCGGCGTCGGCCTGGCAATTGCCTTCCCGGTCGCCAAGCACCTGGTCGAGACCGGCCACGAGGTGCACGCCATCATGGGCGCCCGCACCAAGGACCTCCTGCTTATGGAGGACCAGTTCCGCGAGCTCCTCGACGAGGACCACATCCACATCACTACCGATGACGGTTCCTACGGCGAGCAGGGCGTTGTCACCGCTCCGCTGGAGCGCCTGCTGCAGGACAAGGCCGTGAGCCAGGTCTTCTGCGTCGGCCCCGTTCCGATGATGAAGTTCTCGACCCTCACCGCCCAGAAGTACGACACCCCCATCACCGCGTCGCTCAATCCCATCATGGTCGACGGCACCGGCATGTGCGGCTGCTGCCGCGTCGAGGTGGGCGGCGTGACCAAGTTCGCTTGCGTCGACGGCCCCGACTTCGATGCCACCCTGGTCGACTGGGATGACCTTCGCGCCCGCCAGGCCGCTTACCGTTCCGAAGAGGGCGAGTCCCTCAAGGCCTATGAGGAAAAGAGCTGCGCATGCCACTAGTTAACGGTCGTTTCGTTGCCGATATGAAGTCGTCCCGCACCCCCGATAACGAGGAGCCGGCTGCCGAGCGCGCCTGCGACTTCCGCCCCGTCGACAAGGG
This sequence comes from uncultured Collinsella sp., assembly GCA_902475445.1. GTDB lineage: Bacteria > Actinomycetota > Coriobacteriia > Coriobacteriales > Coriobacteriaceae > Collinsella. The sequence goes on from CABRZN010000012.1 coordinate 12,193, forward strand.
CTTCACCGAGGAGATGGCGCTGGCCGAGGCCGAGCGCTGCCTCAACTGCAAGAAGCCGTTCTGTGTTGAGGGCTGCCCTGTCAACATCAACATCCCCCGCTTTATCGAGCAGATCCGCGAGAAGGACTTCGGCGGCGCTCTCGATACCATTCGCGAGGACTCCATGCTTCCCGCCATCTGCGGCCGTGTCTGCCCGCAGGAGAACCAGTGCGAGGGCAAGTGCATCCGTGGTAAGAAGTCCGAGCCCGTGGCCATCGGCCAGCTCGAGCGCTTCCTGGGTGACCGCCCCGAGCTCGCCTCCACGCCCAAGATGGCCCCCAAGAACGGCAAGAAGGTCGCCGTCGTCGGCTCCGGCCCGTCCGGCATCACCTGCGCCGGCGAGCTCGCCCGTAACGGCTTTGACGTCACCGTCTTTGAGGCCTTCTTCACCGGCGGCGGCGTGCTGGTCTACGGCATCCCCGAGTTCCGTCTGCCCAAGGCAGTCGTCAAGCGCGAGATCGACGGCCTGGAGGACATGGGCGTCAAGTTTGAGTACAACTCCGTCGTGGGCAACATGGCCACGGCCGAGGAGCTGTTCGAGCAGGGCTTCGACGCCATCTACGTGGCGACCGGCGCTGGCCTGCCCAAGTTCCTCAACGTCCCCGGCGAGAACCTGCCCAACGTCTTCTTCGCCAACGAGTACCTCACCCGCGTGAACCTGATGAAGGCCAACAAGTTCCCCGAGTACGACACCCCCACCAAGCACGGCAAGAACGTCGTCGTCTTTGGCGGCGGCAACGTGGCCATGGACGCCGTCCGTACCGCCAAGCGCCTGGGCGCCGAGCATGCCATCATCGCCTACCGTCGTACCGAGGACGAGATGCCCTGCCGTCGCGCCGAGCTGCACCATGCTAAGGCCGAGGGCGTCGAGGTTCTGCCGCTCGTCTCCCCGCTCGAGTTTGTCGCTGGCGAGGACGGCTCCGTGTGCGCCGTCAAGGTCCAGAAGATGGAGCTCGGCGAGCCCGACGAGTCCGGCCGTCGTCGCCCGGTGCCCATCGAGGGCGCCATCGAGGAGATCCCCTGCGACGTCGCGATCTCGGCTATCGGCACCAACGCCAACCCCTTCGCAAAGAAGATCGGCGGCAAGATGGAGCTCAACAAGTGGGGCTACATCGTCGCTGACGAGGAGACCGGCCAGACCACCGATCCCCGCATCTGGGCCGGCGGCGACATCGTCACCGGTGCCGCTACGGTCATTCTGGCGATGGGCGCCGGCAAGAAGGCCGCCGCTTCCATCACCAAGAGCCTGCTGGGCGAGTAATCACCTGCAGCGCTAGCCATCAAACGGCAAAGTCCCCGTCGAGCACACGCCCGGCGGGGACTTTTTTCTATACAGGCCACCCGACCACCACAAAGGTGCCTGTCCCCTTTGTGGTGGTTTTGGTCGGTTAGCCTTCGAGTTGGGCCACCTTGTAGCGGTAGGCCGCAGCGATGACGTCCTTGCAGCCTTCGCGGCCCAGCTTGGCGCGGTTGACGACGATGTCTTTACCGCTCGTCATCTTCCACTTTCCGGCGCTATAGCGCTTATAGAACGCCTCGCGCGCCTTCTGCTGCTGCTTGACCAGCTTGGCGCCTTTCTTTTTATTAAGGCCACGCTTCTTGCGCACGATCTCGACGCGGTCCTCAAAGGGAGCGGTCACCAACACGGCAATATGGTTGGGGTTGTTGCGAAGCAGGTAATCGGACAGGCGGCCTTCGATAATGCAGCTCTCGGTCTCGCCCAGATCCAAAATCACCTGACTCATCTTTTGGAACAACTTATCCGAGTACGAACGCGCATCGTAGCGGTCGGGCAGAAACGCCATGTTCTCCACGGCCAGACGCTCGTCGTAGGCGGCCATCTTGTCGAGCGACTCGCCCGCGCGCAGCGACGCACGCACCAGCAGCTCGTTATCGTACAGTGGAATCCCCAACTCGTCGGCAAGCATGCGACCAATCTCGTGGCCCTCGGCGCCAAAGTCGCGCGCGATGGTAATGACCACAGGACTCTTCTTGTTCTCCAGATCGCTCATCGCGATTCCTTTCTCTATGTGATAAAGGGACAGTCCCTTTGTCACATTCTACGCTGCCACAATACGACGTTGATACGCTCGGACCAGCAGCGAGATACCAAAGTTGAGCACAAAGTACATCGCAAACACCAGGCCGTAGAGCATAAGCACCTGCGACAGATCGATCGCGTGGGCCATCACGACGTTGGCCGTGTACATGAGCTCGGCCACGTTAATGCCCGAAAGATACGAGCTGTCCTTGATGACGGTCGTGCACTGGCTAAACAGCGCCGGAATGATCGTCTTAAACGTCTGAGGCAGAATGATGTAGCGCATGGTGGCAAAGAAACCGAAGCCCTGGCTCTGCGCTGCCTCAAACTGGCCGCGCGGAATCGAGTTGAGGCCGCCGCGCACAATCTCGGCCATAACAGCGCTAGTAAACAGCGTAAAGGCGATGGTCGAAATCACAATGTCCAAACCCTGCACCGTAAAGTAGATAAACAGAATCCACAGCAGGTTCGGCGTGCAACGGAACAACTCGATATAGGAGCTCACCAAAATACGGAATGGGCGGGGCGCATAGCTTTTAACGAGCGCCAGCACCGTGCCAAAGATGAGCGAGAAAAAGATCGACAGCGCCGAGATCTCGATGGTCTTAACAAAGCCGCCCCAAATGTAGAGCAGGTTGGTCGCGTTGAAGATTTCCATGCGCTAGGCCTCCTCTACGTTGTCGAGCCCCAGCTCGGCCAGGCTCACGCCGCGCGGACGCTCCTTGGAGCGACGCTCGAGCCACTGCACCAGCATGGCGAGCGGAAAGCAGATGATGAAGTACATAAGGCAGCAGACGATGTATCCCTGCAGGTAACCGTACAGACTCACAAAGTTGTCGGAACGGTACATAAGGTCGCCGCCGGCCACAAGCGCCAGCACCGACGTGTTCTTGACCAGGTTGAGCGCCTGGTTACACAGCGGCGGCAGAATGATCTTAAATGTCTGGGGCAGCACGATGTACCAGTACGCCTGCGCACGGGTGAAGCCCTGGCTCTGGGCCGCCTCCATCTGACCGCGCGGAACCGCCTCGATACCAGTGCGGATGACCTCCGAAATGTAGGCCGCGTGATACAGCCCCACGCCCAAGAAGCCCAGCACGAACGGTGCGATGCGCACCGGCTGGTCGGCACCGGTTATGGCCTGCAAAAACTGTGGACCGGCCATGTACATAAAGAGCACCTGCACGGGCAACGGGGTGTTCTGGTAAAACTCCACGTACACGCGGCTTATGGCGCGCAGCACGCGCGAACGGGTGGTAGAGAACACGCCCAGCAGCGTGCCCAGCACCAGCGACAGCAGCAGACCGGCAACGACCACCTGCAGCGTCACGCCAAAGCCCTCCCAAAAGGGCCCCATATTTTGAAATGTCGTCGACCAACGGTCGGCGTCAAATAATCCTTCGAGCATTTGATTCCTTCCTTGGACGATACGCCTATACAAGACCCCAGGTCTTGACCTCTTGATCGAGCCAGCCATCGGCCAGGCGATCGCAAACCACCTGATCGACCACAGCCGAAAGGTCGCAGCCCTTCTTGGTCGCCACGCCGTAGCCCTGCTCGCCAAACTTGACCTCGGGCTGCAACAGCTCAACGGTCTCGTTCATGTAACCGGCCAGCGTGGAGCGGTCCATGGCAAAGACGTCGATATTGCCGGCGTCGAGCGAACTCTTGATGATGGGATAGCCGCTAAAGGCCCTAAACTCGGGCTTGCAGCTAAAGCCGTTGTCCTTAATCATCTGCTCGATCAGACCCTGCGTGGTGGCGCCCTGGCTCACGCCGATGACCTTGCCGTCCAGGTCCTCAATCGAGGTAAAGCCCGAACGCTTCTTGACCATGAGTCCCACGTAGTCGGTGCGGTACGGCGTCGAGAAATCCCAGCTCTTCTTGCGCTCGTCGGTGATGGTGTAGGTCGCCGCGACCACGTCGAGTTGGCCGTTATCGATCAGCGGGCCGCGCGTCTTGGGCGTTACGTCGGTAAACTCGACAAGCTCCTGGGCACGGGCCTCCTTGTAGCTCACGCCAAAGACGGCAGCGGCGATCTGGTAGCACAAATCGACTTCCATGCCCTCAAAGCGACCCTTGGCGGTGTCGTAATAGCCGTAGCCGGGAACGTCCTTCTTAACGCCGGCGTTCAGATGGCCACGCGACTTGATGGCCGCAAGCTTGGACCCCTTGTCGGAGCCCTCGCCGCTGGTGGAGTTGCCGCAACCGGTAAGCGCGGTCCCCGTCAGCGCAAGCATGCCGGCACCCGCCAGCTGCAAAAAATGACGGCGCGACACGGCCGCCCTCGTCATATCCGTCATGTCCATCACCGCGCCTAGTGCAGAATCTTGGACAGGAACTCGCGGCAGCGCGGGTTCTCGGGGTTGTCGAAGAAGTGCTCGGGCGTGCCCTCCTCCAGAATGCGACCGTCCTCCATAAAGATGACGCGGTCGGCCACCTGGCGCGCAAAGCCCATCTCGTGCGTCACGCAGATCATGGTGATGTCCTCCTGCGCGAGCTCAATCATAACGTCCAGAACCTCCTGGACCATCTCGGGGTCGAGCGCCGAGGTCGGCTCGTCAAACAGGATGATGGGTTGCTTGGTGCACAGGGCACGGGCGATGGCGATGCGCTGCTGCTGACCGCCCGAGAGATTCTGCGGATACTCGCCGGCCTTATGTGCCATGCCGACGCGCTTGAGCGCAGCGATGGCGATCTCGGTCGCCTCCTCCTTGCTCTTCTTTTGCAGTTTGATGGGCGCGAGCGTCAGGTTGCCCAGCACAGTCATGTTGGGATACAGGTTGAACTGCTGAAACACCATGGAACTATACTTGCGAGCCATCTCCAGGTGATTCTTTTTGGTGAGCGGCGTACCGTCGATGACAACCTCGCCCGACGTGGGCTCCTCCAGATAATCGACGCAACGGATGAGCGTCGATTTACCCGAGCCGGAAGGCCCGATCATTACGAGCTTCTCGCCGCGTTTGACGGTGAGGTTGATATCTTTGAGCACATGCAGGTCGCCAAAGTACTTGTTGAGATGCTTGATCTCGATCATGTCTGCCATGAATGTCCCTTCCCTGCGTTTACACGAGTTGAACTATTGTACGGAAAGAATCACGTTTCCGCAGCCCACACTACATTCCCGTAAAGAACCCGCAATCTTCCACCCACTCATTGGGCACTCGGGCACTCATTGGGGACAGACTTAAATGAGTACCCGGGAAGTGGGCACTCATTTAAGTCTGTCCCCAATGAGTGCCCTTCAGCTGCCATCAAAAAAGGGGCGCGACCGCAATGGTCACGCCCCCTCAACATCAACTATATGCCGCTCGGTCCCTACGCGAGTTTGGCTCCAACGATCTTTGCTGCTGCCGGCTTATCGAAGTTGCCGCCAGTGGCCTTACCCAGAGCGCCCATGACCTGGCCCATCTGCTTCTTGGACGTGGCGCCCAGCTCGGCGATGACCTGCTCGATCAGGGCCTCGAGCTCCTCGCCCGAAACCTGCGCGGGCAGAAGGCTCTCCAGAATCTTGACCTGCTCGGTCAGGTTGTCGGTACGCTCTTGGTCGGTGCCGGCCTTGATGGACATCTCCAGCGTCTCGCTCGTCTGCTTGATCAGACGCTTGATCATGCTGTTGACGTCTTCCTCGGTCACATCGCGGCGCTCATTGACCTCGATATTCTTCACCTCGGCCTTAACCTGACGAATGATGGACAGACGAACCTTGTCCTTGGCCTTCATGGCCGCGATCATTTCCTTCTGCAGCTCTTCGTTGGTCATCTGCAAATCCTCTCTAATAGCGTGGGCGGCACTCGCGCGAGCACCGCCCCATGATTACTCAGTCGTCGACGAATCGTCGGTCGAACTCTTGGTGACGCCCTTCAGACTGACGTTGTATGGCACGTCTTTGGGCATGGGGTTGACGGTGATGTCGGCATCCTTCTTGTACTGCTCCAGCCACTCGCTGTACGCGGTGCTGGCCGCTTGCGTCTTCACCACGTTGGAGACGTACTTTTTGATGGCCTTGGGCACCTGGTTGATGTCATCAACCTGATTATCGACATGGAAGTAGTCAGTGCATTTGATGATGTGGTAGCCATAGGTCGACTCGATGACTTCGCTCACGTCGCCCTTGTTGAGCCCCTCGAGCGCCGTCTGGTAGCTGTCGACAAAGGTGGTGAGCTTATCCCAGCCCACATCGCCCTTCTTCTCCTTGGAACCGGTGTCCTCGGAGTACTGCTCAACGGCGTCCTCAAAGCTCAGCTCACCGGAGTTGATCTTGTCCAGGCACTCCTGCGCCTTGGCCTTGGCGGCAGCCTTGTCCTCGTCGGAAGCGTCGGAATCAACCTTGATCAGGATGTTCGACGAGCGGCGGGCGTCGTTGTAGCTGGACAGGTTTTCGTTGATGTAATCGACAATCTCGCTGTCCTTGGGCTTGCTCGTGGGCGCGACGGCATCCTTAAGCTTTTGCTGCGCCAGGCTCTCCTTGAGCGAGTCCTTGTAGGTGTCCTCGGTGTAGCCGTAGGTCTTAAGGGTCTTCTTAAAGGTCTTGGCACCGCCCGCGCTCTTGCACGCGTCCTTCCAGGCCTTCTCGACCTCCTCGTCCGACACCGTCACGCCGTTCTCTTTCTGTGCCTGTTGAAGCAGAATCTGCTGCGTGTAGGAGTCGATGAGTTGCTTGCGGTACTTCTTGGGCGTGAGGTCGTTGTCGACCAGATACTGCGCCCAGTCCTTGTCCTTGGTGTAGCCGTAGGACGTGCGCATGCTCATGATCTGCTTGGTCACGGTGTCCTCGGTGAGGTTGGTGCCGTTGATAGTGGCAGCAACACCGCCGGTCAGCTTGTAGCCCGAGGTGTCCTCGGCCTGCGACATAAGGCCGGAGCACGCCATCGCCGAGACGGAAAGCAACATTGCCAGCACGCCGATGACCACCAGGACGATCTTGACGGTCTTGGACACGCGGGTCTTGCGCTGCTTCTTGCGAGAGCTGGAGGCGGCGCGAGCCTGCTGCTCGGGCGTCGGCTCGGGTGCGGGGTTCTTTTTCTTATTTGCCATAGTTGGCCTTTCGCATAACGAATCGAACAAACGCCATTGTGTCACAACGCAGCCCCCGCGGCACGCTTGGTGCATTGGGGACAGGTTAATCTGCACCATTTTGGTGCAAAGGGGACAGGTCTGGCAGCTGGCACCTTAGAAGTGACGGCGGATGGCGTCGACCATGCCCTGGGGCGTGATCTGACCGAGCACGTCGGATGCGGCATCGGCGTCCATAAAGATGTTCATGAGCGCCTGCAGGGCCTCGACCTGGCCGCCCGGCTCGGCGATGCCCAGATTGATGACGATCTGCGCCGGCACCGGAGCGCCCATGCCAGCCATAGCGTTAAATGTCACGGGCGCGGCGGGCTTCACCACCGCGATATAGGGCTTGGCCACAAACCCCGGATCGGTATGCGGAATGGCAATGTTTGCCGCCGGCATGGCAAGACCCGTGGGATAGGCATCCTCGCGCGTGCGAACGGCGTCGAGCCAACCGTCGGCAATGTAGCCGCGCGGAGCAAGCTCACTCTCGAGTTGCGCAAACACCTCACCCGGCGTCGCACACTCCCAATCAAAAAACACCAGCTCAGGCGTAAACAGCGCTTCGTTATCCGCCATGCGCTCACCTCTCTCACCTAGTCACCTGCGACGTTCTTAAACGGCTAGTCGTTTAAGAACGTCCCCAATGACCGCCCAAAACAAAAGGTGGCCACGCGCGCCTTGGCGCCAATGACCACCCTGACCACTCAACTAAATTGTACTGTGCACCGCTAGCCGCGAGGCGCGTCAATTGCGACCTTGCCGCTCTCCAGCACGTGGACGCGGCCGTCGGCGAGCATTTGCACGACCTCGGGATACAGCACGTGCTCAATCGCGTGGATGTGCTCCTCGAGCGTGTCGACATCCCAGCCCTCCTCAACAGCCAGCGCACGCTGGGCGATGATGGGACCGTTGTCGTAGACCTCGTTGGCAAAATGCACAGTCACGCCAGTTACCTTGACGCCGCGCGCAAAGGCATCGTCAATCGCATGCGCACCGGTAAAGCTCGGCAGCAGCGCCGGATGCAAGTTGACCACGCGGTTGGGAAACGCCGCCAGCAGCGGCGTGTGCACCATGCGCATGTAACCGGCCATCACCACGTACTCGCAGCCGCGCTCGAGCAGCTCATGCGCGATGATCTCGTCAGCCGCGATGGGGTCGGCATAGACGTCCTTGGACAGCGTGAGCGTCTGGATACCCGCACGCTCGGCGCGCTGCAAGCCCTTAGCCGATGGACGGCTCGACACCACAAGCTCAATCGAGGCGTTGAGCTTGCCGGCGGCGATCAGACCGATCAACGCCTGCAGGTTGGTACCCGAACCGCTGATGAGCACACCGATCTTGAGCGGCTCGGCCGTATCGGTGCCGGTCGGACGGGTGTAGGGCACAAAGCCCAGGCCCTCGGCAGCAGCCATCTGCTCGTTAGCGCTCATCGGAGTACACGACCTTACCGGAACCCTCGACGCACTCGCCCACGCGGAACGGCTTCTCGCCCAGCGCGACCAGGGCCTCGGTAACCGCGGCCTCGTCCTCGGGGGCGACGATCAGGCACAGGCCAACGCCCATGTTGAAGGTCTTGCACGCCTCGTTGGGCGCAAGCTCGGCCCGGCACGACACGTAAGTAATGACGGGCGGAACGTCCCAACCCATCTCGGCACCGTTGCGGGTGACCACGGCGTCGACGTCGTCGGCGAGCGCGCGGTTGAGGTTCTCGGTAATACCGCCGCCAGTGATGTGGGCGATAGCGTGCACGTTGGCGCCGCCGCGCAGCAACTCAAGAATCGGCTTGACATAGATGCGCGTGGGGGCCAACAGGGCGTCTGCCAGCGATGCGCCGCCGAGCTCCTCGAGCGGACGGCTCAGCTCCTCGGCCTTAGCGGCGGCCTCGGGCGTGCCCGGCTTAATACCGTCGACGCCGATGACCTTACGCACGAGCGAGTAGCCGTTGGAGTGCACGCCGGTGGAAGGCAGGCCCAGAATCACGTCGCCGGGGCGGACGTTCGCGGGGTCGAGCATCTTGGGACGGTCGACGACGCCCACGGTAAAGCCGGCAAGGTCGTAGTCGGCCGGAGCCATGACGCCGGGGTGCTCGGCCATCTCACCGCCCACGAGCGCGCAGCCCGCGAGCTTGCAGCCGTCGGCCACACCCTTGATGATCTTTGCCATGTGCTCGGCCTCAATGTGGCCGATGGCAACGTAGTCCAGGAAGAACAGCGGCTCGGCGCCCGAAGCCAAAATGTCGTTGACGCACATGGCGACCAGGTCCTGGCCCACCGTCTCGTGACGATCCATGATCTGGGCGAGCACAAGTTTGGTGCCCACGCCGTCGGTACCGCTGATCAGAATCGGGTCCTCCATATCCTTAAGCGCGGCGGCCGAGAATAAGCCACCAAAGCCACCGATACCGCCGATGACCTCGGGACGATTGGTGTCCTTAACCATTTGCTTAATAGCGTCGACGGCGCGGCCGCCCTCGGCGGTATCGACGCCGGCATCCTCATATGTCACATGCTTGCTGTCGCTCATCTGAGCCTTCCTCTCCCACTACCGTGGCGCCGCGCGGGCGGCAAACGGTACTCATAGTTGCGTTCATATCGGCGCATGCCACAACAGCACGCGCCGCCATATCAACAAAACAGCAGGTAAAACCTACCAAAATTAACCTGTCCCTTTTTGGCAGGTCCTAGGCCTCGCCGTGCTCCTCTTCCCAGCTGCGATCGACATATTTCTCGACCACGGCGTCGTCGTCAAAGTGCAGCGGCTTGTCCAGGTTACGGGGCTTAAAGCCCTCCATAAACTTGTCGCGGCCAAAGCTCTCGGGAATCGCCACGGGGTAGCGGCCGGTAAAGCACGCATCGCAGTAGCCGCCCTTGGGCATGACCTTCAGCAGGCCCTCGACCGAAAGGAAGGCCAGCGAATCGGCGCCGATGTACTCGCAGATCTCATCGACCGTCTTGTTGGCACTGATGAGCTGCGACTGCACGTCGGTATCGATGCCGTAGAAGCACGGCCAGATGACCTCGGGCGAGTTGATGCGGATATGAATCTCCTTGGCGCCAGCGTTGCGTAGCATCTTGACGAGCTGCACCATGGTGGTGCCGCGGACGATGGAGTCGTCGATGACGACTAGGCGCTTGCCTTCGATGTTGTCGCGCAGCGGGTTGAGCTTCATACGCACGCCCATGGCACGCAGCTCCTGCGTAGGCTCGATAAACGTACGGCCCACGTAACGGTTCTTGATGAGGCCCTCGCCAAAGGGAATACCGCTCTCGTGCGAATACCCCTCCGCGGGCGGCAGGCCGGAGTCGGGCACGCCGATGACCAGGTCGGCCTCGACGGGCTCCTCGTGTGCCAGCTGGCGACCCATGTCGTAGCGGCAGGCGTAGACGCTCTTGCCGTTCATGATGGAATCGGGGCGGGCAAAGTAGACCTGCTCAAAGATGCAGTTGGCGGGCTCTTCGGCAGCAGGCACGCCCTGCTCGGACACAAGGCCCTCGGCGCTGATGCGCAAAATCTCACCGGGACGGACGTCGCGGACGTACTCGGCGCCCACGATATCGAGCGCGCAGGTCTCGGAAGCGACGACCCAGCCGCCGGCGCGCGTGACATGGGTGGTGGCGTCGACCGTCGCGGCGCCGTCCTGCGACGGCAGCTGCGAAACGGATGCGGCGTCGGCCTGGTCCAGGCCCTCGTCCACCAGCTTGCCCAACACCAGTGGGCGAATGCCGTGCGGGTCGCGGAAAGCGTAGAGCGCCTGCTCGTTGATGAGCGTCATGGCATAGCCGCCGCGCACGAGCTCCATGGTCTTGCGAATGCCCTCGCGCAGATGGCCTGTACGCTGAGTAAAGTAGCCGATGAGTTTGGTCGCGACCTCGGAATCCGAGTTGGAGAGGAACGGCACGCCCAGCTCGATCAGCTGGCGGCGCAGCTCGTCGGTGTTGACGAGGGTGCCGTTGTGCGCGAGCGCGATAATGACGCTATTGATGGTAGAGAGGTGCGGCTGAGAGGCTTCCCAGCTCTTGGCGCCAGCGGTGCCGTAGCGTACGTGACCCACGGCCAGCTGGCCGGAGAGCGTCGACAAGTCGGCATTGGAGAACACGCGGTCGAGCAGGCCCAGATCTTTACGGACCATCACCGTGCCGCCGTCACCCACGGCGATTCCCGCCGATTCCTGGCCGCGGTGCTGCAGCGCACGCAGGCCAAAGTACGTCAGTCGAGCCACGTCGCGATCGGGCGCCCACACACCAAAAATGCCGCATTCCTCATGCAGCTGGTCGGAGTCCGGATCATACGTCGACATGGTGTTCACCTGTCCCGCGGCACGCTCGGCCGCGCGGATGGTTTCTTGAGACATGGCATCCCCTCAGAGCCTCGTATTTTGGCGTTACCCGCCTTATTATACGCACGGCGCGACGCGCTCCCCAGCGCATGAGCAGCGCTTTTTAAAAGCCCACCGAGCTAATAATCCGTTTTGCGGCCAAACATTTTATTGGTCTGTCCAGTGTAAGCGCCCACGCCCCCAGATGGCCGCCTCGTCCACCGTTGGGGATTACAAAGTTGCAACTGGGACGTTCGTCCTGTCTTTTGGCAGGTCGGCGGCGTATCCTTGTAATCAAGGACAAAGCGAGAAAGGTTCTGTATGGATCGAAACGGACTCGACCCCAGCGTCCCCAGCGCCACGGAGGTCAAGAAGATTCCCCTCATCATTAAGGTGTACGCCGTCCTGTGCATCCTGTCCGGCGTGGGCACACTCCCGTCAGTCGCCGCCTTTATGTGGCAGGTCATCACCGCGCTCATCAACGGCAATGCCGCCGAAAAGCTCGGCGACAATATGCTGGTCTCGGTTGGACTCATTGTCGCCGGCATCATGCTCTCTGCGGCAAGTGCCGTCATCCTGATCATCTTTGGCCTGGACCTTATCAAAAACCAGCGCCGCAACGCCGCCCGCCTGTCCTACATCCTTATTGCATTCACCGTCGTCGAGCTTTTGGTCGACGTGATGCTCCAGGGCATCGGGCTCTTCTTGCTTCGTCCCGCTATTCAGCTCGGTATCCTCATCGCGCTTTCAGCCACCGTCGATCCTACGCTTCGCCAGGAGCGCGAACTGCAGCGCCGCCTGCAGGAGATGCTCGACCGCGATGCCGCCGCCGAGGGCATGCTCGGCCGCGACGAAACCGGCGAGGGCTACATCAAGCTCAACTACTTCAACCTGTTCTGGGTATTCCTCGTCTGCTGCGTGCTCGGCCTGATCGCCGAGGACATCTGGCACATGACGGTCGACGATCCAGGCGTCTACCAGGACCGCGCCGGCATGCTGTTTGGTCCCTTCAGCCCCATCTATGGCTTTGGTGCCGTACTCATGACCATGGTGCTCAACCGCTTCTATAAAAAGAACCCCATCATCATTTTCCTGGTAAGCGCTGTGCTCGGCGCGAGCTTTGAGGTGTTCGTGGGCTGGTTTATGCAGACCTCATTTGGCGTGGTCTCGTGGAGCTACTCGCACATGAAGCTGTTCGGCATGCCCGACCCACTCGCCGTCCTTACGGGCGGACGCACCTGCACGGGCTTTGCCTGCCTGTGGGGCCTGGGTGGCCTTATCTGGATCAAGCTGCTGCTGCCGAGGCTGCTCAAGCTCATCAACATGATTCCGTGGAAGAGTCGCTACTCGGCTACCGTCATCTTTACCGTCATTATGCTGGTCGACGGCGTCATGACGCTGCAGTCGCTCGACTACTGGTACCAGCGCGTCAACGGCACGGAGCCGGATATTCCCGTCGCGCAGTTCTACGGCAAGTATTTTGATAACGACTACATGGAGAACCGCTTCCAGAGTATGACCATGAGCCCCAAGGATGCGACGCGCGTGTAGCGCCACGCAATGCCGAGATTTTTCAATGCACAGAAAAGCCCGCTGGCAGACTGATTGAACTGCCAGCGGGCTTTTTGTTGGCGAGTGCTGCTGCCGGCCTTACGCCTCGCGCTCGACCTCGCTCACACACTCATTTTTGATGGTACCGACGAGCGCCTGCAGCGCATCGACGACATGCGGGCGAATGTCCCCGCCAATGAGCACGAGCATGATGTCGTCGCCCACGGTAAGCTCGCCACTCGCCAGCCACACACGCACATAGCCGATACCCGGCATCGTGCGCGTCGCCTCGATAGCGGCCTGCACCTTATCGGCATCGAAGCCGAACACCATGCCGCCCACCTTATGTCCAGGCGCCACACCATCTGTCTCGACCCCACGCACCTCGGACTTAGGCGTCGCACGCACCACGCCGTTGTGTGTCAGGTACATCCCACAATCAGCCGCCGAAACATCGGCCTTGGCTTCGCGCAGACAAGCATCAACCGAAGGCATCGATTTGCCACTTTCAAGCATCATTTCTCCTTTTGATTTCCAGGGTAGTCTTTTTGGGACGGGGCCCGGACACTTTATTCCTCGACCGGCGTGAGCACCATGACGGCGCGCGTATTGCTAAATGACAGCGAACGGCAGGTCACAAGCGTTACGACCTTGGTTGCCGAAGCGGCACGCTCGGTGGCGTCGCTCGCCACGGCAGAAGCACCGTCGAGCATCTCGGACAGATAGCTCTTCAGTCCGTCATCGCCTTCAAAGTTGGGCGTGCGCGCCTTGGCATACGTGTCCTCGACCACCTTGGTCGCCAGCGGGCGCAACTTATACGTCGCATCGCGCGTGATGTAGTACACGTATTCCATGCTGTCGAACGTCGTCTGATCGGTCGTATCCGAAATCACGTTGAACATCGAACCGTCATTCATATGATGACCGTAAATCGTGGTCTGCTGATCCACCATGCCCGGCGCGGTGTCGTCGCTATCCAAGAAGATGGCTCCCGAGGCATTGGCGGTGCCGTCGAACAGCGTGTTGAGGTACTCGGAGTTGTTGTTGGTCTGCACCACGGGGTAGTTGATGTTGGTGCCGGGCACGTAAATCCAACCTACAACCTCGGGATTTGTCTGGGCAAGCGCATTGAAGTCGATAACCGGCACGCCGCTGGCGTCCTTGTCGCTCACATATTGCTTTTCGATTTTTTGATACGACTCGCTCGCCTGCTTATAGCCAATCTGCGCGTTGATAAAGATGGCGGCCGCGGCAACGATCAGGCCAATGCCGATGATGATGAGCAGAATGGGAATGACGGAGCGGCGCTTTTTGCGCGGCGGCTCGGTATAGCTCGATGGCGCGGTATGCGCCGAAGAGCGAGGTAACTTCTTGGCCGTACTGTATGACGAAGGGCGATATGCATCAGGTGTATCCTGACGGCGATGCTTCGCCGGCGTCACGGGGCGCGGCGCGCGCGGCTGCTGAGGAGAGGATGTCCGACCCTGCTGCGGTGCGCGGACTGCTCCCGACTTGGCTGAATCGGGAATCCGAGAAGCCGAAAAACGCTTTCCCTGATAGTCGGACATGGCTCTCCTTATGCTGCAAATGGACTGGCAGAGCGCTTAGGCGTCAGCCATCTCCTGCTTCATCTTCTCGATAACCTTGCGGTACTCGGGGTCGCATGCGCCCAGAATCTGTGTGGCGTAAATGGCAGCGTTCTTGGCACCGTTGATGGCCACACAGGCAACGGGCACGCCCGAAGGCATCTGCACCATCGACAGCAGCGAGTCCATACCACCCAGATCGCTCGTCTTCATAGGCACACCGATGACCGGCAGCGGCGTAAACGCAGCCACGACACCGCCCAGGTGAGCAGCCTTGCCAGCAGCAGCGATAATCACCTTGATACCGCGGTCGGCAGCAGTCGAGGCCCACTCATGGACCTTCGCCGGCGTGCGATGTGCGCTCGCAATGACGAGCTCATAGGGCACGCCCAGTGCCTCGAGCTCGGCGGTGCAACCTTCCATAACGCCCAGATCGGACTTGGAGCCCATGATGATCCCGACAACCGGCTTCTGATCTGCCATAAACAAAGACCTCCTGTTGAGAGCGGTGACGCGGCGGATCCGCGACCCTTAACTACTGAGAGTAGTATAGCTGCTCCCGTCCCTGCGGTCTCCGGGTGCCCCGCGGCGGGCTGGGTTTTTATCTTCGCTCCCCTTGTTTCGCAAAGTCGCTCAGCTAAATAACCCAGCCCGCCGCGGGGCACCCGGGGACCTACCGGATATTGCCATGACATACGTTGGCTGATTTGGTTTTGATGAAAGGTTAACGGAGGGTGATGAGCCGTTTCGTTGCTAGGTTTAGAAATCCTCTTCGTCCCATGCCTCAAACTCGACTTCGTCCATCTGATCGAGTTCTTCTTGACTTATGCCCAGGTCTTTCATGAGGTCGATTAGCGAAATGAGTTCATCTTCATCCGTTGTAGCCATTCGTTTGAGCACCAAATCCAACAAGGCAGACCCCTTTGCACCATCTCGACTCCATCATTGTGTCAAATGGGACAAAACAAAGCAAAACACCAGCTAGATGCTATACCCCATCTTTTACCCCATGTGGGGTAAAAGATGGGGTATAGCGAAGTCAAATTATCTGGAGACTATCCATCGCCCCTTGGAGCGGCTTCCTTCCCTTTCAAGAACGCCGTCGCTTTTAAGCTCTTTTATATCGCGGTCAATCGTGCTCTTACCAACTCCGAGTTGAGTTCTAACTTCTCCAAGCGTCATTGTTGGATCTTGAGAAAGGAGCTCTAAGATTCTCTTTTTTCTATCCCGTACCAACCCGGTGCTTTTTGAGGACACAACACTCGGAGCAGGGCCAAACGCACCTCTTTTATAAAGAGTAACAAGAAAATACAATCTTGCTTCATCCGTTTCGAACAGCGGAGCAGGTGAACCGTTTTGCTCCAATGAGCGCAAGATTTTCCGAAACCCCGTATTTCTACCCTCAGTAAGATGTGGCTCTTTGAGGAACTCGCCAACGCGTCGGTTCCTATAACGCCTGCTTACTGCCCGATATTCCTTAAGTCCATCAATCGAAATAGACCTATCCGCGCCAGGATGGCTCAAGATTTCAATTCTATTCTCCAGCACCCTCACTTCAATGGGCTCGCGAGAGTCGTAACCCTTATGGTAGACAGCGTTTGAGAGAGTTTCCTCTAGCGCCGCGAATGGATAGTTAAACACGCGCTCGGATTCCGCAACGTCCGCTTTCTTTATCACCTCTTCGGCGATTACATTGTTTTTTAAATAGAGCAAGGCATCCCTCAGTTGCTGCTGAATTGGCCCTTGAAATGTGTGCTCAATTATCCTATTTCCGCCTTCGCCATCCGGCATTTCGACAACGTCTATCTGCGCATACGGAAACCATTTTTCCGGATTCATCGAGAAGAAGAGGAGTCCCACGTTCTTGGGCTTTAGGTACTCATCGGGACCCTCCGCAATATTCATGCTTCGGCACAGTTCGCCGAACAGCATCGAGTCAGCCAATTCATACAATGAGCTGCCAATTTCCTTCAAATGGCCCTTGATCAACGTTATGTTAAGATCGGCGAGATCCGCTGAGTGGTTTACGCGATCATCAAAGGGCACATTATTTGCCAGGTTATAGAGGTCACGTTTTTCCTCATCACTCGGCTCAATTGTACTAGCCATTTTTCTGATCCAGCAGATACGGTCCCCACCCCTCTTGGTAGGCGTCTTCGGAGACGAGTACGGACGTACGCTTCCGCCGGGAACCCAAACAACTATAAATAGCTTGCCATCATATTTGGCCACTTCTGTTATAGGGCTATAAGCTGGTTGAATGAGTTTGCACTTATTCAGCATGTCTTTGAGATACACGTCGACCTGCTCTGGGGACACGCCAACAAGCTCCGAAGGCCTACCATCCTTCTGCGCTACGCCGATTACAAGATAGCCGCCGCCCCAGTTATCTATGTCATTTGCGAACGCACAAATGGTCTTCAACGACGCTTTGGGGTCCCAGGTGGTTTTAAACTCGATCCTCGCCCACTCGACAACCCCGCCGCTCAAAAGAGTTTGTATGTTCGTTGGGAGAGCCATTCTTTCACCATCCACAATAACCAGCTGCATCCTTTGCACCATCTTAACCCCATTCATTGGGTCAAATGGGGCAAAACGAAGCAAAACACCAGCTAGATGCTATACCCCATCCTTTACCCCATGTGGGGTAAAGGATGGGGTATTGAACTGTTTAGCCAGAAGACCTGGCAATAGATGATGGACAGTGGATTCAGCGCCAAAAGGTCAGCCGGCGAATGAGAATTCTCCGGCTGACCCCATACAAAACGTGGGCTCTGTCGTTCGAACGAACGACAGAGCCCACACTCACTTTTTATTCAGCCCTAGTCATCGCGCAAAGCCCCTTCTGCAGCACACGGTGCAACCAAGCCACCGCAGGCCGGGGCGGGGG
>CABRZN010000013.1 GCA_902475445.1 uncultured Collinsella sp.
GATTCGGGCGTTATCGAGCTCGACGGCACCGACATCTCGCGTCTGAGCGAGTCTCAGCGCGCCAAGTACCTGGGCCGTGTGTTCCAGGACCCCATGCGCGGCACCGCAGCCGACATGCAGATTGCCGAGAATCTGGCTCTCGCCAAGCGTCGCGGTCAGCGTCGCGGTCTTTCGTGGGGCGTCACCAAGGCCGAGAAGGACGAGTACGTTGAGCTGCTCAAGCGCTTGGACCTCGGTCTGGACACACGCCTCAACGCCAAGGTCGGCCTGCTCTCGGGCGGCCAGCGCCAGGCACTCACCCTGCTGATGGCCACACTCACCAAGCCGCGCCTGCTGCTGCTCGACGAGCACACCGCGGCCCTCGACCCCAAGACGGCTTCGAAGGTGCTCAACCTGACCGAGGAGATCGTCGACGAGAACCACCTGACCACGCTCATGGTCACGCACAACATGAACGACGCCATTCGTCTGGGCAACCGTCTGATCATGATGCACGAGGGTCACGTGATTTACGACGTGGCGGGCGATGAGAAGAAGTCACTCACCGTGGCCGACCTGCTGCAGAAGTTCGAGGAGGTCTCGGGCGGCGAGCTCGCCAACGACCGCATGCTGCTGAGCTAACGACCTAGAAAACCACCACAAAGGGGACAGGCACCTTTGTGGTGGTTTTTGTTAAGGACTAAGGAGACTGCCATGAAAAGACTCCCCCGCCTTGCGCTAGCCACCGCGTTGATCTGGAAGCGCCGCCGCTAAGCTACACCGCCAGGCCTTGCAGCCTCGCCGTACAAACCTTATATCGAGCACAGAAGCCCGTCCAAATTTGATCGGGCGGGCTTCTTGGTGGGTATCATGGTTGAACGATCATGAGGAGGTTTCCCTACATGGAATTGTTTGAGCCAATTCTTCATTTCTTTGCACAACGATGGGTCCACAACATCATCTGGGCAGGTATCTTGGCTATCGGCACCGCCGTTGCCGCCAAAGTCGCGTCCAAGACCCTGCGCCACCTGCTTAACCGCGACGATAACCCACTCCCTTCATCCAGCATCTTCATCAACATCGCGCGCGCCGTCATATGGACGATCGGCGGCAGTTTTATCCTCGACAACTGCTTTGGCGTTAACGCAAACGCCCTCGTCGCCGCTCTTGGCGTCGGCGGCATCGCCATCTCACTCGGCTTTCAGGACACGCTTTCAAACCTCATCGGCGGCATGCAGGTGACCTTTATGGGCATCATCAAGCCCGGCGACAATATCGAGGTCGGCGGCGTGTCGGGCGTGGTCCAAGACATCACCTGGCGCCATACGACCATCGAGGACGCCTGCGGGCAGACCATCATCGTCCCCAACTCCAACATTTCCAAGAACACGCTCGTGCACCTCATGCCCTTTGGGCGCGTGGCCGTCCCCGTCGCGGTCAAGGACACGTCCAAGTGGGTTTCACTGGATGCGTTGGCAGATGAGCTTACCGACGCCACCAAGGCCGCGGTGCTTCCCATCTCTGACTTTGACAAGGAGCCCTACGTGCTCTTTAGCGAGATCGGCGACTTTGGCATCAAGGGCAAGATCATCTTTATCGTCAGCGACGACAACACCACTTTCACGGCAGCCGACGCCTGCATCCGCGCCATCGCCCCCATCATCGCCTAAAACCACCACAAAGGGGACAGGCACCTTTGTGGTGGTTTCGCATCGTGGTACCATGGTTCATATCGTTGTTTAAACGACTAAGGGAGTAGACACCATGGAAGAGGCCTATCGTCAAGCACGCAAGCGCGGCGAGCAAGGACGTCGACGCGCCATTAGTCAAAGCGAGCATCCGTACCTCACGGACCTCGACAGTTTGGTTGCTCAGCTCCCCTTAGGTCAGCGAGAGAGCGTCGGTCTGCGGGATATTCCGCTCGAAATGGTCGTCGGCACGGTTACTAAGGGCCGTCAGTCTGCCTTTTCGTGCAACTTTATGCCCCTGCTGCCGTTTAACACCGAGTTCGCCCGCAAGTGGTCCAACCTCTACGACATCCAGGTGACCGAGGGCTATCGCGACCCCATCATCGTCACCGAGTTCATGCATCGGTTTTACGTCCAAGAGGGCAACAAGCGCGTCAGTGTCCTCAAATTCCTGGACGCCCCGACGGTTTCGGCCAAGGTCACCCGCCTCTATCCCGGAAAATGGGATTCCGTCGAAAGCCGCCTCTATGGCGAGTTCTGCGCGTTTTGGCGCGTCTGCCCCCTATACGAGATCGAGTTCTCGCGTGAGGGAAGCTACGAGACGCTCGCCAAGATGCTCGGCCAGAACCTTATCGAAAAATGGCCGCAGAAAAAGGTCGACTACCTGCGCCACACTTTCCTGCTCTTTAAGCGCGCCTACCTTCGCGCAGGCGGCGACCACCTGGACATTACGCCCGCCGACGCCATGCTCGTCTACCTCAATGTGTACAACCAGGACCGCCTGCTGGACACGCCGACGGACATCGTCGTAAACCGCCTGTGCAAGATTTGGCGCGAGCTGGTCATTGCCGGCAAAAGTGATGAGGAGAAGGTCGATCTTGTCGAGGCACCGAGCGTCGACGAGGAGGAGACGCCCGCCAAGTCCACTTCCGGTGTGCTCAACTTCTTTATGGGCAAGACCGTCTATTCGGCGGCCAACCCCCTGCGCATCGCCTTTATCCATGAGTTCCCCTGTGCGACGTCGAGCTGGGACAGCCTGCACGACCAAGGGCGTCAGTATCTCGATGAGCACTTTGGCGGTATCGTGCGCACCGAGGCATTCGAGGACTGCCACGATCCGGACGTGTTCTACGCCGCCGTGGAAACCGCTGTCAAACATGGAGACAACGTCATCTTCTCGACCTCACACCGCCTGATGGAATACACGCTCAGGGCTGCCGTCGAGTATCCCCAGGTTCGGTTCCTCAACTGCTCTATCGGCCTTCCCCACCAAAGCGTCCGTTCGTACTTTGGCAAGATGTACGAGGCCAAGTTTCTCCTGGGCGCCCTTGCCGCCAGCATGGCGGACAACCACCGCATCGGTTACCATGCGTCAGTCTTCGCATCGGGTGCGCTCAGCGAGATCAATGCCTTTGCCATCGGCGCCTCACTGCTCGACCCGCGCGCCCAGGTAATCCTCACCTGGGGCGATGTGCCCGCCGGCGGCCTTGCCGAAGCCATGTGCCGCGAAGGCGTGAGCGTCATGACCGGCGCCGACATGTCAAAGTCGCTCGAAGACCCCACGGCCTACGGACTCCACCGCCTGGTCGATGGCAAGGTCGCCGGCATTGCCATGCCGGTATGGAACTGGGGCCGATACTACGAGCTTATCGTACGAAGCCTGCTGCATGGCACCTGGGATGAGACCAGTGACGACAGCCAGGTTCGCGCCGTCAACTACTGGTACGGCATGAGCTCAGGCGTCATCGACATTCGCTACGCTCCGGGCCTGCCCTATCAGACGCGCAAGCTTGTTCAGCTGCTCCGCAATGGCATCGTCGAAGGCTCCATTAATCCATTTGGCGGCGAGCTCCACAGCCAAGACGGCGTGGTGCAGATCGAGGGCTTTCCCCCACTGCCGAGCACGCAAATCGTCGAGATGGACTGGCTGGCCGACAACGTGGTGGGCACGATACCGCAGCTCGACGATGAGCCGGGAGTTACCGCCCTATGAAGATCCTTGCCGTAGCCGATACCGAAGAACGATGCCTATGGGAGTGTTTTCGTAAGGAACGCTTTGAGGGTATCGACCTGATTTTGTCCGCTGGCGACTTGGACCCAGACTATCTTGAGTTTTTGGTCACCGTCATCAACAAGCCGCTCATCTACGTGCGCGGCAACCACGATGACCGCTACGCACGTCATGCACCGGGTGGCTGCATCTGTGTCGAAGACACCGTGTACGTGTATCGTGGCGTCCGCATTGCGGGGCTTGGCGGCTCCATGCGCTACCGAGACGGTGCCAACATGTATACCGAGCGCGAGATGGCCAGGCGCGTGCGCAAGCTGTCACGCAAAGTGAGGATGGTCGGCGGCTGCGACATCCTGCTGACCCATGCGCCCGCCGCCGGCATGGGCGATCTGGATGATCTGCCACATCGAGGATTCGAATGCTTTAACACGGCGCTCGAGTCTTGGAATCCCGACTACATGGTGCACGGGCATGTGCACCAATGCTATGGTTGCGACTTTCAACGCGAACGTCAGCACGCATGCGGGGCAACGATCATCAACGCCTGCGGCTATACGCAGTTTGAACTAGACGAAGCGCGCTACCCCATCCGTGGCTGGCAGGCAGCCTGGCTCAACTCGCAAACCATGCGCCGTGAGCTCAAGCGCCACGAGGCCATCGAGTCCTCTACCGCCAGAACACCCTGGTAGCCACTACAAAGGGGACAAGCACCTTTGTGGTGGTTTTGGCCCGAGATAGCAAGAAACCCGGTCCTGTACGAGGCAGAACCGGGTTTCTTTAGCAATGCTTGCTTTGCTCAGGCAGTAACTGTTAGTTACTCAGCCAGGAAGTCACGCTGGACAGCGGGATCGACCTTGACGCCAGGGCCCATGGTGGAAGACACAGAGATGGACTTGACGTACTTGCCCTTAGCGGAAGAGGGCTTGACGCGCAGAATCTCGGTGTACAGGGCAGCGTAGTTCTCGACGAGCTGCTGCTCAGAGAAGGACTTCTTGCCCAGGGGCACGTGGCAGATGCCGTAGCGGTCGGCGCGGTACTCAACGCGGCCAGCCTTGAGCTCGGAGACCATCTTGGCGACGTCCATGGTCACGGTGCCGAGCTTGGGGTTCGGCATGAGGCCACGGGGACCAAGGATCTTACCGATGCGGCCAACCTTGGCCATCATGTTAGGCGTAGCGATAGCGGCGTCGAAGTTGATCTCGCCCTTCTGAATCTGGGCGACGAGCTCGTCGGAACCGATGATGTCGGCGCCGGCAGCCTCAGCCTCGCGGGCCTTCTCGCCCTCGGCGAAGACGGCAACACGAACGGTCTTGCCGGTGCCGTGGGGCAGGGAGATGGAACCACGGATGTTCTGGTCAGCCTTACGAGTATCGATGCCCAGACGGAAGTGGGCCTCGACGGTCTCGTCGAACTTGGCGGTGTCGAGCTCCTTAATGAGCTTGCAAGTCTGAAGGGGGGTGTAGAGCGTGGCGCGGTCAATCTTCTCGGCAGCGGCGTTATAGCTCTTACCATGCTTAGCCATGTGCATTACCTCCTGTGGTTAAACGGGCGTGAGCCCTCCCACATCGTATCGTGTGCCCTATTGCACACATTTAACGGGCGCCCCGGTCGGAGCACCCGTCGTTACCATAAGAAATCGCTACTCAGCGATGGTGACGCCCATGGAACGGGCGGTACCGGCGATGATCTTCTTGGCGGCGTCAATGTCGTTGGCATTGAGGTCCGGCATCTTGATCTCGGCGATCTTGGTGAGCTGCTCCTGGGAGAGCTGACCAACCTTGTCGGCCTGGGGCTTAGCGGAACCAGACTTAAGGTTCAGCTCCTTCTTGATGAGGTGAGCCGCCGGCGGGGTCTTGGTGATGAAGGAGAAGGACTTATCCTCGTAGACAGAGATCTCAACGGGGATGATGTCGCCCTTCTTGTCCTGCGTCTCGGCGTTAAAGGCCTGGCAGAACTGCATGATGTTCACTCCAGCAGCGCCCAGGGCGGGGCCGACGGGAGGAGCGGGGTTAGCTGCACCAGCAGGAATCTGGAGCTTAATGACGTTGGCAACCTTCTTCTCAGCCATGGTCATTCCTTTCGAATCACGAGTGTGAAGTACTTGCTATATCGTAAGCACGCACGTGTTAGAAGCACTCCTGAGATGAGCAGTCACAGAAGAAGCACGCTCGCGCGAACGGACGAAAACTTAAGCGATGACAGCGACCTGGTTAAAGTCGAGCTCGACCGGCGTCTCGCGGCCAAAGATCATCAGCGTGACCTTGAGCTTGCCAGCCTCGGTGTTAACCTCGGAGACCTTGCCATCAAAGTCGGTAAGCGGGCCATCGGTGACACGGACGGACGTGCCGACCTGAATATCAACCGAGGTGCGCTTGGGCGAATCGCCCTTACCGGGACGACGAGTCATCTTGTTATACTCGTCACGGGAAAGCGGAGCGGGCTTGCCGTTGCCGCCTAGGAAACCGGTGACGCCAGGCGTGTTGCGAACACACGTCCAAGCATCGTCATCCATCTCCATGCGGACCAGGACATAACCCGGGAAGATCTTGGAATCCTTGGTCTCGCGCTTGCCACCCTCTTTAATCTCGGTGACGCGCTCCATAGGAATCTCGATATCAAAGATACGGTCCTGCATGCCCATAGTCTCGATTCGATGCTCGAGATCGGACTTAACACGGTTCTCGTATCCAGAGTAAGTGTGAACGACGTACCAACGCTTAGACATGGTTTAGCCCCTCAATCCAGAGAACAGAGCAAGAGCCTCGCCAAAGCCAGCATCGAGCAGAGCGATGACGACGCCGACGACGATCAGAGAAGCGCAAACGACGACCGAGTAGTTCACGAGCTCCTTCTTATCGGGCCACGTGACACGCTTCATCTCGGACTTCACCGAGGCGAAATACTTCTTGGTGCGGGCGAAGAAACCAGGCTTCTCGTTCTTCCTGGACTTCGCAGCCTTCTCGTTCTTCTTGGCAACGGCCTTCTTGGCCTCAACCTTGGAGTTGGCGGCAGCGTTGTTGGCAGGCGCCTGCTGCTGAGCCTTCTTCTTGTTCTTCTTGTTGGCCATTTGGGTTACCTCCGCGCAATGCGCTTATACATGAGTAAACCGTAAGCCCCCAAGTGGGAGCTTACGGAATAATGACTGGCACGCCAGGAAGGACTCGAACCCTCAACACTCGGTTTTGGAGACCGATGCTCTACCAATTGAACTACTGGCGTATGTGACTAGAGACTAGCGAGTCTCTTTGTGCAGCGTGTGGTGACGGCACCAGGGGCAATACTTCTTGATCTCCATACGATCAGGCATGGTCGACTTGTTCTTGGTGGTCGTATAGTTGCGGCGCTTGCACTCAGTGCACGCAAGAGTAACTAGAGTACGCATGTATCCTGAACCTTTCATTTCCGCCCCGTACGGGCACGAGTTGTTACTTTATCAGCTCCACGTAAGTGCTGTCAACGAAAACCTCGAATCAATTGGTTCTCGGTGGATCCATTCATATTTGGAACACATCAATGAAGCCAACGAGAGCTAATCGAGGGTGCGACCAGGACCATTATCGATCCTCTCGACACCAGCAACGGCTCAATATCCATTGCAGAAAAGAACCCGGCACCCATATAAGTGCCGGGTTCTCTAAGTCAGCTATATCAAAGAGCTAATTTACTCAATGATCGTGGAGACGATGCCCGAACCGACGGTGTGGCCACCCTCGCGGATAGCGAAGCGCAGGCCCTCCTCCATGGCGATCGGGTGGATGAGGTCGCCCTCGATGGTGATGTGGTCACCAGGCATAGCCATCTCGGTGCCCTCGGGGAGCTTGACCGTACCGGTAACGTCGGTGGTACGGAAGTAGAACTGAGGACGATAACCATCGAAGAACGGGGTGTGACGGCCGCCCTCCTCCTTGGTCAGAACGTAGATCTCGCCGGTGAACTTGGTGTGCGGGGTAACCGAACCGGGCTTGCAGAGAACCTGGCCGCGCTCGATGTCCTCACGCTTGATGCCGCGGAGCAGCAGACCGACGTTGTCGCCAGCCTCGCAGAAGTCCATGGACTTACGGAACATCTCGATACCGGTGACAACGGTGTTCTGGGTATCCTTGATGCCGACGATCTCGACGGGCTCGTTGAGCTTGAGCTCACCGCGCTCGACACGGCCGGTAGCAACGGTACCACGGCCGGAGATGGTCATAACGTCCTCAACAGCCATCAGGAAGGGGAGGTCGTTGTTACGAGCAGGCGTCGGGATGTACTCGTCGACAGCGTTCATGAGCTCGCGAATGGCGTCCATCCACTTGGCGTCGCCCTCGAGAGCGCCCAGAGCGGAACCACGGATGACGGGGATGTCATCGCCGGGGAAATCGTACTCGGAGAGGAGCTCACGGGTCTCCATCTCGACGAGGTCGATGAGCTCGTCATCGTCGACCATGTCGCACTTGTTCAGGAAGACGACGATGTAGGGAACGCCGACCTGACGGGCGAGCAGGATGTGCTCGCGGGTCTGAGCCATGGGGCCGTCGGTAGCGGCGATGACCAGGATAGCGCCGTCCATCTGAGCAGCACCGGTGATCATGTTCTTGACGTAGTCAGCGTGGCCCGGGCAGTCAACGTGAGCGTAGTGACGGGCAGCAGTCTCGTACTCGACGTGGGAGACGGAGATCGTAATGCCGCGCTCGCGCTCCTCGGGAGCCTTGTCGATGTTCTCGAACGCAGTGAAGTCAGCCTTGCAGCCCTCGGTCTCGGAGAGAACCTTGGTGATGGCAGCGGTCAGCGTGGTCTTGCCGTGGTCGACGTGACCAATGGTGCCGATGTTAACATGCGGCTTAGTGCGCTCAAACTTCTCTTTGGCCATAAAGCCCTCCTCTAAACAGGTCGTCCCCGGACGGGACTTTGCCTTTATACCATAGTGGCCTCTCAACATACTATTGAGAAGCCACCGTGTTACCTATGGTAGCGGTGACTGGATTCGAACCAGTGACGCCACGGGTATGAACCGTGTGCTCTAACCAACTGAGCTACACCGCCGGATGGAGCCTGCAACCAGACTTGAACTGGTGACCTCTTCGTTACCAACGAAGTGCTCTACCGACTGAGCTATACAGGCACTTGACGGGTGGGAGCTATAGGATTCGAACCTATGTAGGCAGAGCCAACGGGTTTACAGCCCGTCCCCATTAACCACTCGGGCAAACTCCCAATCGTTCAAGTATCCGCAGGTCCTTTGGTCTTTTGGACCGCCGCCCCCGCGAACGAAGAAGATAATACGATGCCACCTTGGGGGCTGTCAACGAAAACCTCTAGATACACGGTGCCGGGCGTATCTATATGCTTTTGACCTGCGGTTTTGCTGAGTTTGGATATGAAGGACGGTGAATTTGCATATAGCGGTGACATTTCCCGAGGGAACACTTTGGCGTAGTGGAGTGAGCCTGCAGAATATTACTTCGATAACGACTCATTTGCACCTATATATAGGTCGAGATCGGGCTTCCCTGACAGAAGATTGCTCTTCCCAGGCAAAATCGAGCGTGGATTGTCTTCCACTTTGCCGTGCCATCGAGTCCAAAGTGGCAGATTATCCACGCTCATTCACTAAGCGGAAGATTTTCCACACCCGTTCGTCCGAAAATTCTCGCTCGACCAGGATGACTGGGGCCGGCCCGGCCTTTGTCTCGATCTGTAACATTTAGAGAACATTTTCTCCCCTATCTGTTGCAGATCGAGATATTACGCAGAGACCCCAGCTTACGTCTCATTCTGTAACAGCTAGAACGGTTTTCGGCCTCTTCGTGTTACAGATCAAGATGTTATCGGCCAACCCGTCTTAACATCTCAATCTGTAACAGCTTGAAGAGAAATGCCGGTCTAGATGTTACAGATTGAGATTGAATCGTTTGGGCCGAATGTCCCCACGTATTGGCTGGCGGTCACTAGAACTCAATCTCGTCAAAGTCAAAAGCTTTCAAAGTGAGTCCAACGAGCTTGTCTGTGCGCTCCTGAATCTGTTCGCTGGTCCAGGTATCCGTGTTTACCAACTCGTCGTTCAGGTTCAACCCGTTGCGGTATCCGACATTCGCCCCGTTGACATCCTTGCGGTCTCGCTTGGTCACAAAGGGCATGTTGCTCAGCTTTGAGTTATATCCGGTAATGGTTAGATTTCCAAGCGTGTGGACCTGTTTCTCCTGCACCTCAATCGCCTTAGACATGTCGCCGTCCGCAACCATCTTCACCCATTCATCTGGAATGTTCTTGCCCTGAGGGAAGATGTGCTCGATTGTCCAGACGTAGTTTCCGGAGGCGTATCGATCCCAAAGTGGCTTCATCTCTTTCGTAACGCTCGGAGATGCAATAACAGTAAGGATGTAGCGCGTCATATCGGGATTGACGTCGTAAATCGGCCCCTCAAGACGTTCTTTGAAGGAAGCGTCACTGGCAGACACGTCGACGAGGCGCTTCTTGATGTACTCCGCGGCTGCAATGCCCTTGAGACCCTCGCTTTCGAGGCTCTCGCAAATACTGATGAAGAGTCTCTCTAGGTCACGTGTGGGAGGCGTATCGGTGAGACTGCGTCGAACAAAGAAGCAGACGAGGAGCTTAACAAGAAGCGCGAGGGTTTCATCTTTTAGCTCCAACTGGTCCTGTTTCTTGAAGAGGAACAGCAGCATCAGGTAAGATGCGACGCCCTGCGCTCTCGAAAGCTCCAAAAGCTGATGCGAAAGCTCGGAATCCGGGCTCTCTTGATCGAGCCCAATGATCTTCGAGTAGAGTGCGGAATTCTCGGTCAGCTCGTCCAACACCTTAAGGGCGCCGTCATCAGATTCCATCCGCTTCTCGTAGATTTTCAGAAGGTTGGAACGCGTGGCAACAGAACCGAGAGGGAGTTGGGAACCAGATTCGCCGATAAATGGCTTGTTCACCTCCCGGCGGAAGGCGTCGTAGTTCTGGCGGAAGAAGCGCTCCTGCGTCTTGTAGTCATCGCCGAGATTGTGGAGCACTTCCTGCCAGCGCTCAAAGTAATAGTCGAGCTGCTCGTCATCCACCCCGGCAACCTTGCCAAGAAGCATGTTCTTGATGAGGTCGACGGCGCTCAAGGGAACACCACGGTTGTTAAGGGACGCGAACAAGGTGTAGGCGTCAGCATGGCTATCGACGGTAATCTGAACCACGACCGCCGAGCACACCAACCTGCAGATATCAAGCAGGCAGCGAACGCACTCGATTCCGTCCCTGCCCTCAACGTCCTCACCCAGTCGATCGTAAAAATAGTTGAATGCCTTAGACATCTTTCTCAGACCGAGGAACTTCGGCTTCTGCATAACCGCATCTAGGCCGATATGCTCCTTCAAGATCCAGCGGTAATCCTCAAGGTTATGATTCTGGACCTGAGGAATAACACGTGTCTTTGACTTGTCAGATTTCAAGATCAGACGATT
The DNA here is from genome assembly GCA_902475445.1 of uncultured Collinsella sp. Taxonomy (GTDB): domain Bacteria; phylum Actinomycetota; class Coriobacteriia; order Coriobacteriales; family Coriobacteriaceae; genus Collinsella. The sequence continues at coordinate 11,112 of CABRZN010000013.1, forward strand.
GCGCAGGGGTCGGATATCGTCCAACATCATGTCGCCATCGATAGAATCCTTATGTTCCATGATGCGAGCATAGACAGCGGCAAGGAAAAGGCTGAGCGTCGTCAGACGTTGCTGGCCATCGATAACTTCATAGTGAATGGTATCCCTCTTGGAATCCACAGTCCCGTTCACGACAATAAACGAGCCCAGGAAGTAGCCAGCGTCGTTTTGGGTGATATCATCATAGAGATTCGCCCAGTCGCGCTGATTCCAAGTGTATTCGCGCTGGTAACGAGGAATGTCATAGATTTTTAGCATATCGGTCGACAGAATATTGGCAACCGTTGGGTCCTCTACGCTATTAATCATTATGAGTCCTTTCAATCGCCTTGCTCACAAACGACGGGAAGCCCTTGTCGCTCTTGACTTCTCGCGCCGAATTAAATCTAGACCATAGTAATACCCATGGGCTACAGGAAAGAGAATCGTGCACGGTGCGCAATCTTTCGAGAAGCAGCATCGGAGCTCTCGGCACCTTGGTCACTTTCCGCCCTATCCCAGCTGGAGACACAAAGCCCAAAACTCTAATGGAGACAGCAACTGTAAGCTTGGCTTTTCCCGCTTCATTGCACGCATTTATTGACATTGGACATCGGTCACAAAACACACATAAATGCAATTCCGATTTAATTGTTGCATGTTTGTTGCATCAGCTGTTGCATGAAAACGCAAAATCGGGAGCCATACGGCCCCCGACCTGCGAAAACTCATGGAGCCAGTGACAGGAATCGAACCTGCAACCCACTGATTACAAATCAGTTGCGCTACCGTTGCGCCACACTGGCACACTTGGCGCTTTCGCGCGAAGCCTGTTAAGAATAAAGGAATTGCGGACGGGGCGCAACAGGCCGCACGGCGTTATACAAATATGCAAAATCCAGCAACAACAGGTACCAGGCCCGTTCATTTCTGTCAGTTCGCCCTCAATCTTAAAACCATTCGTCAAAACGAATAGTTTCAATTACAATTGACTATATTAAACTATTCGTTTTGGCGAAGGGTTTCGCGATGTTGACTACAAAGGAAGCAGCCGAGCTGCTCGGCATCACCCCGCGCAGAGTGCAGGAGCTCATTAAGAACGGCGCGCTGACCGCCCGAAAGGCCTCTGGCGTGTGGCTTATCGACAAAGGCAGCGTCGACACGCGACTCTGCTCCGTGACCAAAACGGGGGGACGTCCCCGCCGCGGCCACGGTAAGAGCGAGATCGCATTCACCCTCATGAACCGCACGCACGAAGTGGCCCAGCTGGTCTACAGCACATCGCGAAAAGACTTTACCCACATCGGTGCCGACATCGATTACATCCACGCCCCTATTGGAGTACTTGGCCCCAATAGTCCCGTGTCGCTCGACTCTTTCCGCATTTGGTGGCGAGGCCGCGGTATCCCGCTCGCACGCATTGGACTAGCCTCCCTGCTTGCAGAAGCCGCAGTCGATGTTCCCGATGAACTCATCCAGCGAAATCTTGGCCTCTCCTTATCCGACCAGTATTGGATTAGGCCCCAAGACTCCGGTCTCGCGTGGGAGGATATCAATTTCTTCAATAATGCTTTTGACGACGTCTCTCTGTCCATCGCGCCCTTCGCCCCAGAGGGCAAGGCGGCTGCCGCAAAGCCCGACAACACCTCGGACGGCAATCTTCAAAAGTACTGGACATGCGAGGGTGACCGTCGAATCCTCCACAAGGCAGGTGCGCATCTAAACCAGGAACCCTATAACGAGATGGTGGCGACCGCACTTCACCGTCGCATCCTAAACGCTTGCGATTATGTACCCTATTCGCTCGAAGGCGCGGGTACTTCTGCCTTGAGCACATGCAACGTCTTCTTAACTGACGAAGAAGAATATGTCCCTGCGTTCTATGTAAACCAGCATGCAAATGCAGACGAGCGACTAACCGATTACGAACGGTATGTAGCAAACTGCGAGGAGCTTGGAGCGACAGATATAAAAGGCGCCCTTGACCGCATGATCGTATGCGATGACATCATTGCTAACTACGATCGTCATTGGCGCAACTTCGGCCTCGTGCGAAACGTCAACTCACTGGTCTGCAGACCAGCCCCCATCTTCGATTCGGGCTCATCACTCTGGTGCAACATATCACTAGAGGAGCTTAGGGCGGGAGAGCACAGTTTTACCAGTGCACAATTTCATTCAAGCCCCGCCAAACAAATGTTGCTCGTCGAGGACATGGGCTGGTTTGACGGCAACAAGCTCGAGGGTTTCGTTGACGAGGCAATCGAAATCCTATCCAAAAACGACGCTCTTACAGCAAGACTGCCTTATCTAAAAGAGGCGCTAACATGGCGCCTCGAAAGAATGATCGACATCGCTGAATGGAGTTAGCGAGACAGCATCGCTCCGCCAACTCCCCTACCTCCCGCGCAGAGCCTTGAGCTTGGCCAGTGCCTCGGGGCTCAGGCGGCTGCCCAGGGTCATCTTGATCTGCGGAGCTTCCTCTGCCTCGTGTACGTCGTTATCGATCTGCTTGATCTCGTCCACCAGCATGCGGCTCGAAATGCGCGTAACACCTTTGCCCATGACGACGGCCTGGATTGTGCCGTCGCTCGATACCACGGAGCACGCGCGGCCCTCCTCACGTGCCTCGATGCAGAGCTTCTGCACCACGGTATCGGCAGAGACGCCCGTCGGCGAAAACTCGATGCGCACGCCGCGGGCCGGCAGGTTGGGGCGCTCGCTGGAGATATTGCCCGCGCCGTCGAACACGATCACGGCCTCGTAGCGGCCCTGGGCAAAGGCGGCGACGTCGTTGATGAGGGCGGTGCGCGCCATATCGTGAACGTCGCTGGAATACGGGTCGTCGGAATGGTCGTACACGAGTTTTTCGTAGCGCGGCGTGCAGTGAATCACGTTGTAGCCGTCGACCACTAACAGCTCGGGCTTATTAGAGTGCACCGTCGAGACCGGATCGGCGATGGCCTGCGCAAACGCATTGCCGCCCACACCATAGGTCGCGGCCGAGACAATCGGCTTGGCCGAGCCTTCGCCAAAACGCTTGGCCTTGGACTTGGCGCGGTTCTTCTTGGACATGCGCTACTCCTCCCCCATGAGCTCGCCGGCGTTGCGACGTAACCACTCAAAGCATAGCGCCGTCGTTGCCTGGGCAACGTTGAGGCTCTCGGTCATGCCGCGCTGGGGAAGCTTGGTCAAAAAGTCGCATTTCTCGAGCACCAGGCGCGAGATGCCATCGCCCTCGGACCCCATGACGAGCGCCACGCGACCCTCGAAGGGAGTATCCCAGCAACTGCCTTCGGCGTGCTCGGAGGCACCGCCCACCCAAAAGCCAGCGGCCTTGAGGTCATCGAGTGCACGGGCGATATTGGGAACCTGCGCAATGGGCAGGTGCATGACGGCGCCGGCAGAGGTCTTGTAGCTGCCCACGGTCACGCCGGCGGCGCGCTTGTTGGCGATGATGACGCCCGCGGCGCCCACGACCTCGGCGGAGCGCACGATAGCGCCAAAGTTACCGTCGTCGGTCACATGGTCGAGCACCACGACAAGTGCCGGACCCTCGCCTGCGCGGTCGAGAATATCGGCAACATCAGCATAGGGGAAGTTGCCCACCTCGAGCGCGATGCCCTGGTGAGCGCCATGGCTCGACAGCGCATCGAGCTGTGCACGCGGCACGTACTTAATGCGGACACCCGCGGCGTTGAGGTCATCGACCAGGCGCGACAGGGCGGCATCGCGCTCCCCGCCCTCGGCAATGAGCGCGCACTTGATGGGAAAACCAGTGCGCAGCGCCTCGGCGGCAGCACGACGACCTTCGATAAACTCGCCCTTGGGAGCCTGGACAGCGTCGCGGTTGCGATCGCGCTGCGGACGCGCAGCCTGGGTGCGATCGCGCTGGCCCTTGGGAGCGGCAGCGTGATCATTGCGGCGAATCGGACGCGAGCCAGAAGCAGCCTGCTTGCCGCCACGAGGCGCACGCTTGCGATTGTCGGCCATAGGACGGCCTCCTTAAATAAATAACGAACAAGAATCGACCGTCCGAGCCACGGCACCTTGCCTTTCAATCGTCGGGCATGACCACCAGGTCTATGCCCTCCTCTTTCAAGGCAATCTGCCGCACCTCGAACGGTCGACAAATACTAGAGACTCTTAATACGGGTGCCGGCGGCGGTATCTTCAATCGTCAGGCCCAGGTCCTTGAGCTGATCGCGGATGGCGTCTGCCAAATCCCAGTTCTTGGCGGCACGGGCCTCGGCGCGAGCCTCGAGAATCTTGGCAGCCGCCTCGTCCACATCGTCACCCGTGTAGGCAACCAGGCCAGCGGCAACGCCCAGCAGGCCCAGCGGCAACTCGACCTTGGGCTCGGGGAGCTCGACGCCAAACGTATCGAGCAGCTCGGTCAGCGTATCAGCGGCTGCCAGGACTGCGGCCTTGTCGGCAGCATCGCCCGCCTGCTCCAGATACTGATTGCACTCGGTGACAAAGCCAAAGACGGCACCCATGGCACCGGCGGTGTTAAAGTCGTCGTCCATGCACTCCTTAAAGGCGGCGCGAGTCTCGGCGGCCTTAGCGACAAACGCCTCGGCGGCAGCCGCATCGGCATCGGTCGTCGCGTGGTTCGCAGCCCAACGCAGGTTCTCGACCGTGCCGGCGATACGCGTGAGCGAGTTCTCGGCACCCTCCAGGCGCTCCCAGGAGAAGTCGAGCGGCGAGCGATAGCTCGTCTGCAGCATCAGCAGGCGAAGGGCCGCGGCAGAGTGCTGCTCGAGCACCTCGGCCAGCGTAAAGAAGTTACCGAGCGACTTGGACATCTTCTCGCCGTCTACCAGCAGCATGCCCGTGTGCATCCACGTGTTGGAGAAGCCCTGGTGCCAGGCGCAGGTTGCCTGGGCGCACTCGTTCTCGTGATGCGGGAAGGCAAGGTCGGAGCCGCCGCCGTGAATGTCAATCGGGGTGCCCAGGTAGCGGTGCACCATGGCGGCGCACTCGGTGTGCCAGCCGGGACGGCCCTCGCCCCAGGGGCTCGGCCAGCTGGGCTCGCCAGGCTTGGCGGCCTTCCACAGGGCAAAGTCGAGCGGGTCGTTCTTGTCCTCGTTCTCCTCGATGCGCGCGCCCACCATAAGGTCGTCGATGTTGCGGCCCGAGACCTGGCCGTAGTTGGGGTCGCTGCGCACGGCAAAGTACACGTCGCCGTTATCGGCGGCATAGGCATGACCCTGCTCGATAAGCGTCTTGATCATGGCGATCATGGGGCCGATCTCTTTGGTGGCGCGGGGGCGTACATCGGGATCGAGCACGTTGGCAGCGCGCATGACGCCAATGAACTTATCCGAGAACTCCGTCGCGACCTCGGCGGCCGTACGGCCCTGCTCGTTGGCGCGCTTGATGATCTTATCGTCGACATCAGTGAGGTTCTGGGCGAACGTGACCTCGTAGCCGCTCGCGATGAGCCAGCGACGAATCACATCGAAGCTGATGAACGTGCGGGCATTGCCGATGTGGATGTTGTCGTAGACCGTGGGGCCGCACACGTACATGCGAACCTTGCCGGACTCGATGGGTTGGAACTCTTCTTTTTTATGGGTAGCGCTGTTGTAGATACGCATTCGTTACTCCTTAACGGTTTTCTGTAGCAGGCAGACGGCCCAGGCGCCGATCCCCTCGCCCTGGCCTTCCCAACCGAGCTTTTCGGTCGTAGTGGCGGCGACACCCACGTTTTCGACGTCAACGCCCAGGGCATGGGCAAGGTTGGCGCGCATGGCATCGCGGTGCGGGGTGATCTTGGGTTGCTGACAGGCAATGGTGCAATCGGCATCGACAAACTCAAAGCCCAGCTCACGCGCATAGTCCATCACGCGAGCGAGCAGCACCATCGAATCGGCACCCTCGTAGGCGGGATCGGTGTCGGGAAATAGCTTGCCGATGTCTCCCCCGCGGCAGGCGCCCAGAATGGCGTCGGCCAAGGCGTGCGCGAGCACATCGGCATCCGAGTGGCCCAGCAGGCCACGCTCATAGGGGATGTCGACCCCGCCGATGATACATCGACGCCCCTCCACCAGACGGTGGACGTCGTAGCCGTGGCCAATGCGCAGGTTACTGAACATGGGGAAGGTCCTCTCCCTCGGCCATGCGGCCGAGCAGAATCGCGGTTACGGGACGCAGGTCCTCGGGCACCGTCACCTTAAGGTTATCGCGCGGACTCTGGACGCAACGTACGCGTCCGCCCATGCGCTCGACCAGCGACGAATCGTCGGTGCCGATAAAACCCTCGGCGATAGCTGCGGCGTGAGCACGCTTCATGGCGTCGACGCTAAAGATCTGCGGCGTCTGTGCGGCCCAATAGAGCTCGCGCGGCGGCGTCTCGACGATATTATCGCCGTCGACGATTTTGAGCGTGTCGATCGCGGGCTGACCGCACACGACACCGTCGAGCGAACGGTCGCCCACAAGCACGTCGATAGCGTGATCGATGGCCTCGGTGGTAATGAGCGGACGAGCGCCGTCGTGAATGGCGACATATTCGAAACCCGCCGGAACCGCATGCACGCCGGCACGGGTGGAATCCTGACGGGTATCGCCGGCATCGGCAAAGCTGATGGGCGTGTCATAGTCAAACGGGTCGATGGCCAGGCGGCGCATCTCGGCACGGCGCTCGGCAGGGCAAACCACGACGATGTGGCCGACCTTGTCGCTCCGATCGAACGCGCGGATGGACCAGCTCATGAGCGGACGGCCCGCCACGTTAACGAGCTGCTTGCCGCCGGGATTTCCAAAGCGCTGGCCGCTGCCGCCGGCAACGACCACGGCGCATACGGGCGCCATTATGCGTTCCCCTGTTTGGTGCCCTTCATGCGGTACAGCGAGTCCGCAAGAATGGCAGGGTTGTTGACGCCAAAGTCGCCCAGGCGCTCCGGATCCTCGCTGATGTCATCCATGAGCTCCTGTAACGAGCCGTACTCGTCGACGATCTTCTCGGCCACGCCGTCGCGCACGACGGACACGCGAGAAAGCGTGCGCAGGCCCAGCGGCGTCATGACGGAGTCCTCGTCCAGGTCGTCGTAACCCAGAACCGCCGCCACATGCTGCGGGTCGGACAAGTCCTTGGGCGTCATGCGGCTCAGGTTGGCGCGGATCTTTTCGGCATTGGCCTCGGAGGAATCGCTCGCATAGTCGCGAATCATCAGGTCGTACTCGGTATCCATGCTGGAGCCGGCGAGCTGCTCGAGCTGCATCTGCACGAGCTTGCCCTGGTTGCCCAGCTTGACAATGCAATCCTTAAGCTCAGTCTTTGCCTGCTGCATGATCTCGAAGCTCGAGAAAATCCCGGTAATGTCGGCGAGCGTAACGTAGTCATCGAGCTCGAGGGCCGTCAGACGCAGCAGGGAGCGGTCGAGCGACTGACGGGTGGTCTGAAGCGTGGCGACGAGCTGGTTGACCGAGCTCATGATGGTGGTGACGGGCTGGATCTCATAGCTCTTGCCGTGAACGTACACGTTGACGACGGCACGACGGGCCGAGACCGAGATCACGATGGCATCGGTGAGCACCGACATGCGAGCGGCAGTGCGGTGACGCATGCCCGTCTCGCTCGTGGCAAGCGAGGGATCGGGATTGAGGTGGAAGTTGGCGCGCAGGATCTGGGTGAGGTCGCCGTCGATAACGATGGCACCGTCCATCTTGGAGAGCTCGAACAGGCGGTTCGAGGTGAACGAAATGTTGAGTGGGAAGCCGTCGTTACCGGCAGCGAGCACGTTTTCGGTGTCGCCGACGCAGATAAGGGCACCCAGGTGACCGGCGATGATCATGTCGAGGGCGGTGCGGATCGGCTGACCAGGTGCCGTCAGGCGGATGGCCTGTTCCATACGCTTTTGCAGCTCGTTCTTATCCAAGGCATCGCTCCCATCGCATACGCTCCATAAACGCTAAATAGTTTCTCACGGTTTGTCCCCGCGGCGCTCGCGAAATCCGATGCTTACAGAATGAGCGAACACCGCTTAGGTAGCTCATTTGGGACGGGGTTCTTTTGACTGCTCGTGTGGTAGCATCGGGTCTCATATAAATGAGGGAGTAGTCGCGTAATCGGGCTCGCCCGCAGAGAGGGAGCCAGACTATGGGACTCGCAGAGCTTGTGTTGCTCGCTATCGGCCTTTCTATGGACGCTTTTGCCGTATCCATCTGCAAGGGCCTTGGCATGAAAAAGATCAACCTTAAAGTCGCCGTAGTGCTCGGCCTGTTCTTTGGCGGCTTTCAGGCCGGCATGCCCGTAATCGGATGGGCGCTCGGCAGTCAATTCATGGGCATCATCGGACCCATCGACCATTGGATCGCCTTTATCCTTTTGGCCTTTATCGGCGGCAAAATGCTGTGGGAAGCCTTTACCGAAGACGAGGATGGGGGCGACGGCAAGGATGCCGAAAAGATTGACCTGGCAGAATATCTGATTCTTGCCATTGCCACCTCGATTGACGCCCTAGCCGTAGGTATCTCGTTTGCGGCGCTCTCGGTTGACATCGTTCCCGCTGTATCGCTTATCGGCGTCACAACGTTTATCTTCTCCGTCGCCGGCGTAGCGATCGGCCACACCTTTGGCGCGCGCTACGAAAAACCTGCCACCATCGTGGGCGGCATCGTGCTCATCCTCATCGGGCTTAAGATCTTGCTTGAGCATCTGGGGATTCTCGCGATATAAAAAAACGCCTCTCATAAGCTCAACGTCAATGTAGAGGTCTCATGCAGAGTTTTGCATAATGCCTTTTCGTGCAGACTTTTGCATGTCATACTGATATGCAAAAGTCTGCACGTTAGGAGATCGCCATGGATACCCTTCCCATCACCACACCGCGTCAAGCTGGCATCTATGTGCGCCAGGCACGCGAGGCTCAGGGTCTCACCCGTGCCGCCCTCGCTAAAATGGCCGGTGTTTCGGAGCGCCTGCTCGCATCGCTCGAGCTGGGCGACGCCACGGGTATTCGGCTCGACAAGTTGCTGACTGTCTTTAACGCACTCGGCATAGGCCTCTTTGCGCAAAGCGATAACGACTCCATCGCATCGCCCTCCGAACATCCAACGACGATAGCGGACCTCCCCATCGCGAACTCGAATGCCCTGCCAAAGCCAAGCGTAGGCAGACGACCCGCTCGACAAGGAGCGCCATCTTCCTATGGTGCCTTGCTGGCCCAAATCGCAGCCGAGCAAGGCCTTACCGACACTTCAGACCTCTCCTTTGGCTGTAAGGTTGTGAAATAAATGGCAGAAATGGAGCTTGCGACCCTCATTTGTGGCGAAATCGCCGGCACTCTCCGGCAAGACGAGCATGGACTCTGCAGCTTTGCATACGCCCCAACCTATCGCGGAGCACCGCTATCGCTAACAATGCCGCTTTCCAATCGCACGTATGGCCATAACATCGTTCGCCCGTTCCTATTTGGCCTTTTGCCCGACAGTCAAGAGCAGCGTCGCGCCATTGCCACCGATCATGATGTTGTATCCAACAACCCCGTCGCCCTCTTGTGCCATATCGGTCTTGACTGCGCAGGGGCCGTTCAGTTTTGTCGAACCGATCAATTAGGCGCCGCCCGCGGCAGGGTCTCGGCATACCGCCCGCTTACCAATTCTCAAATCGCTCACAAGCTCAAAGCAATTCGCGATGACGAAAGAGAAACATGGATGGGCTCCAACGAAAGCTGGTCCCTGGGCGGCAACCAAGGCAAATTTGCACTAGCTTGGCATGATGGCCAATGGTGCGAATGTCTAGGGTCATCCCCCACTACCCATATCTTCAAAAATGGTGTCGTTGGGTTCAAACATCAGGCCTTAAACGAATTCGTCTGCATGAAAACGGCTCGGCGTGTTGGCATTCCAACTGCCAACGTCTCCTATTGCACATTTGAAGACGAAGCCGCGCTCGTCGTTGAACGGTACGACAGAATGGTCAATAGCAGCGGAAATATCGAAAGGCTGCATCAGGAGGACTTTTGCCAGGCGCTCGGTGTATTGCCAAGCCAGAAATACACCGCCGACGGAGGACCAACCACACGAGACATCCAAGAACGACTGATTAACACAGTCCCCCACCACATGAATCTTGTGCTTTTTACCTATATGTTGTTCTATAACGCCATTATCGGAGCGCCTGACGCACACGCTAAAAACTACTCGCTCATCCTAGGCAAAGGCACAAACGCAGCGCTCGCACCCATGTACGATGTCGCATCGGGCTTGGCGTACGAACGTATGCGCCGCCGGGCGCGCCTTGCCATGAGCGTTGGCGGCGAAAATCGTGTGGGGCGCATCGGTCCAGGTGCTATCCGCCGATACCACGGTATGGGCGACCCCGCGCTGGAAACGGCGCTCACCGATGCCGGTCTATCCGAGAAGTTTTGCTTTGCGACCATGATGGACCTCGCCTACGAGGTGCCCATCTGTATGGAGGAGGTCATGGACGAATACGCCGATCTGCCCGGCATGGCGGAGCTGCAAGATCACTTGCTCGGCCCCGTCCGCGAAAACTGCCAGCGCACCCTCGACCTCATCAGGGCGGATATGGGCCAGGCGCCAATCAATTCACATTTCTTAAAAGAAGAGAGGGGGCACCCGTCGCAAAAGTTCGGATGCCCCCTCTCGTAATGTCATTTGCAATCCGCCAGCACGTGGCTCGGACTGCCGCTAGCGTAACCTTTACGCAGCGAGGCGCTTGAGGACGTCGATGAGCAGCTCGTAGAAGCGCTCGGCAGAAGCGAGCTCCATGCTCTCGTCCGGGGTGTGGACATCGGAGAGCGTCGGGCCCACGGCGATGGCGTCCAGGCCGTGCAGGGCCTCAGCAAACAGGCCGCACTCAAGGCCGGCGTGAATGGACTCGATGCGCAGCTCGGAGCCAAAGAGCTCGCGATAGCTCTCGACAAAAACGTCGCGGACCGGCGAATGCTCGGCATAGCTCCAGCCGGGATACTCGAACTCGAACTTGGCGTCGAAGCCCAAGACATCGGCCAGCGTCTGCAGGCGGTCCTTGAACTCGTTCTGCAGCGAGGTGATCGAGGAGCGCGGGGACAGCATGATCTTGACCTGGTCGTCGGAAGTAGCGACCACGCCGATGTTGGAGGAAACCTCGACGGAGCCGTCGGTGGCGACGTTGCGGCGAATCACGCCGTTAGGGGCAAGACGCAGGGCGCGGATGAGGGCAAGCGCGGACTTCTGATCCATGGCCTCGACCTCGGCGTCGTCGGCAATCTCGACGGTGCAGGTAAAGCCGGGGTCGAAGACCTCGAGCTCGGCAGTGACGTCGGCGATGATGCCCTTTGCGATCTGGGCCGCGGCCTCGGCGGCAGCGTGGTCGGCATAGACCAGAACAGCCTTGCACTCACGGTTGATGGCGTTGTCCTTGGTGCCGCCGTTAAAGCTCACGATGGCGGGCTCGCCGGCAACCATCAGGCGGTCGATGATGCGGGCCATGATGAGGTTGCCGTTGCCGCGCTCCAGGTGGATATCGCTGCCGGAGTGGCCGCCCAGCAGGCCGGAGATGTCGAGCGTGAGGGTGCTACCGGTCTTGTGCTCGCGCACGATGGGGCAGGTGTAGGTAACGACGACGCCGCCGGCGCAGCTGACGGTGGCAACGCCCTCTTCCTCGGAGTCAAGGTTAATCATGGTGCGGGCGCTAATCTGGGACTTGTCGAGCGTCTCGGCGCCGACCAGGCCAGTCTCCTCGTCGGTGGTGAATACGCACTCGAAGGCGGGGTGAACGATCGAATCGTCATTGAGAACAGTGAGCATCAGAGCGACGGCGATACCGTTGTCGGCGCCCAGGGTGGTGCCGTTAGCGGTGAGGACGCCGTCCTTGACGACCAGGTCGATACCGTCGGTCGTAAAGTCGTGCTCAACAGAGCCCAACTTGTCGCACACCATATCGATGTGGCCCTGCAGCATCACGGTCGGGGCATTCTCGGCGCCGGCAGAAGCGGGCTTGCGAATGATGACGTTGTAGACCTCGTCCTGATACACGTCGAGGCCGCGCTCCTTGGCAAACGCAACCAGGAAATCGCTGATGCCCTTCTCGTTGCCAGACCCACGGGGGATCGCGCTGACCTCCTCAAAGAAATGGAACAGCTGGGCGGGCTCGTAGCCGGTAATCTTGTAGTCCATGGTGCCTCCTTGGCGCAACTGGTTAGACAGTAAGACATGCGCCTTGTATATTCCCAGACTTTGCGTGCATAAACCAGTCGAAAACGCCGAGCGCCCTTGCATCATCGGCTAACGGCGGGGAAACGCCACTTTATCAAGATAAAGCAGGTCAGATGTATCATGCCGAGGATCCTTTGCCCTCTCCGACCAATTTCAGAGCTTGGTAAACGTCAATGCATACGCCATTGGTATGTTTGATAAGGTCTTTATCCCCCGTCACGACGTAATCGGCATCAATGCGATTGGCGACGCCTAGCATCAGGTCGTCCTCAAAGTCACTGTGGTGGTACTTGAACACAAAGGAGTCGAAGACCTCGTCTGCACCGACCGGGGCGATGAGGGCTAGCTCGCGCATCTGTCGAACGCATGCCCAAGCCGTTTCGTCTGCCGCCGCAATGGCGTTATCGCTCAGTGAGCCAGTCTTTCTTCGGCACTCCTGCTTGATTGCCGCCGAGACAAGATATGAAACGTCTTTGACCGAAAGCGACGAGGCAAACAGGGCAATCCGCTCCGAGGCGTCGGCAATCTCGATCAGATGGACGACATTTGCCGTACGGTCGGACCTGCCAGAAAAATAATCCATCCATACGTTGGTATCGATTAACAGCTTGAGGACGCCTTCTGTGCTCATAGTTCCACCCACTCGGGATAGCGCTCCGCCATGGCCTCCTCATAGAGGTCGTCATAGTCTCCCGAGAACTCAGGGATGGGGATGCCGTATTTGAGGCACGAATCGCGAACGATATGGCTGCCTTGCGCGGCCCTTGACTCCATGCGCCGGGGCTCCACTCCGTCAGAAACCGGAGCCGCCGCGTCTCCCTTCGAGGGCATGCGTCCGTTAACGACCAGATACTCCCAAAGTGTCCGAACGGCTTGTGACGGCGTCATGCCAATATGGGTCAGGACGGCGTCTCCTGCCTCTTTGAGCTGACGATCTATACGCACGTTCATCTGAACCGGCCGTGAGTCTAGTATCGACATAGACATGGTGGCTCCTTTTGCTATACGCTTTCCTTAATTAAGTATAGCAATTTGTCAGACAAACAGACGCCTCAGTACTGAAGCGTTCGTTTGACCGGGTTTGCCGTTGTGGGATTAGTCAATAAAAGAAGCTGATACATGTTTGAGATAACTGCCCACATCAGCTGCAATTCGCTATCCACAGGCAATGAGTCCCGCAACGAAGCGCCATGCACAAGCTTTTATAGTTCAATCACTTCGTCGCAAGCCTCAAGCAACTCGGGATCATGCGAGACAACAACCACTATATGATCTTCTTTCTTCTGTTGCAGAATATCAATGAACGCTGACCTACTCGCTCCGTCAAGAGCCGACGTCGGTTCATCGAATAACATGACGGGTGAGTCCTTAAGCAATACACGAATAATCGCAATCTTCTGCTTCTCACCACCCGATATATTATGGTTTTGCTCGTCCAGCACCCCATCAAGACCATTGGGAAGTGTTGAGACCAGTTTGGTCAGACCAAACTGGTCTACAAGTCGCCCGACTTCAAGAATTGGACAATTATCGCCCGCGAGTAGCGTCAGATTCTCTCTGAGTGTTCCGTTAACGATATCAGGTTCTTGCTCGGCAATACCAACGACATACGAGCGTAGATTAATAGAATCAATCTGACTCAAATCAACCTCGTCATAAGCAATAGTCCCAACGCAATCATCGGGATATAGACCAGCTATGCCATCGAGAAGCGTGCTTTTCCCGCTTCCGTTTGCGCCCGACACGCCGTATAAGACTCCTCGATTAAGCGAGATGAGCTCTGGATAATCTATGATTCGATCGGTATCAGGGCGACAAATCGACAGGCCCTTGCACACAAGTGAAACAGGAGAACCAATGCGGACAGAACCGTTCGCATCTTCATCCATTGCCCAAAGGCGCTTAAGGCGTTGGGCGCTCACCTTGCTCGCCTGGTAGCTTTTGCCCCAAGAAAGCAAGTTCACCAGAGCAGAATTGGCGCTCGAATAATAGCTCAATGCCGTCAGCAGAAAACCAACCGGCATTTTACCTGCGACAATCTCACAGCCTCCAATCGCGAGCAAACAAAACTGCGCAAAGGAAAAAATCAACTGATTCGCAAGTTCGAACCGTGATCCGGCTTTTTGGTTAGCCAATATAGCTGGATAAAGACCATCGAAAGCCTTCTGCAGCCTCAGGGAATAGAAATCAAATAATGAATGGCGACGAAGAAAGGAGACGCTCTCCAGCTGGCTCTGGAGAGTCCCATAGAAAGCAGCGGTCTTTTCTTGAAACTCAAAGCCTCGATTGAACAGCAGCCCGCTAAACAATCGATAAACTACTGCCCCCGTAACGATGCAGGCTAGACAGGCAATCGCCATCGCAATGTTTATATTCATCAACATAATCAAGGAACAGATAATCGTTGCAACACCGCCAATGATATTTGACGCCGATGTTATTCCGAATATTATGAGGTCGTTTGAATCGTGATTGATTTGCTGATTATAATAGCCCGCATCAAATCTGATGAAAAACTTCCGGGGCAAACGCTTGACATGTTCAAGTGTGTCAGCGTTAAGTTGATATCCCGCATGCGCTTGAAGGTCGACATAGATTAGGGAAGTCCAATAGGCCAACACCGACCCCACAATGGCGACCACGCCAATCGCGAAAATACATAAGACTAGCGTCCGCAAACTAATACCGAGGACATTTTTTGCCGCCAGCACATTTACAGTCAGTCCCAACAGATATGGTTCAGCAAGGCTGCACAGCTGAGACAAGACATCGAGAAGCAGATAGACATAAAGCCTTGGCTTATGGAGGAGATATATCTTCCAAAATCTAAACATCGTGATTTGCCTCATGCGAATATTGATAATTACAAGCCAACCGCATTCTCTGCCTGGCATTGAATTTAACGCTCGCGCATTTTCTCTGGCCCTCCATCGCGGCGTGGGGACATCCGCCCATACAAGCCGGAAACATTACACACTCGCCACATACTGGGTCGTTTGGTAAATACTCCATCCATTTCAAATAGTTCGAATTAGCTTTCACACCTTCTCGAACATTTCCAACGGCGCACTCGCCCTTGCCAACCTCATCCCAACATTTAAAAAGTCTACCAAGCGGATCGATGACAAACGAATTAAGGGAAACCGCACAGCAGACGCCTGGTTCATACGGCGTAAACGGAATAACGTTGAATCCGCGCTCGCTAGCTTTATCCATAAAGAACGTTTCAACTTGAGAGAATCCACGCTGAGAAAAACAATGAATGTCATTTGAGCAAGTATCGTTAACATTATCGACCGCAGCAAGATAAATCGCGACTTTACCGCGAAGCCCTTTAGCGTCAAGCTCGTCAATCAACGCATCGACCTCTTTGCTATTGGACTCATCGACATTCACGCGAATGGTAATCTGAAGAACATCGGCACATGAGATTATATTGTCGATAATGGCATCATATGTCGGACGACCGTCGGCCGGGACCCTCCGCGAATCATGATCCCTCTTTGAGCCATCAATAGTGATTTGAACCGAACCGATCTGACAATCAGCAAGCTTCTGAGCAATTTCTCGCGTCAGGAGATATCCGTTCGTTACCATTCCGGCAGAATAAGTAGCGCCTGGCCTAATCGCCCCTCTCAGTTCTTTTGTCAGTCGCTCGATCATGTCCACACAGAGTAGGGGTTCGCCTCCATACCAGTCAACGTGGAGATCGTTGATCCCGGGATAGCCGGAACGCACGAATTCTGCGATATCCGTCATTGTCTCTTCTGACATAGTGGGGTGCGAGCAGCCTTTTTCATAGCAGTAGGGACACCTAAAATTGCATGCCAGCGTTGGAGCAATCGTCAGTCCTAAATAGTCATTTGCAAACCTTGCCGACAAGCTCTCAAGCATCAACATTCGCCGCTCGTCAACATCGTCATCTACCAACATGCCACCCATCTTAAGGGCCTCTTCGAAATCACCATCCAAGGCGGCGGCACCGTTGCGATATAAATTCAGCTCATTCGTGTGCGCAGCGTCAAGGTCGAGAACGCCACCAGATTGGGTATTGTAGATAGTGATACCGTTCACATCATTCTCTTCAATAACGTTAAATTCAGACTCTTTCATTTATATGCTCCGTTTTCTGATAGCACCCTTGATAGCCCAACAAAGTCCGAGGATGACAATGGGAACGACTGTTGCCAGCGCTACAAACAGCAACGTCCCCGGCACGATGAATTGAATTGGTCGCGGAGACGCAAGGGTCGCCAGCCATGTCAAGTGCAGTGGCATATTTGGATTCCCGTACCCCAAATAAAGCAGCAGGATGATGAACGATAGAACAAACGCGCCATTTCCAAAGAGCGAGATGGCCAGGACGAGCAGCAGGCATAACGTTGTGCAAATCAAGGCAGCAAGAGACAGTCGAAGAAGAAACTCTCCGATTATATCCATCGTCATTCCTATACCACTCGCGCTTTGGACCACACCAACGAGTATCGAAAAGAGAACAAAACCACCGACAAGCGTGACAATCGAGACAAGAGTCCTTGCAACCAACAACTGTACTGTTTTCATTCCCCTTGCATAGGAAACAAGCCATTGAGATCCCGTTATCGGAGTTCGAAACGCATAGCCGATGACGAGAACAGCAACAATAGGAAAGAACAGAGAATGGGCAAGCGGTGCCACAGCGGAAAGGTAGCGAGCTCCGCCTTTAACGAGGTCTCCCGGAATTCCCACAAAACCATATTGTGGGTTTGGAAAGAAGCCCATAACACCGTCGCCAAGCCAATCGCTCGTTCCGTAGGCTCTCCATGGTTCATAAGACACAGAATAAAGCAATGCGAGCACGAAACCTGCCGCAATCAGCAGAAGAGGCGCTTTGCTCTTCATAACTCGATAGGCTTCAGCCTTAATCATATCTTCGCAGCGCATTTCTACCCCCTCCTCGCTTTGATTCCCATGACCCCGAGCTGCAACGAAACAACGGTGCAAATAACAGAGAAAAGAATGATCTGATTAATGGCTAGGCCTTGAAAGCACAGATTTCCAAGATGGCGTAAGTATGGTCCGACTGAGAGCCACCAGGGAATTTGCGTCGATGCGTGATTGGAAAAGACCACCAGCGTATATTCATCGGAGGCGAGCAGCGTCCCGACCAACACCAACATAATGCTAAGCGGTGCATTTCTAAGTAAATAGAAAACCGCCATCGACTGAGCTACTAATGCAGCCAAAATAGCATCAATCAAAAGCAGCACGGGCAGGTATCTATCAAGAAACACCCGCCCATCCACATAGCAGCCAAGCGGAGATTTGAAGAGAGTGAATCCCGAAAACAGGTTGAACGCTGTTGAAGTTGCAATCGTCAGAACAAGCCACTTTGCGACAACGGCCTTTGCTACACCCGTTCCTTTTAATATGAGCAGGACATTGTCAAGAGGCAAAATCGGGCCTGGCCCC
>CABRZN010000014.1 GCA_902475445.1 uncultured Collinsella sp.
GAACGGCACGCCCGCCTCGCCGGCAACGGCCTTGGCAAGCAGGGTCTTACCGGTACCCGGAGGGCCGACAAGAAGAGCACCGCGCGGCAGCTTGGCGCCGATTTCCTCGTAGCGCTGCGGCTTCTCCAGAAAGTCGACGACCTCCTTGAGGGACTCCTTGGCCTCTTCCTGGCCGGCGACATCCTTAAAGGTCACGCCCACGTCCTTGGAGGCGATCACGCGCGCGCCTGACTTGCCCAGTCCACCGCCGCCAAAACCGCCGCCACCAAAGTTCATCGAAGGACCGTCATCGCCCATGGCCTTCTTCATTCGGCGGTTGAGCCACCAGCCGATCAGGAAGAAAATCGCCATGGGAAGAATGAGCGTAAGCAGGTAATAGGTCATCAGACCCGAGTTCTTATCGGGAACGACCGACTCAAGCGAGGCGCCAGATTCAAGCACGCGATCGGTAAAGCCAGCGTCATTCGGCACACCGGTCGTCTTGTAGGCGATGTTCTCGTCCTCGCCCTTCTTGGTGTAATAAATCGTGTAATCGTCCGTGTTGTACTCGACCTTGTCGACGCTCTTCTTATCGAGCGCTTTGACAAACGTCGAATAATCGGTCTTCGTAATCTGCTGCGTGTGACCGATGTTGGGGAACAGAACGGTCGAGAGCACGAGGTAGACGACGAAGGCGATGAGCACGTAGAGGATCATATTCCGTCTACGTTTGTTGTCATCCATCTCCATCTGCTTGAACTCCATCTACTGGGGTTGATAATGTTTTCTAGAATACCCAACCCGGACGGCGATAAACCGACGCCGGGCACGAAAGGACAGAGATGGCATCACTGGAAGTCGGCAAGGTTCAAATCTATACGGGCGACGGCAAGGGCAAGACGACGGCTGCGCTGGGACTCGCGCTGCGCGCCACGGGCTATGGACTTAACGTGCTCATGCTTCAGTTTGCCAAGAAGCTGCACTGCGCCGAACATGATGCGGCGCCGCGCCTGGGGCTGCGTATTGTGCAGGCCGATCGCGACACGCCCGAGGCTTGCGCCGCGCAGATCATGGAGCTTGCACGTGAGCAGATTAGCGAGGTTGACGTGCTCATTCTGGACGAACTCGGCGAAGCGATGCGTCGCGGCTTTGTGACACGCGAGGATATCGAAGCACTGATTGCGATAAAGCCCGCCACCACGGAGCTCGTACTCACCGGCCGTGGCTTGCTGCCCCTCGCCGACCTTGCCGACCTAGTAACCGAAATGCGCCCCGTCAAACACTACTTCGACGAAGGCCTCCTAGCCCGCCAAGGCATCGAATACTAGTCATTGGGGACGTTCTTAAACGACTAGTCATTGGGGACGTTCTTGAATGTCTAGTCGTTGGGGACACTCTTTCTTGGGAAAGAGCATAATTAGGGCCCTAAAACTCACGCCAACCCGACGTGCCATTCGCAACCGTTGCGCGGCCAAGACCAACCGCCCTTACAATTTGATTAACCGTAAGGCCTGATTTCCGCATTTTACAAAGAATCGGCCTACGCTCGGCTGGAGTCATCGCCTTAATGTCGGAAAGAGAAACAGGCAAAGCAATCTCCTTCGCGATTTTGAGCACCTCATCGTCGAGAACACGAGGACGGGGCTCGGCATCATAAGGCGCGCTCTCTAGTCGCTCATCAAGATAATGCCGATATTCGAGCGATCCGCCCACGAGGTCCAGCACAATGCCAGGATCGCAAAACCCAAACCCATCATAACCATACGCATATGCTCGATAGCTGGACCAGCGATAATTATCGACAGCCGAAACACCCGCCTTAACGGGATTCATATGGATGTAATCAGCGAGCGCAATTGCCTGGATATCGTTCTCAACTGGAATGTTCTTAAACCGATCCTGAAACAAATGCCCGACACGATCGGTTTTGCGATTGAAATACTTAGCATACGAGGTAAGGATGCCGCTCATGCAAGATGATATTCTTCCGTTAGGGTCATCAACCATGACATGAAAATGGTTCGACATGAGGCACCACGCAGTAACGCCGATACCATTCCCAACAAGCTTATCCTCAAACAGCGTGAGCATCCGATAGCGATCCTCATCGTCTTCGAAGATGCAGATGCCGCCATTACCACGCGCGATTATATGGTTATAGCCTGTTAACGAAACGACTCTACCCGTTCTTGGCATATCGCCCTCCCATCACAAACCCACCGGGCAACATCTGATAGGCGCGGACGATCCAATTTGCTAAGCCCATGCTGACAGTTTACAAGGGCATACAAGACAACCTGGATGAAAACCAGAAAATCGTAGCGCAAAGAGTGTCCCCAACGACTAGTCGTTTAAGAACGTCCATTACAGTCGAAATTGTCAGCCCGGGCCCGTCTCGGGCTACGATTGAGGCGCGCCCAGAACGGGCCGCCGACCGGGCGCCCGCGCACGGCCGAACGTCCCTGCCCCCGAGAGGGCCTGTTGGGTGCTGCCGGCGCGGGACGCGCCGCCCCCGACGGCTGATAGGAAAGTGCCGGGCAGGTGCCGCGGCTGGTAATGTGAGTGCCGAGGGGGAGGCCATCCGGTCGAACGACTACCGGAAGGATACCACCGTGAAAGCGCCATCGACCAGGCCCGCGGCCGTGCTCGGCCTAGACGTCGGCAAGTCATCGCACTGGGCCTGCCTGATCGACCGCGACGGGGAGGTGCTGTCCAGCGCCCCCGTCCGCAACAGGGAGGCCGAGCTCGACGCGCTGTTCGCCTCCGCGCCCGCCGGCACGCTCGTCGTCGTCGACCAGTTCCGCAACATAGGGTCCCTCGCCGTGAGGCGGGCCCGCGCCGCGGGTCTGGGGGTCGCCCACCTGCCCGGCCTCGCCGCCAGCCGCGCCGCCGGCCTGTTCGCCGGCGAGGCCAAGACCGACGAGCGCGACGCCGCGGTGATCGCGCGGACCGCCCTGGGCGTGCCGGACTCCCTGTCGGGGGTCCCGGGCCGCGGCGAGGCCCTCGAGGCCGCCCGCGCCCTCTCGTCGCAGCGCGACCACGTCGTCGCCTGCGCGACCAGGGACAAGAACCGCCTGCGCGCCGTGCTGCTCGAGTCCTGCCCGGCCCTCGAGGCCGCCGTCGACCTGTCGGACCGCCGGTGGCCGGAGCTGCTCGCCGGGTTCGGCGGGGCGTGGGGGATCGCCCGCTCGGGGGCCGAGGGGCCGCAGGCCGAGGCCGCCGGGGAGGCCGCGGCCGCCTCCACCGCGCCCCCGCCGGCGCTCGTCGAGGCCGAGAACAGGCAGGTCAGGTTCCTGGCCGCCCGGATATCGGAGGCCCTCGACGAGGCCGGGGCCCTCGAGGCCGAGACGGCGGCGCTGCTCGAGGGCGACGAGACCTACGCGTGCCTGCTCACCGTGCCCGGCATCGGCCCGAGGACCGCGGCGCAGCTCGCGGTGTCGGTCGACATCGGGAGGTTCCCGGACCACGACCACCTGGCCTCGTACTGCGGCATAGCCCCGAGGGTGAGGAGCTCCGGAACGTCGGTGAGGTCGGTCAGGGCGTCCAGGCGCGGCGACGCGAGGCTCAAGTCCCTGCTGATCTTCTCGTGCAACAGCCTGGTGAGGTCCTCGGGGCGCTACGGCGAGTACTACCGGGCCTGCAGGGCGCGGGGCATGGGGCACGGGCGGGCGCTCAAGGCCGTCGCGAGGAAGCGGCTCAGGGCGATATACGCCGTGATGCGCGACCGGGTGCCCTACCGGGAGTAGCCCCGACGGTTGACAAAACTATAGGAACACCCAACGACTACATAGCATGAGAGTGGATAATCTCCCGGTTTGAGCCTGCATTCAAGCTCAAAGTGGGAGATTATCCACTCTCATTTGTTGCGTGTCCGAAAATCCACGCTCGTTTCTACTCTGCCTACATTTGGAGGAAGAACTCGTGGAGGCGGACGTCGTCGTCGAGTTCGGGGTGGAAGGTTACGCCGAGCTGGTTGTCTTGGCGGGCGGCGACGATGCGGCCATCGACTTCGGCCAGGGCCTCGGCATCGCCGTGCACCTCAACGATGCGGGGCGCGCGGATAAACGTCAGCGGCACTTCACCGTCGATGCCGGCTACCTGCCCCTTGGTTCGAAAGCTGCCGAGCTGCCTGCCGTAGGCATTGCGCTCGACGAGCACATCCATGGTTGCCAGGCGCGGCGTCCTCTTATCGTCGTGGGCGGCAAGGTCGCGCGCCAGCAGAATCAAGCCGGCGCAGGTGCCCAGGACGGGCATGCCTTCAGCGATACGGGCACGAAGCTCCTCGAGCATGCCGAGCTCGGCAAGCAGCTTCCCTTGAACGGTGGACTCGCCGCCGGGAAGTACCAGACGGTCAAAGTCCTGCTTCAAATCAGCCGCCTGCCTCAGCTCAATACAGTGTGCGCCAAGCCCGGATAGTCTTGCCTCGTGCTCGGCAAAAGCGCCTTGGACCGCCAGCACGGCGACCGTTTGGTCTGCATAATCGCTCATGTGCGATCCTTTCTGCCGGACTAGCGTCCGCGCTCCTCCATGATGATTTCGATCTCGTCGGCGTTGATGCCCACCATGGCCTCGCCCAGGTCCTCCGAAAGCTCTGCGATGAGCTTGGCATCGGTGAAGTTTGCCACGGCCTTGACGATGGCGGCGGCGCGCTTGGCGGGGTCGCCGCTCTTAAAGATGCCCGAGCCGACAAAGACGCCCTCGGCGCCCAGTTGCATCATCAGCGCGGCGTCGGCAGGGGTCGCTACGCCGCCGGCGGCAAAGTTCACAACGGGAAGCTTGCCCGTGGCATGGACCTCGCGCACCAGCTCGACCGGAACCTGCAGTTGCTTGGCTGCCTCAAAGAGCTCATCATCGCGCAGGGCAACAACGTCACGGATCTGCTTTTGGATCTTGCGCATGTGACGCACGGCCTGAACGACGTCGCCCGTACCCGGCTCACCCTTGGTGCGAATCATAGTGGCGCCCTCGGCAACACGGCGCAGCGCCTCGCCCAGATCGCGGGCGCCGCAGACAAATGGCACGTCAAACTGGGTCTTGTCGATGTGATAGACGTCATCGGCAGGGGAGAGAACCTCGGACTCGTCGATGTAATCGATCTCGATAGCCTGCAGGACCTGCGCCTCGACAATGTGACCGATGCGGCACTTGGCCATAACAGGGATGGAGACGGCCTCTTGGATGCCCTTGATCATCTTGGGGTCGCTCATGCGCGAGACGCCGCCTGCGGCACGGATGTCGGCCGGGATGCGCTCGAGTGCCATGACGGCGCAGGCGCCTGCCTCCTCGGCGATGCGTGCCTGCTCGGGCGTGGTGACGTCCATGATGACGCCGCCCTTGAGCATCTGCGCGAGTTCGCGATTGAGTTTGACGCGATCGGCCTTGCTGGTCTGTTCTGCCATGGTTGCTCCCTTGGTTGGCATGTGCATTGCTTGACGGAACATCCTATCGGGGAGCTGGGTATGGCAAAATACTCAGTTTTCGAGATAATAATAAGGTCAGCCTAATACCAGATTGAACAGCTCGATAAGGTCAGGTGGCAAACTCATGCTTGACTACAATTTGGAAAAACGCGGCGAAGCATCGCTTTATGAGTATGTTTACCAGAAAATTCGAGATGATATTGTTGCTGGACGTATTGCGGCGGGGGAGCATCTTCCGTCTAAGCGCGCCTTTGCCAGTCATCTGGGAATCAGTGTCATTACCATCGAGAATGCATATAGCCAGTTACTCGCTGAGGGCTATATTTGCTCAATGCCGCGTCGTGGCTACTACGCTTGCGAGCTTCCGGATGCACCGGTTTTGGCTTCAGCTGCGGAGGACATCGACCGAGATGCCGCCTCTGCGGGTCCCAGCGCGCATGATGTCAACGGACAGGTTGAGCTGTTCGATGCACTTTCTCCTTCCGCTTTGGAGGCGGCGCGGCTTTGGCAAAGTGCGCTACGGGCGACGCTGGCATCCGAAGACGAGCGCGAAATCTTTTCGCCCGCACCGGCGCAGGGCACCGCTCGGCTGCGACGCGCAATTGCTCACCACCTGCGTGGGACAAGGGGTATGAATGTCGACCCCAACAACATCGTTATCGGTGCAGGTGCCCAGCTGCTCGATACTATGTTGGTTCAGTTGCTTGGAGCCGACAAGGTGTATGCCGTTGAGGACCCGGGCTATTTGCGCCTGACGCGCATCTATCAGGCCATGGGTTGCAAAGTTCGGCATATCCCGTTGGATGATGAGGGCGTGGACTTGAGCGCTCTGCAGAAAACCGGGACCGATGTACTTCATCTGATGCCGTCCCATCAGTATCCGACCGGCCTTGTGACGAGCATTGCGCGGCGCTATGCGCTTCTGAGCTGGGCCGCCGAGCGACCAGGTCGGTATCTCATCGAAGATGACTTTGATTGTGAGTTTCGCCTTGCCGGGAAGCCGATTCCCGCGCTCGCGTCGATCGATGCCGCCCAGTCGGTTATCTACACCAACACGTTTTCGAAGAGCCTTTCATCGGCGTTGCGTTTGGCGTACATGGTGTTGCCCGATGAGTTAATGGAGCGGTTTAGGCGCAACCTTGGTTTCTACGCCTCGTCGGTGAGCTCTGTTGATCAGGTCGCTTTGGCGCGTTTGCTGGAATCGGGTGATTACGAGCGACATGTGAACCGCGTGCGCGTTCGTGCTCGCGAGGCGCGTGATGGCCTGATGGCGCTTGTGCGGAAGGTATTTCCGGCAGGAGAGGTCTCGATCGAGCATGCAGACGCGGGCCTTTACTGTATCGTGGTTGCGGAGCGTGGAGCGGGCGGAAGCTCTTTTGTGCGGGCCCTCACGCGCTCGAGTATCCCTTTTGTCGATATCAGTGACTGTTATTGGTGTGCCGATGGCGCATCTGTCCCTAAAAACTCAACTCAAATTCTTGTCCAGTATGACGATTTGAGTCCAAAAATGCTTAATACCTTGGAATTGCAGCTAATGGGGGGTGCTCTGCAACCTAAGTGAGTAGACTTTTAGCACTTTGGCGACCAGGCAGTTTTGTAACAAGTTATCTACCTGCGGTTTTGAAAAGCAGGAAGACCGGCCTGGGTAGTGCGCGCAGCCGTGGTGTAAGAAGCAAGGGAGGGCCATCGCCTAGAATCGTCAGTGCCTAGATATTCGACGAAAGGAAAGACGATGGCCCACAGCGACATTCTATCCCAGCCGGACCGGGGGCTCGGCCTCGACCGGCCCCAGACCGAGGCCCTGCTCGCGCTGTTCTCGCAGTGCGACGACCTGAGGGAGTTCGGCAGGGAGGTGATCCAGTCCGTGGTCAACGCCCTGATGGACTCCCAGGCGCAGGAGGCCTGCGGCGCGCCCCGCGGCTCCAGGTCGCCCGAGCGCGTCAACAGCAGGAACGGCTACCGCGAGAGGTCCCTGTCGACCTCCCTCGGCGACCTCGAGCTGCGCGTCCCCAAGCTGCGCGAGGGGACCTACTTCCCCGAGGGCATACTCGAGCGCTACACGCGCGTCGAGGCGTCCATGGTCGCGCTCGTGCGCGAGATGTACGTCGCGGGGGTGAGCACCCGCAAGGTCGGGCTCGTCGCCGAGGAGCTCGGCGTCTCGTCGCTGTCGAGCTCCGAGGTGTCGGCGCTGTGCGCCGGGCTGGACGAGGAGGCCGAGGCGTTCAGGACCCGGCCGATCGAGGGCGAGCACCCCTACGTGTGGCTCGACGCCACCTACATGAAGTGCAGGACCGGCGGGCGCTACGCGAGCGTCGCGCTCGTCACGGCGATCGGCATGTCGTCCTCCGGGCACAAGGAGTTCCTCGGCTGCGCCTGCTTCGACAGCGAGAGCGAGGCCGCCTGGTCCGAGTTCCTCGGCTCCCTCAGGGACAGGGGCCTGCGCGGCGTGAGGCTCGCGGTGTCCGACGCCCACGCCGGGCTCGTCGCCGCCGTCTCCAGGGTCCTGCCGGGCTGCTCCTGGCAGCGGTGCCTGACGCACCTCCAGCGCGACATCAGGGGCCACGTCCACAGCCTCGCCGGCCAGGCGCTCGCCGCCGACCTCGTCCGGGCGTGCACGGGGCAGTCCGATGCCGACGTCGCCCGCGCGGCGTGGGACCTGGCGGCGCCCAGGGTGCGCGCCCTCTCCCGCTCGGCCGGCGACGTCTTCGAGGGCGCGAGGGAGGACGCGCTGCCTTCATGTCCTTCCCCCGCGAGCACTGGCAGAAGATCAGGACGAACAACGTGCAGGAGCGCGCGAACCGCGAGATCAAGAGGAGGTACCGCTCGGTGCAGTCGTTCCCCTCCGAGGCGTCCATGATGCGGCTCGTGTGCGCGGTGCTCGCCGGCGAGGAGGGCAGGTGGGCCTCCCAGCGGGTCGCCTCGCCCGAGTCGGCCGCCCGCGCGTCCGCCCCGGCCCCGGCACCGGAACCGCTCGAGGGCGAGAGGCTCGAGGCGGTCAGGCTGGCCGCGCACGAGGCCATAAGGGAGGTCCTTGACCGCCACGGCGTGGCGGAATAGCCTTAGGCGCAAGGGGCGCTGACGCGGCCCTCCCTCTTACACCACAAAAATTTGCGCGATCCCGGCCTGCTCGGAATGTTCAAAAAAGTCTACTCACTTGCCGCGTAAAGCTTCTGCATGAGAAAAAAATGGGGTTTTCAACAGGGCTTCGTCCAGCTCTCGACAAGCTTTTGGCCAGTTGGGGAGGGCTGTTGAAAACTTGGCAGTCCGTTCGGCGCCATTTTTGGTGCGTTCGCGCCAATGCGTGACTGACTGGGTTGAAATTCGTGTTCTCCTGTGCCTATGAAGGATCTACTTTGTGACATATCGGCTTTTAGGTACTGGCGTTTGCCTCCTCAAGTCCGCGCTTTGTGTCCGCCGCTTCCACGACCGGAAGAAGACCGGCAGCGATATGATCTCGTCCGCAACCCGACGGCTGCGGTCGCGCTCGGTTTTCCGTTGTATACATTGGTTCGGACGAGAAACAAACGGACTTGTCCTGCCAGCATTAGGCAGCGGCTATTTCTTGGTGAGCTCCCCAGGGAATCCGTGCTGGAAACGGAGCATGGATTTTTGATTACGTCTCCTCTACTGACGGCATTCATCATGTCGCGGCATCTGACGGACCTTCAGCTTCTTTTGGTATTGGCGGAGATGTGTGGCTTGTTTGCGGTGTGCGCTCTGCCGGCGGCACTTGAGGCGGAGCTTACGCGTGCAATTGATTCGGGTGCGATTTCGACAACGTTCGGTTGGGTGCGCTGCCCGTCCGAGGACGGCATCGCTTCAAATTTATGGCGCCGAGACGCTTTGGTTTTGGGTAGAGACCTTGACCGTTTTTGTTCAGATGTTTGCGGGATGCGTTACGGCAATAGATTTATGGCGGTATCGCAACTTGTTCCATTGGGTGCCGCGTCGCCTTTTGAGGTCGAGGCGTATTTGTTGCTTGGACTGCCGCGAGCCCTGGGAGGCGAGGGGTTTTGCGGCATAGAGCTCAATGTCGAAGTGACGCTAAGCACAAGTGCTCGAGCGATTGTGGGAAAGTCCCGTGTGTATATCGATCTGCTTCTGTCTTCGCCGGACGGGAGGCGACAGGTGGCCATTGAATGTCAGGGAAAGGCCTCGCACGGGCGCGCGGGGGATGGCTTGCGCGACGCAGACCGCATGACGGCCCTTCAGGCCATGGGCTACGATGTACTTCTCCTGACACACAGACAGATATCCGATGAGGATAGATTCCGCGCGATCGTTAAGGCCGTATACAGGATGCTCGATGCTGAATATCGTGATAAAAGCTCGGATGAGCAAAGGGCCGAGGCATTACTCCGGTCTGAACTATTTGTTGACTGGACAAAATTGGGAGTAATCGACGGAAAGATGCCCGTTAGACACAAAACAGCTCGATCGTGGACGACTGCGGAACTAAGTGAGTAGACTTTTGGCTTGATGGCGACCAAGCTGTTTTTGCAACAAGTCATTTACCTGCGACTTTATAAAGCAGTACGGATGGTCTGCTCGGCAAGTTCCAAAAAGTCTACTCACTTAGTTTTTGACGAGAAGCCGATGCCTAAGGTGGTCTTATTTCAGGGAGTTAACAAGTTCGTGAGGCACGAAAAAGGCCCGAACCAATATGGTCCGGGCCTCATCAAGCTAGAGGTTATGTCTCAGGCGGTTGGCTTAGCCAAAGTAGCGCTTGAGCAGGCCGGCGAAAGCCTTGCCGTGACGAGCCTCGTCGCGAGCCATCTCGTGCACGGTATCGTGGATGGCATCGAGGCCAGCGGCCTTGGCGCGCTTGGCAAGATCAGTCTTTCCGGCGGTGGCGCCGTTCTCGGCCTCAACGCGCATCTCGAGGTTCTTCTTGGTGGAGTCGGTCACGACCTCGCCCAGGAGCTCAGCGAACTTGGCGGCGTGCTCGGCCTCCTCGTGGGCAGCCTTCTCCCAGTACAGGCCGATCTCGGGATAACCCTCGCGATGGGCGACGCGAGCCATGGCCAGGTACATACCGACCTCGGAGCACTCGCCCTCAAAGTTGGCGCGCAGGTCGGCAACGATGTCCTCGGAGACGCCCTCCATCTTGGCGACGCCCACGACGTGCTCGGCAGCCCACTCGAGCTGGCCCTCCTCCTGCTTCAGGAAACGAGAACCGGGAACGCCGCACTGGGGGCACTTGAAGTCCTCGGGCAGCTGGTCGCCGTCGAACTCTTCCACATAACCGCAAACGGGGCAAACAAACTTCATGATTCGATCCTTTCGATCGATGGCGATTGTGCGCTCGTCCGGTCCCGTAAGGGCCCTCTCCGGACGTGCGTCTTGACGAGTTCTATTATCCATAAATGCAACCAAATGTGAAGCCTATTAGGAATGATTTTTAATAAAACAATTTCGAGATATGAAGATGTTGATTGATTAACGATTGGGAGGCCGTCTGCGATTTTTGCTGAGTACAATCGGGCGAGCAAATGTTGACCTATCAACAAATGAAGGAGTTTCCTTTATGCATCTAGCCCGTCGTGCCTGGTGCCGAACATATCAGACGGTTTTTCGCATCGCATTGCCGATCCTGCCCTATACCGAGCCCCGCATTTTGGAGCATGCCGAGGATGTGCCCGCGGTGCTTCAAAAGCGTTCGATTCGGCGTGTGCTCATCGTGACAGACCCTGGTATTGCCCGTTTGGGGCTCACAGCGCCGCTCGAGCGCGCGCTTGCGTCCAAGGGGATTGGCGTTACGGTCTATGCCGAAACGCGTGCGAACCCCACGGTCTCGAATGTCGAGGAAGCGGCGGCGCTGTATCGCGAGAACGATTGCCGGGCCATTATCGGCTTTGGCGGCGGTTCGGCCATGGACTGCGCCAAGGGTGTGGGGGCGCGCATTGCGCAGCCAAACAAGCCCATCAACAAGATGCGCGGCCTGCTGCGCGTTCATCGTCTCCTGCCACTGCTCATCGCCGTTCCCACTACCGCCGGTACGGGAAGCGAAGTCACGCTCGCGGCGGTTATCACCGATGACGAGACGCACTATAAGTACCCCATCAACGACTTTGTGCTCATTCCGCGCTTTGCGGTGCACGATCCCGAGTTTACGCGTGGATTGCCGGCGTCCATTACGGGACAGACGGGCATGGATGCCCTGACGCATGCCGTCGAGGCGTTTATCGGCCGCAGCACTACGCCCTACACGCGCAAGATGGCGCGCCAGGCGGTTCAGCTCATCCACGACAATTTGCTCGAGGCCTATGAACATGGCGACAACATGCGTGCGCGCCGCAATATGCTTTCGGCGGCGTATAAGGCGGGCGTCGCATTTACGCGCTCCTATGTCGGATACGTGCACGCCATCGCGCACAGCCTGGGCGGCCGATACGGCATTCCACACGGTTTGGCCAACGCCATCATCCTGCCGCACATGCTTCGCGCCTATGGCGACACCGCCGCTCCCAAGCTTGCCGATCTTGCTCGCATGGCGGGCATCGCGCCGGCCACCGCGCAGGACAGTCTTGCCGCCGAGGCCTTTATCGATTGGGTCGATCGCATGAACGAGGCCTTGGGAATTCCTAAATATGTCTCGGGTATTCGTCGCTCCGATATTCCGCAAATGGCGGCCCATGCCGATGCCGAGGCCAATCCGCTGTATCCTGTCCCGCTTTTAATGGACCGTTTGGAGCTCGAGCATATGTACGAGGTCGTCGCGGGTGGTATGTTTGAGGACGAGAACTAGGAGGGCCCATGAACACCGAGGAAATCGCATGCATCGTTAGCAGTCAGCGCGCCTATTTTAAGACGCATGCCACGTTCGATGTCGATGCTCGGCGTCGTGCGCTCGTGAGTTTACGCGATACGGTACGGGCGCACGAGGCCGATATTGCCCATGCGCTCAAGACCGATTTGGGAAAGTCGCATGACGAGGCATATATGTGCGAGATCGGCACGTCGCTTTCCGAGATTCGTCATCAGATCGCTCACGTGGCTCGATGGAGTCGTCCGCGCCTGCGTCCGTGTGACCTTGCCAACGCCGTGAGTGTGTGCAAAACGCAAGCCGTGCCCTATGGCGTCACGCTCATTATGGCTCCGTGGAACTACCCGTTTTTGCTAACACTCGAGCCGCTCGCCGGCGCCCTTGCCGCGGGCAATACTGTGGTCATCAAGCCGAGCGCCTATGCTCCGGCATCGAGCGCGGTGCTCAGGCAAATCTGTGAAGAGGCATTTGATCCGCGCCTGGTGACGGTTGTCGAGGGCGGGCGCGTCGAGAACGAAGCGTTGCTCGATGAGTGCTGGGACAAGATTTTCTTTACCGGTAGCGTTCCGGTCGGCAAGCTCGTCATGGAGCGCGCAAGCAAAAACCTTACGCCCGTGACGCTTGAGCTGGGCGGAAAGAGCCCCTGCATCGTGGATGCGACGGCAAACTTGAAGGTCGCGGCACGGCGTATCGCCTTTGGTAAATGGCTCAACGTGGGGCAGACCTGCGTGGCGCCCGACTACCTGCTGGTCGATACGCGCGTGCACGATGAACTACTGGGCCTCATCAAGGAGGAGGTCCGTCGCATGTTTGGCGAGCACCCGCTCGATAACGAGGATTACGGGCATATCGTCAACGCCAAGCATTTTGCGCGCGTGCGCGGGCTGATCGATCCCGATAAGGTCGTGCTTGGAGGTACCGCGCGCGAGACTTCGCTCAAGATCGAGCCGACGATTTTGGACGGCGCGACCCCCGATGACGCCGTGATGCAGGAGGAGATCTTCGGTCCCATCTTGCCGGTGCTGACGTTTGAGAGCCTAGACGAGGCTGAAGCGTTTATTACGGATCGTCCGACGCCGCTGGCCCTGTATATCTTTAGTCAGGATCGCGCAGTTCAGCAGCGCTTTGTGCGTTACGTGCCCTTTGGTGGTGGCTGTGTTAATGACACCATTATGCATTTGGCCACGAGCCATATGGGCTTTGGCGGCATGGGGGCGAGCGGTATGGGACAGTACCATGGACGTGAGAGCTTCGATACGTTTAGCCACAAGAAGAGCATCGTGAACAAGGCAACGTGGTTGGACGTGCCATTCCGCTATGCCCCTTATGCAAGCTGGAAGCACAAATTCGTGCGCATGTTTGTGCATTAGAATCAGATAAGGATGAATTTATGTCCGCACGGGCCCGTAGACTTCTCGATAAGGTCAAACGCTGGTTTATCCGGCCGTTAGAGGAGCTGCTATGTACGAGCCTTCGCGTGTTCTTCTGTCATTTCACATTGCAGGATTTCAGTATGCCGATGGCGCCTTGGTCTTGGGCGATCTTAAAGCGGGCGATAAGCTGACGCTGTGTGCCGAGCGCGATAATCCCCATGACCCTGAGGCGGTTGCGATTTATTACGGCAACACCAAGCTTGGCTATGTTCCGGGAAACGAGGTCGGCCCACTGTCCTTGATGATGTATTACGGCCACGAGGACGTATTTGAGGCCCGCGTGCAACAGGTTGCTCCCGAGCGCAGCCCGTGGCACCAGGTGCGCGTTGGCCTCTATGTGGTGGATGCTCGCTAGTCGGCAAGGGAGGCGGCCATGTTTGATGACGACGACCTATTCAATCTGACAGACGATCCGTTTGAGTGGGATATGCTACTCGACGACGATGAGCTGGAGCAGGACCGTAGGAAACGACAGGACAAGAAAACTCAGGGTGACGCTTCGAAAAAGAAAGGCAAGCGCCGCCGTGGACTGTTTGGCGGGCTCTTTGGCTAACCGCCGCATCGCTGCGTCTGTATACTTAGCACGAGTTGAACGCGTTGCGAAATGAGGGCATAGACGATGATGTGGTTTACCGCCGACCTGCACCTGGGCGATACGAATATCTTGCACGATATGGATCGGCCGTTTGATTCGGTCGAGGAGATGAACCGCAAGGTCATCGATGCCGTCAATGAGTGCGTGGCGGCGGACGACCGTCTCTATATCTTGGGAGACTTTACCTATCGTTTGCCCCTGGCGGAGGCGGTGCGTCTGCGCGAGCGTATCGAATGTCAGAACGTGACGCTCATCCGTGGTAACCATGACGGCGACTGGGAAGATCCCGACGTACCGCAGATTTGGGAAGACGTGCGCGATTACCTGGAGATTGCTCCCGGCTATG
The DNA here is from genome assembly GCA_902475445.1 of uncultured Collinsella sp. Lineage (GTDB taxonomy): Bacteria > Actinomycetota > Coriobacteriia > Coriobacteriales > Coriobacteriaceae > Collinsella. The sequence continues at coordinate 14,540 of CABRZN010000014.1, forward strand.
CCAAGGGCCATCGCCTGGTGTTGAGCCATTACCCCATGCTCAGCTGGAATGGCAAGGCGCGTGGCGCCGTCATGCTGCACGGGCATATCCACAGCAGGGGAGACCGCACCAACGTGCGCAACCGCGATCGCGAGCGCCCTATCTTTCGCTACGATGTCGGTCTCGATGCCAACGAGTACAAGCCCGTAAGCCGTGATCAGATTCTTAGCTTCTTTGGGTTATAGGGCGCCAGAGCCACCACAAAGGGGACAGGCACCTTTGTGGTGGCTCTGGCGCCGTTGCCATTATGGCAGCGGCGCCTTTTTTGTCCGTGCGGCGCGGTAGAGTGTAGGCGGTCGAAATTTGCGTCCATCGAGGAGCTGCTATGAACGAGATTAAGTGCCCGCATTGCGGCGAAGTTTTTAAGGTCGATGCGTCTGGCTATGCGGATATTGTCAAGCAAGTGCGCGATGCCGAGTTTTCGCGCGACCTGGATGAGCGTGTGAAGGCAGTCCAGCGCGAGGGCGAGCAGGCGCTGGAGCTTGAGCGCTCGCGTTCGACGGCTGCCTTGCAAAAGGCAGAGTCTCAGCGCAACGCTCAGCTTGTTGATCAGAAGAACGCTGCGGCTCAGCAGCTGGCACAAGAGGTCGCCAAGCGCGATGCCGAGCTTGCCGAGCTGCGCGCTAAGCTCGAGGGCGCTGCCGCAGAGCGCGAGAGTGCAAGCCAGCGCGCGGCGGTTGAGGCACGAGCCAATGCTCAAAAAGAGAATGCTGAGCTTCAGCGCGAGATCGATGCTCTGAAGGCGGAGCTCAATCACAAGGCCGACGAAGCTAAAATCGCCGAGGCGGCGGTTCGCAATGCAACTCAACATGATCTCGCCGCGCGCGATGCTCAGATTGCAGAATTGCAGGCCAAGCTTGCTGCAGCAGATAGGGCTCAAGAAATGGCACTCGCAACTGCTGCGGCCGAGGCGCAGCGTAAGCTTGATGCTGCTCACAATGAAGCGGATCGCAGGCTTTCCGATTACCAGACAGAAGTGCGCGAGAAGTTCTCGAACGCTAAGGTACAGTCCGAGCGCGAGGCCGAGGGCCTGCGCGCCCGGTTGCGCGAGCAAGAACTGGCTGCCAAAATGGAGCTCTCGGAAGCAGTTGCCGCGGCGGAGCGAGAGCGCGACGAGGCGCGTGCGAAACTGACGAGTGAGTTGGCAGTGCGCGATTCGCGCGAGGAGCAGGCCAAGGCGGCGCATGAGCTCGAGCTTGCTCAAGCCAAGCGCGCGAGCGATGAACTGATCCGCTACAAGGATGAAGAGATTGAGCGCCTTAAGGACATGAAGGTCCGCCTGTCCACCAAGATGGTGGGCGAGTCACTCGAGCAGCACTGCGAGACCGAGTTCAATCGCCTGCGCATGACGGCGTTTCCTAACGCGTACTTCGAGAAAGATAACGATGCGTCCGAGGGTACCAAGGGCGACTTTATCTTCCGCGAGTGCGACGCAAGCGGCAACGAGGTCATTTCGATTATGTTCGAGATGAAAAACGAGAACGACGAGACCGCGACCAAGCATAAAAACGAGGACTTCTTTAAGAAACTCGATCACGATCGTCGCCAGAAAGGCTGTGAGTACGCGGTGCTCTGCACGCTGCTCGAGCCCGAGAGCGAGCTTTACAACGCGGGAATCGTGGACGTGAGCTATCGCTACGAGAAGATGTACGTGATTCGCCCGCAGTTCTTTATTCCCATGATCACGCTGCTGCGCAACGCCGCCATGGGTTCGCTGCGCTATAAGCAGGAGCTGGCGGAGTACAAACAGCAGAATATCGACGTCACGAACTTCGAAGCCAAGATGGAGAAGTTCAAGAACGATTTCGGCCGCAACTACGAGATCGCGAGCCGCAAGTTCCAAACGGCAATCGATGAGATCGACAAGACGATTAGCCATCTGCAGAAAACCAAGGAGGCGTTGCTGTCCTCCGAGAACAATCTGCGCCTTGCCAACAAGAAAGCCGACGATCTTACCATTCGCAAGCTCACGTGGGGCAACAAGACCATGAAAGCAGCGTTTGACGAGGCGCGCGGGGCCGCGACAGAGACGAACGATGAGCCAGCCGAGGCGGATTCGTATGAGGTCGAGGATGCCGAGTAGGGGATAGCGTATCGCGCAAAAAGCGGGGCCGCTGGCGATGTTGCCAGCGACCCCGCTTTGTTTCGTCCCATTGCGCCCGGCTAGTTCTCGAGCAGGTCCTCGATAAAGCCGACGCGGTAGTTTTTGAAGATTACCTCGCCGCCGTCTTGCGTGGCGTCCAGATCGACATCGCCCATGATGCCAAAATCGTGGTCGCCATCCTCGTCGGCAAAGATCTGGTGCACGTGCCATACGTGCGCGGTCTTCTCGTCGGACTCATCGATGGAAAACATCGCGGCACTGCGGGCGTCTCCGTCGGTGAGAATTTCCTCATGCTGCTCATGGTAGGCATCGAGGGCCTTTTGCCAGCGGATCTCGCTCATGCCCCAGTCGTCGTCGAGTTCGCCCAGGTCGCGAATGTGCTCGCGGGCGGCAAGGGTCACGCGGCGGAAGAGTGCGTTGCGCACCAGCAGGGTGCAGCCACGGCGGTCTGCCACGACTTCATCGATGCCCTGCGGCGGTGCGGCGTCGAGTGCAGCGGGGTTGCCGGCGTTCTCCCACTCGTCCACCAGGCTCGAGTCCACCGAGCGCACCACAAAGCCCAGCCACGAGATAATGTCGCGCAGGCGTTCGTCGCGCTTCTCGATGGGCACGGTGCGGTCGAGCGAACGATAGGCCTCTGCCAGGTAGCGCAGCAAAATGCCCTCGGAGCGGGCGATGCCGAGCTTTTGAATGTAGCCCTTAAAATCGCTCGCGCTCTCCAGCATATCGCGCAGGACGCTCTTGGGAGAGAGCTGATAGTCGTTGGCCCAGGGCACTTCCTGGCAGTACTTGTCAAAGGCGGCGTCGAGCAAATCCTCGAGCGGCTTTTCATACGTGACGTCTTGAATGCGCTCCAGACGCTCCTCATATTCAATGCCGTCGGCTTTCATCTCGGCCATAGCGCGATCGCGTGCTGCGCGCTCCTGTGCGCGCAGCACCTGCTTGGGATCCTCGAGCGTTGCCTCGACCATTGAGATCAGATCCATGGTATAGGTCTCGCTCTCGGGATCGAGCAGCTCCAATGCGGCAAGTAAGAACGGCGAGAGCGGCTGATCGAGCGCGAAGTCCTCGGGCAGATCGACCGTCAGTGCGTAGTCGATGTCCGGCGCGGCGTCAGCCGGAGCGTCGGGTGCGGGCGGCACTTCGGTGCGTACGACGACGCCGGAGTCGATGAGCGTGGCGAAGATCTCGTCGGCACGAACCTCGAGCTTTGCCTTTTCCTCAGGGGTCTGCAGACTCGTCTCGATGAGGTCGTGTACGCGGGCTCGGGCATCGCCGCCCTGCTCGACCACGCTGATCACCATGGAGTGCGTGATGCGCAGGCGCGGCTTGAGTGTCTCGGGCTGCGTCTCGATCAGGCGCTCAAAGGTTTGCTTGTTCCAGGTGACAAAGCCCTCGGGGGCCTTCTTCTTTTTAATCTTGCGGAGTTTTTTGGGGTCGTCGCCCGCCTTGGCCATGAGCTTGGCGTTCTCGATCTCGTGCTCGGGTGCCTCGGCAATCACCATGCCCTCGGTATCGAAGCCCGAGCGGCCGGCGCGACCGGCAATCTGATGGAACTCGCGGGCGCGCAGACGACGCATCTTGTAGCCGTCGAACTTGGTAAGCGCGGTGAGCACCACGGTGTGGATGGGTACGTTGATGCCGACGCCGAGCGTATCGGTGCCGCAGATGACGGGCAGCAGGCCCTGCTGCGCCAGGCGCTCGACCAGTAGACGATAGCGCGGCAGCATGCCGGCATGGTGCACGCCGACGCCGCATCCGAGCAGGCGCTTGAGAATCTTGCCAAAGGCCGTGGAGAAGCTCGTGCCCTTGGCGGCTTCCTTAATGGCCTCGCGCTGCTCCTTGCTGGCGATGCCAAAATTGGCGAGGGATTGCGCCGTTGCAAGGGCGGCATCCTGGCTAAAGTGCACGATATAGAGCGGGGCCTCGCCGCGGCGCATGGCGAGCTCGACCGTGCCCTCGAGGGAGGTCGTCACATAGTCGTAGCTCAACGGAACAGGACGCGGGGCGTCGACAACCAAGTCGCAGGTAGCGCCGGTGTGTTCCTCGAGCGAGGCGGCAATCGCGGTGACATCGCCGAGCGTGGCGCTCATGAGCATGAATTGCGTGTGGGGCAGGGTGAGCAGCGGCACCTGCCAGGCCCAACCACGATCGGGGTCGGCAAAGTAGTGGAACTCGTCCATGGCGACGCAGCCCACGTCGGCATCTTCGCCCTCGCGCAGTGCGTCGTTAGCAAGGATCTCTGCCGTGCAGCAGATGACGGGCGCCTTGGTGTTGATATGCGTGTCGCCGGTAATCATACCGACGTTATCGCGGCCGAGTACCTGTACTAAGTCGAAGAACTTTTCGCTGACCAGAGCCTTGATGGGGGCCGTGTAATAGCAGCGTTTGCCCTGTGCCATGCCCATAAAGAGCATGCCCAGCGCGACGAGCGATTTACCCGATCCGGTCGGTGTGCCTAAAATGACGTGATCGCCGGCAGCCAGGTCCATGAGGGCCTCTTCTTGGTGGTCCCACAGCTCAATACCGCGATCGCTCGTCCATTCAAAGAAGCGCTCGGAGGCCTGATCGGGCGTGAGCCACGGTTCGGGCTCACTGCCGTCCTCGGGCTCCCACCAGGTGGGGGAGAGCGCGCCGAGCGAGCCAAACTCGGCTTCGGTTCCCGTGCCGCCCGAGAATGAACTGGCGGCTCCGGCGCCGGAGACGGTGCTGGCGGCGATATCTGTCGTGGTCTGTGCCATGTGTTTGCTTTCTCTCGCGATTGTCCGCCAACTATTATGGCGTAGCGGCGGCGTGGGGTGCCAGCGCGAAAGAAAATGCAGGAAATGGGCGTTCTGCTCAGCCGTTTGGTGCGGCCGCGAGCTAAGTGAGTAGACTTTTTGCGATTTCGCCAGCACATGGCTTTTGCGTAAGGGATTTACCTGCGGTTTTACTTGTTCCTATGCGGGTTGTGCTTGGCTATTGCTAAAAAGTCTACTCACTTAGGCTTGAGGGTCGTTCGTCGGTGCCTATTTGCGCTTGCTCGCTGGCGACGTGACTGTCAAAAGCCCCTATGACTCCTGCGGAAGGCGCTTTTTGCCTTTGCGGGCGCGGTTTCTAAAGTTCTCGACGGCCTCCTCCATGCCCAGAGGTACATAGGTGAGCTCATCAAGGTTTTCGGGCAGGTAGCAGGCAAGGCTTTGCTCCTGCGCGCGGCCCGCCGCGAGCTGCTCTTCGGTGGGCTCCGCACCGGGTGTGGCGCAGATGCCATAGACGACAGCGCCCATCTCGCGCGTTCGGCACTCGTATTCGGTCTCGGGATGCTCGGGATGGTCGCGGCGGACGTCGTCACTTACCCAAAGCGTGTCGTAGCCGGCCGCGGCAAACTGACCCAGGGCGTAGTCGCGCAGCGGTTTACTGTCGGTGCGCAGTGCGACGGTGGCGCCGGCAGCAAAGAGCGGACGGTAGAGCATCAGATGGTCGACATGGACAAGTCGCTTTTTGGCGTACTTGGCCTTGGGCTGCGGCGTCGGAAAGTTGATGGTGATGGCATCGAGCTCGCCTGCGGCGAACAGCTGCGGCAGCGATGCGGCGCCTCGGGGCAGCACGAGCGCGTTGGGCAGTTCCTGCTCGCAGATCTTCTGAGCGGCATAGGCGATGCAGATGGGCTCCTGGTCCATACCGATAAAGAGGGTATCGGGCTCACGGCGAGCGCGCTCAACCAGGTAAGTTCCTTTGCCGCAGCCTAGGTCGAGATGAAGGCGGCCGAAGGGCTTGCCGCCAGCCGGCGTGCATGCCTCACACCAGTGTCCGGCATAGTTCTCGGGGCTCGTCTCGATGGCGCCGGCGTAGCGCTCCAGGCGCTCCTCGAGTACGAAGTTCTTAGGCGTGCGAACGTGGACGGCTCCCATGAGGCTCCTTGGTCATAAGTATGGAACGCATGGCTGCACGTTCCGGCAATGGGTTGGAAGAGGGCGGGCACAATGTGCCCGAAAGTTGCGGTGCGGCTCAGCGGCGAGTCGCTTGGTCCTACAGACGCTTAAGAATTACATAGCGGTTGAGCTCGCCGCTGCGACCGTCGGCGTGAAAACGCTCAAGCTCGCGTACGGGGACCTCGCCGCTCTTATAGAACGTGCGAACGCCGCGCACCAAGTCGGTGATCTGCTGATCGTCAAAGTGGTGGCAATAGCGGTAAGCATGGCGGTCGTTTTGCCAGCCGATGAGGTGGTCGCCGGCTTCAAACTGCGCGGAGTTGTAACCCTCAAACGGCGGGGTGAGCTCAGCGCGGGCCTCGGCGCGAACGGCTTTGCGTGCCATGCGTTCGTCGTTCATAAACTCCCAAAAGCTAATGGCGATGATGCCGCCCGGGCGCGTCTGACGTACCAAGGCATCGAGCACGCGCACGCGATACTCGCACGATGGCACGTGATGCATAAAGCCAAAGCACACCGAGATATCGGCGAGCGGGGCATCGAAGAGCACGTCGGGGGTTTCGGCGGGATTGAGCTTCATGAGGGCGTCGAGCACGTCGAGCTCCTGGAAATGCAGGTTAGGAATGCGCAGGGCGTGGCCGTGCGCATCGATAGCCAAATCCTGGCAGGAATCAACGCCGTAGAACTCAAAAGGACAGCTGGCGTCCGCCGAGGGGCTCATGCCGTCCAAGCCTTTGGCGGCAAGCGTGCCGCCGGCGGCAAAGTTCTCAAAGCGCATATTGCCGCAGGCGAGGTCGAAGACGCGGACGGGGCGCTCAATGGTGGCCACATCGAGCTGCTCGAGCGCAATGTCCATGGTGCGCACCCAGCCGGGCCACGGCGCCTGGCGCGTGTCGGAAAAAGAGGCGGAGTGCTCGCGATAGAACGTGTTATTGAGCTGAATGAGCGATGAAGCAAAATCGCGGTTCACGGCGCGGGACTCCCTCCGTTGGCGGTGCGGAATAAACAGTACGACCATACTACCGTTAACGCCGCAACGGGGACAACCAAGCTATGGGCCATTGCTTTGTTTGGACACATTTTCGCAGCTCATGTGCACCCGCAACCGCCGGTTGTCAAAAATCTCACTAGAATAGGTGGCATGAATTTGGCGGTGGCGGATAGATTTTAACTGTGCAAGGCGCCTTAAGAACAGATGCGGTCCGGCGGCACGGCTGGCAAAAGCATAGGAGGAACCATGAATGTAGAAACTGCGCAGCGGCTCGCTGACCTTCGCCGCAGCAAGGGTTTTAGCCAAGAGGGGTTGGCGCGAAAGTTGGGTCTCTCGCGTCAGGCGGTCAGTAAATGGGAGCGCGCGGAGAGCTCTCCCGACACCGAGAATTTGATCTCGCTCGCCAAGCTCTATGGCGTGAGCTTGGACGATCTGCTCAATCCGAGCGACGAGATCGAGGACGATATCGAGTTTGAGAACGAGGACCGCGCCCGTCAGCGCGAGGCCGAGGAGGCAGAGCGCGCCCGTACCCACGAGGCGGCGGCGCGTGCGACCGAGGCGGCAACGCAGGCGAGTGATGCCGCGGCCAAGGCGGCGCAGGCGGCAAGTTGGAGCGCGCAGGCTGCCAATGCCGCAACGGCGCAAGTGACGGGCGGCACGGCCAGTCCGACGCCGGTAAAGGGTCCGTTTCAGTCGTTTCCGTATTGGGCTGTGTGCTGGCTGCTGTTCTTTTTGCTGATGTTCCTGCTTGGTGGCTGCCCCTTTGCCGCGTTGATTTTCTTTACGATTCCCATTTACCACTGGGTGGCCCGTGCGCTCGATGGCGATTGGGCACGTGGGGATATTCAGGTTGGTCCGGCGCCGATGACGGCTCAGGCTCAGGTGCAGGACGCTTCCGCCGCGGTTGATGCCGACGCGGCTGCTGCTGCCGACGCAGAGCCGAGCGCCAAAGAAGGCGATGAATGATGAAGCTCTCGCATGAGTCTAAGAGGCGCTTGGGCATTGGCATCGGAGCGTTTGTGCTCATCATCGGGCTTGTCTTTGGCACTTCGCGGACTTTGATTCATTTTGATGGACCGTGGGATCTCAACGATGTTGTATCCGGCTTGTCTGGTATGGACGATGCGTTTGACGAGGACGATTCCTTGAATAGCGGTAACTATTCCGCTCGGCCTCAGCAGCTTTCGAGCACGACTTTTGATGCCGATGAGTTCCGCTACCTCGATTTCGATATCAATGCGGCTTCGGTGGACGTCAAGGTTGTTGATGGCAACAAGGCTCGCGTTATCGAGCGGGGGCGCGTTGCCGAGGGTATGGATGCCTCCAAGGCCGCGACGCAAAACATCGCATCCGTCGAGGACTCGACGCTCAAGGTTTCCCAGTTTGGAAGTGATGACGGTAAGGCAATCGATCGCTCAGTTACGGTCGAGCTGCCGCGCCGTGTTGCCGAACATCTGAAGGGAGTCAACGCGCACGTGGGCTCGGGTGATCTGCAGATTGCCGGTGTCATCTGTGATGGTTTCGATCTTTTCCTGGGTGCGGGAGATGTAGAGTTTACGGGCAGCGTGACTGATGCGCTCAGCGCTGAGGTCGGTTCGGGCGATGTGACGTTCGAGTTCTATCAGGCCCCCGCGAAGTCGATGGACGTAAGCGTGGACTCGGGCGATGTGGAGATAACGGTTCCGAACTCTACGGGCTTTAAGGCGAGCCTCACCGTGGGCAGCGGTGACTTCGAGAGCGATTTCCTTCCGCTTGGCTACGACGGCGAGACCATTTTGAATCTTGAATTCGATAACGGCGATAAGTCTGCCACGTATCGTTTTGAGGTCGGTTCGGGCGATATGTCGTTTGATCCGAAGTGACATGCGGTTTTCGGAGATCGGTACATATAGGCATGCTCTTTGATGGAGGCGCCGGAGCCGTGACGGGCTCCGGCGCCTTTGCCTTTACAATGGGGGCATGGAACAGATTATCTTGAACATACTCGAGGCCCTGCGCCGCGGCGAGACCGTGGATGACAAGGCACTCGTCAAACTGATACATGCCGAGGCACGCCGCGAGGGCGCCGATAAGCGTGACCTGGCAAAGCGTCGCCTGCTGCCGTTTTATCAGCGGGTAAAGCGCGAGGAACCGGCTCGTTGGGCGACATGGAATGTCGATGCCGAGCTAGAGCGTCAACTGCTGCAAGTGCTGCGCATGAAGCCGCGCCGAACGGCCTCGGGCGTGGCGACCATTACCGTCATCACCAAGCCGTGGCCGTGCTCGGGTGATTGCCTGTTTTGCCCCAACGACCTGCGCATGCCCAAGAGCTATCTGCACGCTGAGCCGGCGTGCGCCCGTGCAGAGCAAAACTGTTTTGATCCGTATCTGCAGGTGAGCGCCCGTTTGACAGCGCTTTCGCAGATGGGGCATGCGACCGATAAGATTGAGCTCATTGTGCTCGGCGGTACTTGGAGCGACTACCCGGAAGGCTATCAGACGTGGTTTATGTCGGAGCTCTTCCGCGCGCTCAATGACGATGCCGTGGCCGGCGTGGCGGCCAATCCCATGCTGGCGCGTCCAGGTATCAGCCGCGCCGAGGCGGGCCGCCTGCTCGATGACGCTCCCGCCGATGCGCTGCCGCCGGTGGTGGCGGAGCATCGCGAACGCTATCGGGTAGCGGGCATTGCGACCGACGAGCGTGAGCTTGCAGCGGGTATTGCCGACGAGCAGGAGCGCGTGGATGCTGCCGTGGGAGGCTACAACCGCGCGGTGCGTCGGCTGTACGGCCCCGGTACGCCGTGGGGCGAGGTCGCCGAGTGGCAGACGGCTTCGATGGAGGAACTCGAGCGTCAGCAACGCATTAACGAGACGGCGAAGCATCGCGTGGTGGGGCTCGTTATCGAGACGCGTCCCGATGCCGTGACGCCGCAGGCGCTCACGCTCATTCGTCGCCTGGGCTGCACCAAGATCCAGATGGGCGTCCAGAGCCTCGACCAGCACCTGCTCGACATTAACGAGCGTCGCATTACGGTGGCTCAGATTGAGCGTGCGTTTTCGCTTGCAAGACTGTTTGGCTTTAAGATCCATGCACACTTTATGCTTAACCTGCTGGGTGCCACGCCCGAGGGGGATAAGCGCGACTACGAGCGCTTTATGACCGAGGGCGCCTTTATGCCCGACGAGGTCAAGGTCTACCCGTGCGCACTTATTGAGGGCTCGCGTCTGGTGGGCTGCTACGAGCGTGGCGAGTGGCGCCCCTATACCGAGGAGGAGCTGCTCGATGTGCTGGCCGATGACATCGTGGTGACGCCGGCGTTCTGCCGTATCAGCCGTATGATTCGTGACTTTAGTTCCGACGACATCATGGTGGGCAACAAGAAACCCAACCTGCGCCAGCTCGTCGAGAATCGCTTGGCAGCTCGCGGCGAGGGTGCGAAGGTGCGTGAGATACGCTATCGCGAGATCAGTACCGAGGGTGCCGACCTGGATGAACTGTCTCTTGATGAGGTTGCTTACGAGACGCCGGTGACGCAGGAGCACTTTTTGCAGTGGGTGACGCCCGAGGGCAAGATCGCGGGCTTTTTGCGGTTGTCGCTGCCCGACCATTCGTTTGTTACCGCGCATGCGGACGAGTTGCCGACGACGCCGGACGAGGCGATGATTCGCGAGGTGCACGTGTATGGCATGGCGGCGCGCGTGGGTGATCAAGGTCAGGCGGCTCAGCATCATGGGCTGGGGCGGTCGCTGGTGGAGCGTGCGTGCCAGATAGCTCGTGATGCCGGCTATACGCACATCAACGTGATCAGCGCGATCGGTACGCGCGAGTATTATCGCCATCTTGGATTTTATGACCATGGCCTTTATCTGCAAAAGGAGCTCTAAATGAACAAGCCGAGTGTTTCTGCCGGCGTCGTTGCCGGCGTTGCTCTGGGAGCCGCGGCGCTTGGTGCGGCCGCTGTCGCTGTTCGTGCTGCCTGTCTGCAGGTCGCGCGAACCCGCAATGGGCTGGCGCGTGTGAAACGCGTGCACGATGAGGGCGGCGATGAGATTCGCGTGTTGGTGCAAGGCGGCGTCTACCAAAGCGCAAGCTACGTTGGCGAGCGTTGGGCGGAGCCCGTCTTTGCGTACTATCGCGCATTTGACGATGTGTTCGAGGCCGAAGACGCAATGCGTGATGCTTACGGGCATGGTATCGACCGTATGCTCATGCTGGGCGGCGGCGGGTTTGCCTATCCCAAATTTGCACTATTGTCGCACGAGGGCTTTCGCATGGACGTCATCGAGTATGACGGAGAGATTACGCGCCTGGCGCGCCGCTGGTTCTACCTAGACGAGCTGGAGCGCACGGTTGGTGATCGCCTGCGGGTGATTACCGCCGAGGCGCGATCGTATCTGGGCGTGACGAGTGTGGGGCATCGCCGCTACGACGTGGTCGTGAGCGATTGCTTTGGCGGTGCCGAGCCCGTGCGCGAGCTGGCAACCGTTGAGGCGCTACGTCTGGTGCGGGGCAGCTTGAACCCGGACGGCATCTATGTGGCCAATATCGTGAGCGCGAACGAGGGGAGCGATGTGACGTTTCTGCGCGATTGCGCTGCCACGGCGCTCGAGGTGTTCGACCACGCTTGGGTGATTCCCTGCGGCGACGCGGAGTTCGGCGGCGAGGAAAACTACCTGCTCATTGCCAGCGACGGCGACTACGCCTTTGCCGAAGCCGTGCCCTTCGACACCGACTTCCTCGGCACTGCACTCCACGACTAGCATTGGGAGTAGTCAATTTGTGACGGGCTCTATGGTTTTGTCAACCATGCGCTTCATCTATTTTCAGCATGACGCATCTGGACGCCCAGTGCCAACTCGCTTCTTCTTCGGTTGATTCCGCCCGCTAGGCCAAAAATGTCATTGGAAGTGCCAAATGAA
>CABRZN010000015.1 GCA_902475445.1 uncultured Collinsella sp.
CGCGAAGCCCACTTCCCCGAGGAAGGGCACCCGCCCGGAGCAGGCCCCAGCGCGAGACCGTCCCGGATGCCTACTTACTCGTTGTCGCCCGCGGTAAGTTGCGTTGCGGAGAGCGCGCCGTCGGCAGCGGTTGCGGCTGCGGCGTCGGGCCAGACCCAGTCGGTGAAGGCCGGGTGGTCGTAGCCCTCATCGCACGCGAACTCAAAGGCCTCGGTGCGGAATGCCTCCCACTTATCAATCTGCTCGGCAAACTTATCGGCGTCGACCATGCGCAGCACGTCGGCGGCCAGTGTCCAGCGGTCCATGTTGTTCAGGCGCAGCATGTCGAACGGCGTTGTCGTGGAGCCTTTCTCCTCGTAGCCGTGGACGCGGAAGGCATCGTGGCCGGGGCGGTTCCAGATCAGGCGGCGAATCGTGCCGGCATAGGCGTGGAACGCGAAGAGGACGGGCTTCTCGCCGCAGCCGAACAGCTCAGCCCAGCGCTCGTCGCTGAGAGCCTGGTCGTTCTCGCAGACGTTCTGGATCTTGAGCAGATCGACCACGTTGACGAACCATACCTTGATGCCCAGCTCGCGCAGCATGTCGGTTGCAGCCAGAGCCTCGAGCGTCGGCACGTCGCCGCAGGTGGCGACCACGACATCGGCCTCGGCGAGCGAATCGGCGGTCGATGCCCACTCCCAGGTCGCAACGCCCTCGGCGAGCTCCGCCTTGGCCTCGTCGACCGTCTGGAAGGTCGGAGCAGGCTGCTTGCCGCAGAAGATGGCGTTGACGCAGTCGGTGGACTGGTAGACGCGCTCGGCAACGGCAAGGGCCATGTTGGCGTCGGCCGGATAGTAGGCATTCACGATGTGCGTGTCGTTGGCCTTGTTGAGCAGCAGGTCGATAAAGCCGGGGTCCTGGTGCGAGAAGCCGTTGTGGTCCTGACGCCAGACGTGGCTCGACAGCAAAATGTTAAGGCCGCTGATGGGGGCACGCCACGGAATCTCGCGCTTGGTAGCCTCGAGCCACTTGCAGTGCTGGTTGACCATGGAGTCGACCACATGGACAAAGCTCTCGTAGGAGCTCCACACGCCGGAGCGGCCGGTGAGCACGTAGGCCTCGAGGAAGCCCTCGCACTGGTGCTCGGAAAGCTGCTCGACGACCTTACCGGAGCCGGCCAGCAGCTCGTCGTTGGCATCGTCCTCGTAGAAGCCAGCGTCCCACTGCTTCTTGGTCACCTTGTAGGCAGCCTGCAGGCGGTTGGACGCGGTCTCGTCGGGACCGAAGATGCGGAAGTCATCCATGTTCTTGGCCAGAACGTCGGCAGTGTACTCACCAAAGACGCGGGCGGCCTCGGTAGAGCCCCAGCCATGACCATTAGTGTCGACGGGGACCTCGTGGGCATGAATATCGGGCAGTTCGAGCTCGCGACGCACCTTACCGCCGTTCGCGTTGGGGTTGGCGCCGATGCGCAACTCGCCAGTCGGCATAAAGGCCGTCACCTCGGGGCGCACCTGGCCCTCGGGCGTAAAGAGCTCCTCGGGCTTGTAGGAACGCAGCCACTCGCGCAGCACGCGGAAGTGCTCGTGGGTGTCCTTGGCACTCGCCAGCGGCACCTGATGCGCGCGCCAGGAGTCCTCGGTCTTCTTACCGTCGATGTGCTTGGGGCAAGTCCAGCCCTTGGGCGTACGGAACACAATCATGGGGTAGGCCGGGCGGACCACGGTCTCGCCTGCGGCGGCCTGGGCCTGCGCGGTTGCCTTGATGTCACAGATCTCATCGAAGACCTGCTCAAACAGGGCAGCGAAACGCGCATGAATGCTTGCGTGGCTCTCGTCGTCAAAGCCGGCGACAAAGAAGTGCGGCTTATAGCCCATGCCCTCAAAGAACTTGGTGAGCTCTTCGTCGGACACGCGGGCGAGGATGGTGGGGTTGGCGATCTTGTAGCCGTTGAGGTGCAGGATCGGCAAAACGATACCGTCGGTTGCCGGGTTCACGAGCTTGTTGGATTGCCAAGAGGTCGCGAGCGGGCCGGTCTCGGACTCGCCGTCGCCCACCACGGCCACGGCCAACAGGCTCGGGTTGTCCATGACGGCACCGTAAGCGTGGCTGAGCGTGTAGCCGAGCTCGCCGCCCTCGTGGATGGAACCGGGCGTCTCGGGCGCAAAGTGGCTCGGGATGCCGCCGGGATAAGAGAACTGGCGGAAGAACCTCTGCAGGCCTGCCTCGTCATTGGTGATGTCGGGGCGAATCTCGCGGTAGGTGCCGTCGAGCAGCGACTGAGCAGTACCGGCGGGGCCACCGTGACCAGGGCCCATCAAGAAGATAGCATTCTAGTTGTGGTCGGCGATCAGTCGATTGACGTGACCGAACAGGAAGTTGATGCCGGGCGTGGTGCCCCAGTGGCCAACCAGGCGGTGCTTAACGTCCGGACGACCGAAGTCGCGCACCTCACCGGTTTTCTCGTCGACAAAGTCGGGGCGCATTAGCGGGTTAGAGCGAAGGTAGATCTGACCGACGGACAGATAGTTCGATGCGCGCCAATACAGGTCGACGCCCTCGAGCTCGGAAGCCGGCACCTCGTGGCCCAGCTTTTGCCACGGCGTCCCCAGTGTTTTAGCCATTGTTTATGTCCCTTCGCTGTGCGGTCACCCTCCAATACGGCAACCTTTCGTTGGGACCAGTATATTTGCTAAAACGTTTTATCATGGTGAAAAAACGTTTTACCACCCTTATCAATCCCATCGATTAGCAAAACGCGACATTCACCTGCGGCGTTGATTGTCACAGGTGCTCCACATTCGGTCTCTGCAAATTGGTAAACGTGTTTAGTTGTGTTTAGTAAGCTCGAGCACGCTGTCCTTAACGATAAGCTCCGGCTCCAGAACGACCTCTTCGGCACGCCTGCCGCCCCTACCGGCAAGACGCTTGGACATGCAGCCAAAAGCATGCTCCGCAAGGACACCAGGGTCCTGCTCAATCGCGGTCAGCGCCGGCTCAAAGAGAACGTCGGCCGCCGAGTTGTCATAGCTCACCACCGAGATATCGCCCGGGATGCTCTTCCCCATCTCGTGCAAGCGCTTGAGCAAACCGAGGGCAATGTTATCCGAGCTTGCGAACACGGCAGTGGCGTCAGTTGCGAGCACTGCCTCCGAGGCCTCGTATGCGCTCGGAATGTAGTACTCGCTCTCAAACTCCAAACGCGCGTCGATCGGCAGGCCAACCTCGCGCAGCGCGCGCTCATAGCCGGCAAGTCGCTTGCGACCCGTATTGGAACGGCGGGCATTAACCAGGCAGGCAATACGGCGGTGGCCTTGCTCGATCAGATAGCGGGTGGCCATATAGCCGCCCATCTCGTGGTCGAACATCACCTTGTCGCACTCGAGCCCCTCAATGGCACGGTCGACCATTACGGCCGGGATGGGCAGGTGGCTGACTTCTTCGCGCAGGGCGCGGTCATCGGAGAACTCGTCACCCACCACCAGGAAGACGCCATCAACGCCGCGCGTCACCAGCTGGCGCAGCAGCTCCAGATCGTCATCGGCGCTTCCGCCCGAGCTGGTAATGAAGAGCGCATAGCCGTCCTCGCGGCAGCGCTTTTCCAGGCTACCGGCGAGCGAGGCAAAAAAGCGGCTCTCGATGTTAGGGACGATAAGGCCCAGCGTGCGCGACTCGCGCATGACCAGGCTGCGCGCAATCTGGTTGGGAACATAGTGGTTGCGCGCCGCGACCTCTTTGATGAGCTTGCGGTTTTCTTCCGAGATGCGACAGGGCCGATTATTGAGAACAAGCGAGACCGACGAGGGGGAAAGCCCCACCTCCTGGGCGATCTGCTTGAGGGTGACTTTGTTGGCCATCTCGCTCCTTCCGGGTTTACGCGCAATCTCTTGAAAGTATAGCGACTACCCCTCTACCTCGGTGATAAACACTTTACCAATCCGGTGGACGGCTGTTTTATCGCCGCCAGCGCACCAAATCCGTCCGGGTGGGGTATATTGCAATCGATTGATGACAACGACCACCAAAAGGCGGATATCCGTATGCACGAGAACGATTTTTTTAACGAGGACCTGCTGTGCGCGCTCGCTGGCGTTGCCGGCGAGGACAACGTGCTGATGAGCGAGCCCATGCGCGAGCACACCACGTTTAAGATCGGCGGTCCGGCCGACGTCTTTGTCACGCCCGATACTGAGCAGGGCCTCGTCGCCACGCTCGATACCTGCTATCGCTGCAATCTACCACTCACCATCGTGGGCAACGGCTCCGACTTGCTCGTCGGCGACAAGGGCATCCGCGGCGTCGTCGTAGCGCTGGGCGAGGGCCTCTCCGACATTACGGTCGACGGCACGCACGTCACGGCGGCAGCCGGCGCCTTGCTTTCCGATGTCGCAGCCGCGGCAGCCGAGGCCGGCCTTACCGGCATGGAGCCCATCTCGGGCATTCCCGGATCGGTCGGCGGTGCCTGCTACATGAACGCCGGAGCATACGGCGCTTGCATGGCCGATGTGCTGGAGTCCGTGCGCGTCTACAAGCCCGCACGCATGCTCGACGACGGCACCCGCGGTAGCGGCAGCATTATCGAGTTCGATGTCGATGAGCTCAACCTGGGCTATCGCAAGAGCCGCATTGCCGACGACGGTTTCATCGTGCTTTCGGCCACTTTCAATCTCGCCCCGGGCAACGCCGCGATGATCAAGGCCGACATGGACGACTACCGCCAGCGCCGCGAGGACAAGCAGCCGCTCGACATGCCGAGTGCCGGCTCCACCTTCAAGCGCCCCGAGGGCTACTTTGCCGGCAAGCTCATCATGGACGCCGGCCTGCGAGGACACGCCATCGGCGGCGCGCAGGTGAGCGAAAAGCACTGCGGCTTCATCGTCAACGCCGACCACGCCACCGCCGCCGATGTCGACGAACTCATCCGCCACATCCAAACAACCGTCAAAGACCAATTCGACGTAGACCTCGAACCCGAAGTCCACCGAGTCGGCGAATTCCTCTAACAAAGAAGGCCCCGAAAGGGGCCTTCACTTTCTTTAATTCAGACAACCAGTCCGGTGTGTCGCGCCCCGAACCCAAGAGGGCCGGGACTGTCCGAGAGGCATAAGGTTGATCGCGAGTTCCGCACGAGCCGGAGAGCACTTAATGTGCTCTCCGTGCGAGCAGGACTGTCCGAGCAGGCAACCTTATGCCTCTCGGACAGTCCCGGCCCAACTTGCGTTACGACAGCGCAATACCGCCAAGCCAGCCCCAACGCACGCCAGAGCCAGTGCCATAGAAGCTAATAAACGAATCAAGCGACTTAGACGTAATGGCACCCTCGTTGCTCATAACGATACCGCCGCCAACGTAGATACCCACATGACCGTAGATGAGGCCCGGAGCACCCGTGCCGCTATGCGATGAGTCGGCCACGATCATGCCCACCTGTAGCGCCGAGCGGTCGGAGCTATAGCACCAGGCGTTGAACATGTCACACGCGTTGCCGCCAAAATAGCCCACGCCGGCGTTACGGAAGACATTGGTAACCCACGCCGCGCACCAGTTCTGACCCGGCGAAGGCGTGGAGTAGCACGCGTTGACGACGGCCTGCTGTTTGCCCGAGCCGGCATTCTGTTGCGGGGTTCCGGGCGCATACGATCCGCCACCCGAGCTTGAACCACCCGAGTAGGAATTGTTCTTGTTCGCGGCAGCCGCGGCAGCGGCAGCCTTCCTAGCGGCCTCCTCGGCCTGGGCGGCAGCGAGGATCTCGGAATCGCGCTGAGCCATGAGCTCCTTGACGTCGTCGGAAAGACCGTTCAGCACGGTCTGGACTTCTTGCTGCTTGGCCTGCATATCCTGCATCTGAGCCGTCTGCTGGTCCTTGAGTTTCTCCAGGTCGGCCTTTTGTGCTTCGAGCTCGGTCTTCTGTGCGTCGAGCTCAGACTGAATCGTCTGGATATCCTCGATGGCATCGCGGTCACTCTTGTTGATCTTCTCAACGTAATGCGCGTTGGCGACGAGTTCCTCAAACGAGCCAGAGGCCAGCAGCAAAGACAGGATGTTCGTGCCGCCGGACTTGTAGCTGGCGGCCACGCGATCGGAAAGGTCGTTGCGCTTCTTCTTGAGCTCGGTCTTCTTTTCATCGATCTGGGCCTGCGTGTCGTCAATCTTGCCCTGGACATTCTCGATGTCGTTGAGGGTCTGGGCATTCTTGTTGGCCAGCGCCGCATACTCATTTGCGATGCTGTCGAGCTGGGCCTGAACCTCGTCGAGCTGGGCCTGGGCGGCATTCAGTTTATCGGTGGTTTCTTTGGAAGCCTCCGCCGCATGGGCGCGAGCGGGCAGGCCAAAAAGAATTGCCGCAGAAGCGGCGCCGAACAGGGCCTTGAGGGCAGCGCGGCGCGAGAGCTCCTGGGAAAGGATGGAATCGCTGTTTGGTGACATATGTACTCCGTTACATGTTTATTTATATGTCGCTCAACTCATACATATTAGCGTACATATGGCGCGTCCCAACGATTTCCACGAACGGCAGGAAACTACAAGGTCAGCGGCTCGCAAGCAAATGCCAAAGATCAGGTTATGCGTACGCAAGCTCTTCTGATGAGTACGTTAGCACAATCCTCTGCTTTTCCCACAGCGCACGATTTGGGCGTCCCTGCCTGCGCTATACTCCCCTGAAGAAGTGTTCCTGATTCGATAGGAGACTACATGTCCAAAGCACTCGACCCCAAAGACACCTGCGTCCTCGTTACCGGTGGCGCCGGTTTTATCGGCTCGCACACCGTCGTTCAGCTGCTCGAGGGTGGCTACCAGGTCGTCATCGTCGATGATCTCTCCAACTCCAGCGCCGTCGCCGTCGACCGCGTCAAGACCATCGTGGGCGACGAGGCCGCCAAGAACCTCACCTTCTACGAGGCCAACGTGCTCGACCGCGATGCGATGAACAAGATCTTCGATACCCATCAGATCGACCGCGTCATCCACTTTGCCGGCTTTAAGGCCGTCGGCGAGTCGGTGAGCAAGCCCGTCGAGTACTACCACAACAACATCGAGAACACCCTGGTGCTCATCGACGTCATGCGCGACCATGGCTGCAAGTCCATCATCTTCTCGAGCTCCTCGACCGTCTACGGCGACCCGGACAACCCGCCCGTCACCGAGGAGGATCCTAAGAAGCCCGCGACCAACCCCTATGGTTGGACCAAGTGGATGATCGAGCAGATCCTTATGGACGTCCACACCGCCGACCCCGAGTGGGACGTCGTGCTGCTCCGTTACTTCAACCCCATCGGTGCCCATCCGTCAGGCTTGATCGGCGAGGACCCCAAGGGCATCCCCAACAACCTGGTGCCCTATGTCGCCCAGGTCGCCGTGGGCAAGCTCGAGGCCGTTCAGGTCTTTGGCAACGACTACCCCACCCCCGACGGCACCGGCGTGCGCGACTACATCCACGTGTGCGATCTGGCCTCTGGTCACGTTGCCGCCCTTAACTGGATGAACGGCAAGACCGGCGTCGAGATCTTTAACCTGGGCACCGGCACCGGCACCTCGGTACTTGAGGTCGTCGCCGCCTTCTCCAAGGCTTGTGGCAAGGAGCTGCCCTACGTGATCCGCGAGCGCCGCGCCGGCGACATCGCTGCCAACTGGTGCGACGCCTCCAAGGCCGAGCGCATGATGGGCTGGAAGGCCCAGTACGACATCGCGGACATGTGCCGCGATAGCTGGAACTGGCAGAGCCACAACCCCAACGGCTTCGCCGACGCCGAGTAGCAAAAAACCTACATACCGCTCTTGCCCCGATCTCACGTTGTGAGGTCGGGGCTTTTTCATGGCATGTAACCATTCGCCGAAAATCGACCAACTTTTTTATCTTGCCTGTACATGTTTAAACAACATGTTTACAATAGGCGTATCGAATCAGAACGTCGGAGGCGGACTGCACACCCATCGGCAGGCCGACCCCACAACAAGAAGGTTGGTGAGCGCATTCATGGAGCGTGCAAGCGGCGTCCTCATGCCCGTCTCATCTCTGCCCGGACCATACGGAATCGGCGGCTTTGGCTGGAATGCCTACGACTTCGTCGATTTTCTCGCCTCGTGCAAACAACATTACTGGCAGATTCTGCCCCTTACGACGACCAGCTATGGCGATTCGCCCTATCAGTCGTTCTCGGCCCGCGCAGGCAACCCCAACTTTATCGACTTTGCCGAGCTTATCGAGGCAGGGTATCTGGAGCAGCGCGATATCGATGGCGTGTATCTGGGATCCGACCCCAGCAATGTCGACTACGGTGCTATCTTTGGCGGCCGCCGTCAGATTCTCGACCGCGCCGCCGAGCGCTTTGCTGCCGACAAGCCGGCCGATTTCGATGACTTTATCCAGGCCAACGAGGACTGGCTCATCCCCTACTGTGAGTTCATGACCGTCAAAGAGGAGTGCGGTCTCAAGGCGTTTTGGGAGTGGCCCGCGGAGCTCCGCACCCGCGGCGAGGCTTCCGCCAAGGTCTGCGCCGACCATCCGGCGCGTATGCTCTACCACCAGATGACGCAGTACTTCTTCGATCGCCAGTGGAGCCGCCTCAAGGCCTATGCCAACGAGCGCGACATTCTCATCATCGGCGACCTGCCCATCTATGTCTCGCGTGACTCCGTCGAGATGTGGGCGACACCTGAGCTCTTTAAGATCGACGCCGCCGGCAATCCCGTGAGCGTCGCCGGCACGCCGCCCGACCAGTTCTCGGCCACCGGCCAGTACTGGGGCAACCCCATCTACGACTGGGACGCCATGGAGGCCGACGGCTTCTCCTGGTGGGAGGGCCGCATTCGCGCCGCCCTCGACATGTACGACGTCATCCGCCTGGATCACTTCCGCGGCTTCGAGGCCTATTGGGAGGTGCCGTTCTCCTCGCCTGATTCGTCCTACGGTTCGTGGACGCAGGGTCCCGGCCTCAAGCTCTTCAAGACGCTCGAGGAAAAGCTCGGCACGCTGCCCATCATCGCCGAGGACTTGGGCTTCCTCACCCCCGGCGTCATCGATATGCGCGACAACTCGGGTTTCCCCGGCATGAAGATCCTGCAGTTTGCCTTTGAGGGCACCAACTCGTACTACCTGCCGCACAACTACATTGCCAACACCGTCGCCTACGTGGGCACCCATGACAACGAGACGGCACGCGGCTGGTTTGAAGGAACGGCCACCCCGCGTCAGCGCGAGCAGGCAGCCCTGTACACCCATCAGCAGGCCGGCGAACCCATCACCGACGCGCTCAACCGAACCATCGCAGCCAGCGTGAGCGACACGTGCATCTACACCATGCAGGACCTGCTCAACTTGGGCAACGAGGCGCGCATCAACACTCCCGCCACCCTGGGCGGAAACTGGACCTGGCGTATGCTCGATGGCGCCATCACCCGCGAGCTCGAGCACAAACTCACCGACTGGACCGAGACCTACTTCCGCATCCCGTCGGAAGCCGAAATCGAGCTTCCTCAATAGGAGCTACCGCGCCCGACCCCTCCCCACCGTGCGGACGCGCTTGCTTACCCGCGCGAGGCCACCCCAATCCCCTCGCGCGGGATTCTTATGAATTGCAGACATGAAACAACCCATCACAGGAGAAAACATGCCCCAAATTAACCTCACGGAACTCGCCGAGCAGTCTTTTGGCACCTCGCTCGAGCAGCTCGACGACCGTCGCATTTACAAGCTGCTGGTCAAACTCGTGCAGGAGCGCTCTGCCACCTGCCCGCTCAACAACGGCAAGAAAAAGCTCTATTACATTTCCGCCGAATTTTTGATCGGCAAGCTGCTCATCAACAACATGATCGACCTCGGCATCTACGACGAGGTTAAGGACCAGCTCACCGCCGCAGGCCACGACCTCAACAAGATCGAGGAATTCGAGGTCGAGCCGTCACTCGGCAACGGCGGCCTGGGCCGCTTGGCCGCATGCTTCCTGGATTCCATCGCCACGCTGGGCTTGACCGGCGATGGCGTGGGCCTCAACTATCACTACGGTCTGTTCCGTCAGCGCTTTGTCGACAACCAGCAGAAGGCCGTCCCCGACGAGTGGCTCGGTGAGCAGGACATCCTAGTCGACGATGACCGCTCCTACACCGTCGAGTTCGGCGATTTTGCCGTTACCTCCAAGCTCGTCAACATCGATGTGCCCGGTTACGGCCAGCCCACCAAGAACCGCCTGCGTTTGTTCGACCTGGCGAGCGTCGACGACGGCCTGGTCCCCGGCAGCTCCATCGACTTCGACAAGACCGAGATCGCCAAGAACCTCACCTTGTTCCTCTACCCCGACGATTCCGACGAGCAGGGCCGCCTACTTCGCATCTATCAGGAGTACTTCATGGTGAGCAACGCCGCCCAGCTCCTGATCGACGAGGCCGTCGAGCGCGGCAGCAACCTGCACGATCTGGCCGATTACGCCGTTGTCCAGATCAACGACACGCACCCCACCATGGTCATTCCCGAGCTCATTCGCTTGCTCACCACCGAGCATGGCATCGAGTTTGACGAGGCCGTGACCATCGTACGCTCCATGGTCGCCTACACTAACCACACGATTCTTGCCGAGGCGCTCGAGAAGTGGCCGCTCGCCAGCCTACAGAAGGTCTCCCCTGCCATCGCCGACATTATCGTCAAGCTCGATGAGATCGCGAAGGCCGAGCACGATGACCCGCGCGTCGCCATCATCGACAAACACGATACCGTCCACATGGCCCACATGGACATCCACTTTGGCTTCTCCATCAACGGCGTAGCCGCCCTCCACACCAAGATCCTGGAGGACACCGAGCTTCATCCGTTCTACGAAATCTATCCCGAGAAGTTCTCCAACAAGACCAACGGCATCACCTTCCGCCGCTGGATCCATGGGGCCAACCCCGCGCTCGCCAGCCTGCTCGACGATGTGATCGGCACCGACTGGCGCAGCACCGGCGATCTGAGCAAACTCGCCAAGTTCGCCGACGACAAGGACGTTCTTGAGCGCCTGGCCGCCACCAAGGTCGAGGCCAAGGCCATCATGCGCCAGTTCATGGCGCTCGAGCAGGGCGTGACCATTCCCTCCAACGCCATCATCGACGTCCAGGTCAAGCGCATCCACGAGTACAAGCGCCAGCAGATGCTCGCGCTCTACATCATCTGGAAGTACCTCGATATCAAGAACGGCAACAGACCTAAGCACCCCGTCACCATCATCTTTGGCGGCAAGGCGGCGCCTGCCTACACTATCGCGCAGGACATCATCCATCTGATCTTGACGCTGTCGCAGTGGATTGCAAACGACCCCGACGTGGCTCCCTACCTGCAGGTTGTCATGATCGAGAACTACAACGTCACCGCCGCCGAGCGCGTGATCCCCGCCGCTGACATCTCCGAGCAGATCAGCCTGGCCTCCAAGGAGGCGAGCGGCACCTCCAACATGAAGTTCATGCTCAACGGCGCCCTAACCCTGTGCACGCTCGACGGTGCCAACGTGGAGATTGCCGAGCTCGTGGGCGACGAGAACATCTATACCTTTGGCGCCTCTTCCAAACAGGTCGAGCAGCTCTATGCCAACGGCACCTATGACGCCGGTATGCTCTACCGCAAGCCCGGCATTAAACTGCTGGTGGACTTCATCACCAACCCGGCCTTTATGGCGACCGGCAATGCCGAGCGCCTGCAGCGCCTGCACGACGACATTAAGGGCAAGGACTGGTTTATGGCCCTGCTCGACATTGAGGAGTACATCCAGACCAAGGAGCGCGTGTTGGCCGACTACGAGGACCAGGACGCCTGGATGCGCAAGACGCTCATCAATATCGCCAACGCCGGCACCTTCTCGTCCGACCGCACCATCTCCCAGTACAACGACGAGATCTGGCACCTGAGCTAGCTCATTCCCCTTACCCATCCTCTTGAGAAACGGAGTCGTGGCAACACGGCTCCGTTTTTTGTGTCCATGTGTTGCCCGTGGCCCGCCTCGGCCAAAATCTCGGCCTGTAACATCTAGCCGGCAAAATTGGGTCTACCTGTTACAGAACGAGACAGACGGACAAGGCGGCTAAAAAGATCTCGATCTGTAACAGGTAACTGCCGAAATCAGTCCTTCGTGTTACAGATCGAGATGAAAGGACAGGCAGCTCAACGCTGTCTCGATCTGTAACATCTAGACCGACTTTGGCCCTCCTCCTGTTACAGATCAAGACAAACTGGTAGATGGACAACCCCAACACAAAGAAAGGCTCCCCTCTCGTCCAGTGGACGGGAGGGGAGCCTTATATGTGACCGCGGCAAAAGGATGGCAATACCGCAGTCGCCCAAAAGGAGGGCCTGGTTGTACCGGGCCTAGATAAGGTTCTTACCAGAGACCTTATCGAAGAGGTGGGTCGCGTTCTTCTCGAACTTGAACCAGATGGGGTCGCCAGCCTTGAGCGCGCCCTTGGTCTCGAGGTCGACGACAGGGATGATCAGGACAAACTGGCCGTCGGGAGCGGCCACGTGGACATGCTCGGTGGAGCCCATGAGCTCGGTCACCTCGACGGTACCCTGGAGCGCACCCTCCTCGCCCTTGTCGGCAAGCAGGATCTGCTCGGGGCGCACGCCGGCCGTGATCTCCTTCACGTCGCCGCCGTCCCAGTTGAGAGCAAGCTGAGCGCAGGTCTCGGGGGCCAGCGCGACATTCATGTCGTCGGTCTTGACGGTAAAGCCGTTGCCCGAACGCACCAGCTGGGCATCGAAGAAGTTCATCTGCGGCACGCCGATAAAGCCGGCGACGAAGATGTTCGCGGGATGGTTGAAGACCTCCTGCGGGGTGGCGATCTGCTGGACGACGCCGTCCTTCATGACCACGATGCGATCGCCGAGGGTCATAGCCTCGGTCTGGTCGTGAGTAACGTAGATGAACGTGCCCTTGATCTCGTGACGCAGCTTAATGAGCTCGGCACGCATCTGGTTACGAAGCTTGGCATCCAGGTTGGACAGCGGCTCGTCCATCAGGAAGACCTTGGGGTCACGCACGATGGCGCGGCCGATGGCGACGCGCTGGCGCTGGCCGCCCGAAAGCGCCTTGGGCTTACGGTCGAGGTACTCGGTAATACCCAGGATCTCAGCAGCGGAGCGAACCTTACGGTCGATCTCGTCCTTGGGGACCTTCTTGAGCTCGAGCGTAAACGCCATGTTCTCGTACACCGTCATATTGGGATACAGAGCATAGCTCTGGAACACCATGGCGATATCGCGGTCCTTGGGCGCCACGTCGTTGACGCGCTTGCCGTCGATGAGCACGTCGCCCGAAGTGATGTCCTCCAGGCCAGCGACCATGCGCATCGTCGTGGACTTACCGCAGCCAGAGGGGCCAACGAGGACGATGAACTCCTGGTCGTGAACGGTGAGGTTGAAGTCCTCTACAGCGAGCACACCGTCCTCGGTAACCTTGAGGTTGTGCTTCTTCTCCTCGGTCTTCTTCTTTTTGCCAAAGAAGCCCTTCTTTTTGGACTCGTTGTTGGGATACACCTTCTGAACATGTTTGAGAACGATCTCGGCCATGTCTCTACCTTTCGATACGCGGCGCCACGCTGTGGGGCGCCGCAGAAACTTGCAAAACAGTTACGGCATCAGCCCTTGACGGCACCTGCCACCACACCGTCGATGATGTACTTCTGGCAGAAGATGTACATGATGACGATGGGGACAACGACCATCATGATGCAGGCCATCATGGGGCCGAGCTCGACGTGGCCATAGCCGCCACGGAAGTACTGGATCAAGATAGGAATGGTCTTGTACTTGGTGGAGTCGAGCGTAAGGTAGGGCAGCAGGTAGTCGTTCCAGACCCACATGGTCTCGAGGATGCCGACCGAAAGATAGGTGGGCTTCATGATGGGGAGGACGATCTTAAAGAACACCTGGACCGGGTTGCAGCCGTCGATCATGGCCGCTTCCTCAATCTCGAGCGGGATGTTCTTGACGAAGCCGGCGAACATAAAGACCGCGAGGCCCGCGCCAAAACCAAGGTAGATGAAGCAGATGTTAAACGGCGTGTTAAAGCCGATGCGGTCCGCGAGGTTGGACAGCGTGAACATGAGCATCTGGAACGGTACGACCATCGAGAAGACGAACAGGTAATAGAAGAAGTTCGAGATCTTGCTGTTGACGCGCACCACGTACCAAGCGCACATGGAGCAGCACACCAGAATCAGCACGACCGACGTGACCGTGATGATAAGAGAGTACATAAACGCCGAGGCAAAGCCCTGCTCGTTCAGAGCGTGCACGTAGTTTGCGAGGCCGTTGAACGTCTCGGGCGTGAGCAGATCGAACGCCGTGGTGGTGCTGATTGCGGTCGCTTTCTTAAAGGAATTGAGCGCAATCATGAACACGGGGTAGATCCATGCGAGCGACAGAATCGTAAAGAAGATCGAGAGCGCGCGGTTGATAGCCTTATCGCGTTTCATTACTGCTGCACCTCCTTGGACCTCGTGGCCTTAAGCTGGATCATAGAAATAGCGACAACCAGGATGCAGAAGATAACTGCCTTGGCCTGACCGATGCCCTGCCATGCGATGCCAGCACGCGAATAGAACGTGTTGTAGATGTTCAGGGCGAGCATCTCGGTGGAGTGCGCCGGGGCGCCACCGGTAAGGGCGAGGTTCTGGTCGAACAGCTTAAAGCCGTTGGTGATGGACAGGAACAGGCAGATAGTGATGGTCGGCATCAGGTTGGGGATCTTAACCTTCCAAAACGTCTGCCATGCCGTAGCGCCATCGACCTTGGCGGCCTCGATGTAGTCAGACGGGATGGACTGCAGACCGGCGATGTAGATGATCATCATGTAGCCGACCTGCTGCCACAGGGTCAGGATGATAAGGCCCCAGAAGCCAGCGGCGGAGTTGAGAGCGATGAGCTGGGCGCCCACGTTGGAGAGCAGGCAGTTGATCAGAATCTGCCAAATGTAGCCCAGCACGATGCCGCCGATCAGGTTAGGCATAAAGAAGATCGTACGGAAGATGTTGGTGCCCTTGAGCGCCTTGCGGGTGAGCGCCTGCGCGATGGCCAGCGCGATCACGTTGATAAGCACCGTCGACAGGAAGGCAAACGCCACGGTAAAGAAGAACGACGTGGAGAACTGCGGGTCGGTCAGTGCGCGCACGTAGTTCTCGATACCGACAAAGTGCGCGTTATTGATGGTAATAAACTGGCAGAACGAGAGATAGAAACCCTGGATAAAGGGAATCACGAACCCGATCATAAACGCCAGGCACGTGGGCAGCATAAAGAGCGGCCACCAGCGTTTGAGTGCTTTGCCCATAGAAGGGTCCTTTCAATATGCAGGGGGCGGGCAAACCTACGTCTGCCCGCCCCCTGTCGCTAATCAGATAGCTTGGGCAGCAACTGCTTACTCGGAAGCAGCCTTCTCGGTCTTCCAGCCATCGACGAAGGCGTTCTTGACGCCGTCCCACTTGGTGTTGTCGGCAGCATAAGCGATGAGAGCCTGCTTGAGGTTCTTCTTCCACTCCTCAGAGGGGATGTAAACGAAGTCCCAAGCGACGGTCTTCTTGCCGTCCTTGGCCATAGCAACGGCCTGCTGAGAGAAGACGTTGGTGGTCTCCTTAGCGCTCTTGAACGGGGCGGTCAGACCCATCTTGTCAGCGATGATGCTGGTGGCGGTGTCAGAAGTGACGCACCAATACATGAAGTCCTCGGTGGCCTTCTGGGCATCCTCGGAAGCCTGGGAGCTGACGCACCAGTAGTTCTCGCCGCCGGAGCACAGGCCCTGGTTCTCCTCGCCGTCGACGCCGATGTAGATCGGCAGCATGCCGAGCTGGTCGTCGGTCATACCGGCCTTGGTGAGGTCGGCGTAGGCCCAAGAGCCGTTCTGGTAGAAAACGGCCTTACCGGTTGCGAACTCGTTGGTGGCGTCGTCACCGGTCTTGGAGGCAAGCTGCGAAGGATCGCAGGTGGAGTCGGTGATATACAGGTCGAAGATCTGCTTAAAGTTGTCGAGATACTCGCCCTTGATCTCGTCGTCCTCCTGGTTGTGCTCCTTCTCGAACTCGTAGTAGAGCGGGAGGTTGGCGAGGTGGGTGGTGTAGCGCCAGCTGGAGGAGTCATCCATGCCGGCGGAAGTGAAGGCACCGTCAACGCCGAGCTCGTCCTTGCGGGCCTGGATGTCATCGGCGCAAGCCTTCAGCTTGTCGAAGGAGTTGATGTCCTCGGCCTTGTAGCCGGCCTTCTCGAGGAGCTCCTTGTTGTAGATGATGCCGTAGCTCTCCTGAACCCAGTCGATACCCAGATCCTTGCCGTCGGACTGCAGCGCCAGGGAGTCGTCGATGAGCTCGCCGCGGAGCTTGGTGTCGGAAAGATCGGCGCAGTAGTCCTTCCAGTTCTTAAGGCCGGTGGGGCCGTTGACCTGGAACAGCGTCGGAGCGGAGCTCTTGGACATCTCGGACTTGAGCTTCTCCTCGTAGGTGTTGGAGGCAGCGGTCACGATCTTGACCTCGACGCCCTTCTCCTTCTTGTACGCCTTGGCGATCTCCTTCCACTCCTTGTCGACCTCGGGCTTGAACTGGAGGAAGTAGACCTCGGCAGCGTCACCAGAAGCAGAGGAGCCAGAGCCGGCAGAACCACCGCAGCCCACGAGGCCCAGACCAAGAACCGCAGCCGCGGAACCAGCAAAGCCCAGGAACTGCCTTCTGCTCATTTCGTTCTTCATTACAATCCACCCTTTCACACCGTGGCGGCACCCTTTGCCGCCGCCTTCGGAGATTGGCTCGGGGACTTTGCCCCTTTTGCTGACTTGTACAATACGCTATTTGGCTAGTTGTTTGAACAAGTATTACTAGAGCGGTAGAAAAACTTCGGTGAACGGTAATTTCAACTTGATACTTGACAAGTTTTGTATAAACAATTATTTATTATCGAATGCAGAGAAAACGCCCGATCAAGCCGATGCATCGTCGGTTTGACCGGGCGTTTTCGCTTTGAGGGCATGAGTCTCGTCAGGCTGCGAGCTAGCCGGCTATCGCTTGGAATTGACGCGGTAATGGAAGATCTCGGGGTGTGTGCGGGCATGCGTGACCTCGAACAAGATGCCGTCCGAGGTGTACGACTGGCTCTCCATAACGGCGACGCAGTTGTACTTGCCAAGGTCCAGATAGCTGCAGTCTTCATCGTTGGCGAGCTCGACACTCACCGTACGACGGCTCGCCATCACTTTGACGCCGCGCTTGTGCTCCAGATAGCCGTAGATAGAATCCGCCGCGATCTCGGGGGTCAGGCCCTTGGCGATCGACGCCAAAAAGTAGCCATGGTCCACTTGGCGCGCGCTGCCGTTGAGGCTTCGGACACGCACTACGCGAATCAGCTCCTCGCCCACCTTAAAGCCCAGGCGACGTGAGAGTTGCTCAGTGCAAATCAAATGTTCAAAAGACTTGACCTCGGTCGATGCGACGGCATTGTTGCGTTTTGCGAACTCGCCAAACGACTCAACCTCTTCGAGTGCGCCCAGCATGTCGGTTTCGCCCTTAAGCCAAATAACGCGCACGCCCTTACCGTGTATAGGCTGCACAAACATCTGGTCGGCCAGCATGCTCAAGGCGCGTCGAACGGTATTGCGCGTGCAGCCAAACTCCGCGGTCAGCTCGGCTTCGGTTGGCAGCATCTCCTGAAACGCATAGGTCCCGTTGATGATGCGCGAACGGATCTCGCGGTAGATTCCTTCGTAAATCGCTTTTGGCATGATTTCACCTCTAATGAATATGTATGGCTAGGCACGATAGCATTTCTTAAAGTTGTTTAAACCGATTATCGGTAAAGCACGGATTATTTACCGTCGACGGTTCCCCCGAAACCCAAATCGGACCGAATCAAAACCGTCAATGCGGCAAGCAGCCAGTCCTCTACAATGAGTTCATTGTTTAAACGTTCTTGCTCGCACAGCATGTTGCATCCGAAAGGCATATTATGCTGCAGAAAATCCAACGTTTTGGCGGAGCCATGTTCGCGCCCGCCATGCTGTTTTCTATATCAGGCCTCATGGTCGGCATCTCCGCCCTCGCAACGACCGTGGATATCGTCGGCGACCTCGCCGTATACGGAACCCCCTGGTACGTTTTCTGGACTATCATTCAGCGCGGCTCGTGGACGGTCTTTAAGCGCCTTCCACTCCTTTTTGCCGTAGCGCTGCCTATCGGCCTTGCCCAAAAGCAACCGGCACGCTGCTGCCTCGAGGCGCTCGTAGCCTATTTTGCCTACTGTTTCTTTTTGAGCGAGATCATTAAGCTGAGCGGAGACAACCTTGGGCTTAAGTACCCGTCGTTTTTGACCTCCGCTAGCGGCATCACCGTCATCGACGGCATCAAGACGCTCGACACCGGCATTATCGGCCCGCTGGCGGTGGGTTCCTCGCTGGTCTACCTCATCAGCTTTTTTGCCGTGTTTGCCCTTGCCGCCATCTCGGCCGCCATCGTGCCTTTCGCATACGCTGTGACCGAAACGCTGCGCCACGCACTTGCGGGCGTCGGCCCCTTCGGCGTGGGCATCTTTGTGTTTTTGGAGCGAGCGCTCGAGCCCATGGGGCTGCACCATCTGCTCTATATGCCCATCTATTACGACAATCTGGTCATTCACGACGGTATTTACGCCACGTGGACCAACCTGCTCCCCATTCTCTCCCATAGCACGCGCCCTTTAAATGAACTTGCGCCCTGGGCAGGTTTTACCGCCACCGGCTGGGGCAAGCTCTTTGGCCTTCCCGCCATCGCGGCAGCATTCTATTTCACCGCCAAACCCGAACGCCGCGCCGGCCTTAAGGTCATCCTTTTGCCCGCCATCGTCGCCTCGGTGGTCTGCGGCGTCACCGAGCCGCTCGAGTTTCTCTTTATGTTCACCTATCCCGGACTCTTTTTGCTCTACGCCGTCCTGTCCTCCTGCCTTGCCATGACCATGAACTTCTTTGGCATCGTCGGCATCTTCTCGGGCGGTCTCATGGAAATGACGGCCTTCAACTTCATCCCACTCATGCGAATGCATGCCGGCTCCTACCTTTTGGCGCTCGGTATCGGTCTGATGTTTAGCGCTGTCTTTTTTCTGGTCTTCCGGGGCCTCATTCTGGCTTTCGACCTAAAAACCCCAGGCCGCGAGGATCATATCGCCAGCGATGCGGCGCTCGCACGTCTGACGGGAAAAAGCTCTGCCAAAGAAGGCGCGGCCCAAAACGGCACCGACAACCAATCATCCCAAGATCATCTGCTTGCTGAGCAAGTCGTTGCGCTCTTGGGTGGCGTTAGCAATATTGTAGGAGCGACCAATTGCGCCACGCGTCTGCGCGTTGAGGTCGCAGAACCTTCCGTTGTCGCAGACAACGCAGCCTTCGTCGCGGCGGGCGCCAAGGGCCTCATCATTACGGGCAAGACCGCCCAGGTGATTATTGGCATCTCCGTTCCCCGCGTTAAAGAGCATTTTGACCAGATCATGGGCCTCGAGCCGGGATTTGTGCCCACCACCTCGGCCTCCCCTGCCGCCAGCGCAGCCCATAAGCGCGTCGATATCTGCTTCTTCGATATCGACGGAACACTCGCCTGGCAAGACCCTCGAGTGGCACAAGAGCTTCCCGAGAGCGAGCGAGACCTCTCCCCCTATCCCAATGAAGCGGTCTCGCAAGCCATCCGTGATTTTGTCGCCAAGGGCAATATGGCGTTTATCTGCACAGGGCGCACGCTGAGCTGCATCCATCCAAAGCTGCTCGAGCTGCCCTGGACCGGCATCGTCTGCCTCGCGGGTGGCTATGTCGAACTTGAGGGACACGTGATTCGCGATTTGGCGATGACGCCCGGCATGCTGCAGCGCCTTGCTCCCATTCTTGAGCAATCGGACGAAGTGATTCGTTTTGAGGGACTCAATGGCGTCGTTCGCATGAGTGCCGATGCGCCCGACGCCCCGGGATACGCCCGCACCGTGGGCGATGCAATTACGCAGCTGCAACATTACAGCGCCTACAAGATCTTAATGTCCACGTCGCTTGCCAACCGCATCGCTCAGGATCAAGCGTTTGAGCCGCTGCTCTGCTTTAACGAGCTCGAGCTCGAAGTGACCGAGATTTCGCCTCGCGAATGCACCAAGCGCGAGGGTATCCAGTCCGTACTCGACGCCCTCGATCCCCACCACGGAACCGTATACGGCATCGGCGACGCCAGCAATGACGTCTCGCTGATGAACGCCGTCGACGTTGGCATCGCCATGGGCAACGCGCCGGACTATCTCAAAAAGCGCGCGGACTACATCACCGACTCGGTCGACAAAGATGGCGTCGTCAAGGCGCTCGAGCACTTTGGACTGGTCTAACCACGAAACTCGTCCGACATGCGCCGTTGCCTTAAATCCCCAAACCTGCCACGCAGGCAGGCACAATGTGGCAATATGTTGCCTGCACACTACATCGATGCAACCTAAGAAAGAATGCGAGGACCCGTGTCCAGTCCGTTTACCAGCTTTTTAGCCCAGCACTTTGACCAGATTAATGACTATCTGGCCACGTTCTTTGACGGACAGGCGACCTCTGCCGATATCGAACGCTACCTGTACGCGCCGCTCTCGGCTTTTACGGCCAACGCTGGCAAGCGCCACCGCCCGCTTATCTGCATGCTCGCCGCAACCGCAGTGGGCGGTAGCTTTGAGAGCGCCCGCAGCGCCGCGGCGGCTATCGAGCATTTCCAGTCAGGCGCGCTGATTCACGACGACATCGCCGACAACGGACAGCTTCGTCGAGGCAAGCCCTGCATGCACCTTACCGAGGGCACGGGGCTCGCCATCAATTGTGGCGACCTGGCGCTCACCATGGTCACTAAGACGGTTCTCGACGATCCCACGCTCGAGTCCGACGTGAAGCTGCGTGTGCTCCACGAGCTTACCGAGATGATCGTCCGCACCATCGAGGGTCAAGCGCTTGACCTGGGTTGGGTCCGTGACGAGCGCTTTGATATCTCGGTTGATGACTACCTGGACATGGCGACGCACAAGACCGCGTATTACAGCGGAGCCACGCCGCTTGCCGCCGGAGCCATTATCGGCGGCGGCAGCGAAGAGCAGATTGAGGCACTGCGCGCCTTTGGGCTGCACACGGGCCTTGCCTTCCAGATTCAAGACGACCTGCTCAACTTGATCGGCACCAAGGAGGCCGCCAACAAGGACTTCCGCACCGATATCACCGAGGGCAAGCGCACCCTCGTTGCCGTGCATGCCCTGTCAGACGAGCGCTATCACGACGAGATCGAGGCAATCCTTTCCTCGGGCACCGAGGACCCTGCGCAGCTCACACGCGCCGTGGAGATCTTCCAGGAGACCGGCTCCATCGATTACGCCCACACCTATGCGCTCGACCTGACCGCTAAGGCCAAGGCCGCTATCGAAGGCGTCGAGCTCGACCCGCATGCGCGCGAGCTCTTCCTCTCCATGGCAGATTTCTTTGTGGAGCGCCTCAACTAGCGGGGGTCACAAAACCTGTGGGCAGCGCGTTTGGGTACAAGTTGCTACACTATTAAGTGCATGTTTATGCATTGTCTCGCGTTGTCTATCCGACACGCGCTCAAAATAGTACGAATCGTACGCCGAAAGGGGTTCGTTCATGGAACCTATTACCACGGGCATGCAGGGAGCAGCCGTCGAGGATGTTCAGTCCCGCCTTCTGCAGCTCGGTTACACCATCGATGCCGACGAGGTCGCCGACAAGCGCTTTGGCACCACCACCGAGCAGGCCGTCAGCACCTTCAGGCTCGACAGCGGCCTTGCTGCCGGTCATGCCGTCGATATCCCCTGTTGGAGCGCCCTGGTCGACGCCTCGTATAAGCTGGGCGACCGCACTCTGTATCTGCGCATGCCCAATTTCCATGGCGCCGATGTGCAGGCCCTGCAGCGCGCTCTCAACGTTTTGGGCTTTGCCTGTGGCGAAGACGACGGCTACTTTGGTCCGCATACCGAGGCCGCCCTGCAGCAGTTCCAGGAAAATGTCGGCCTGTTTGCCGACGGCATGGCCTTCCAAGACACCTACGCCTACATCAACCGCCTGCACCATGTGTGGGAGGGCAAGCCCTCGGTCACCGAAGCCGAGTCCCGCATCGGTTTTGCTCGCGCCGCCAACGTGCTCGAGCGCTTCCAGATCGCCGTTATCGGTGAGGACCCCATCGCACGCAGCGTTGCTTCGCGCATGTGGAACATCGCCACGGCAACGACCGACAACAGCGGCATGATGCTCTGCGACTCCGAGGTCCCAACCGACGTTGACCTGGTGCTCGAGATCGCAAGCGACGAGCTGCCCGCCGACGCCGCACCGCGCGCCACGATTGCCCTCGCCGAGTGCCACAACCTGGCCCAGCGCATCCGCACCGCCAATGTCGCCGCGCAGCAGAAGCCGGCTCGCATTCGCATTGAGCTCACGGGCATGACGCGCTACAACGGCACCTTCACGGCCAGCGACGCGCAGACGCTCGCCGTACGCCTACTCGACGGCGTTTGCGATGCCCTCGCAGATTAGGTAAACTAGACGAGTTGCTTTTGGGCAACACCACACATTGGGACGTAGTTCAACGGTAGAACTCCGGTTTTTGGTGCCGGCTGTTGGGGGTTCGAATCCCTCCGTCCCAGCCATTAAAACTGAGCGCCCTAAGCCCATAACGGCCCAGGGCGCTTTCTTGTGGGCAAGCGGAGGAATTCGAACCCGCAAGGGTGCGGAGCTGAGGAAACGCGAAGCGTTTTCCAGCGCAGCACGCAAGGAGCGAAGCGACGCAGCGGGGCGCGGCCGCCGAAAAGGCAGACGCGGTCGGCACTTGGGGACGCTCCTAAGTGCCGACATTATAGGAACGTCCCCAAGTGCCGGCTCGGGACTATTTTCGAGGACCCTCCGAAGGACTGTGGCCAAAAAACGGCAAATATGAGTACTGTTACCGTTGTAGCTACATTATTTTCGTTAATAAAAGAAGATCTTAATGAGATTTATTCGCATCAAGGTCTTCCTTTAATGAACACTTGAGGAGATACGGCAGCTTATCTGCTCGATCGACACGTCAAATCACCTTAAATGTGGTCAAAATTACTGCTACTAAAAGAGTATCAGTACTCATATTTGATGTTTTTTGGCCACGGCTCTTTATAGACACCCTGTACAGCGACGGTGGTAGATTTCGGAACGTGTCCGTCAGCCCCGTTCCGAAAAGCGAGCCGCATGCAACGGCCAAGCCACGACAGGCCCCGGGAGAGCGGGGACACCGGCTTAGGTTTATCGCGAGTTCCGCACGAACAGGAGGCCACTTAATGTGGCCTCCGTCGTGAGCAGGACTGTAGAGCAGGAAACTTTACCCGCGGACCCCGCCGGGAACAGCAAAAGGGCGACCCCTGTCCGGAGTCGCCCTTGCGGTGCTGGTTATGTACGGCTGTTACTCGGCGTCGTGGTGACGGCGGGGCTTGCGGCCTCCGTTGTCACCGGGACGGCGCGGACGGTCGCTGCGCTCGGAGCGCTCGCGACGCGGACGCTCACGGCGCTGGAAGTACTCGCCGTCGCCCTCAGAGGCACCCTCGGCACGAGCAGGGGCCTCGGGCTTGTCAAGACGATCGAGCGAGATCTTGCCGCGATCGTCGACCTCGATGACGACGACCTTGACCTCGTCGCCCACGTTGAGGACGTCCTCGACCTTCTCCACGCGGCCCTTGGCGACGCGGGAGATGTGCAGCAGACCGTCCTTACCGGGCAGCAGGTTGACGAAGGCGCCGAAGGGCTGGATGGAGACCACGCGACCGGTGTACTCCTCGCCCGGCTCGGGAACCTTGATGATGAGCTTGATACGCTCGACGGCCTGGTCGACGGACTCGCCGGTGCCGCCGACAAAGACGGTACCATCCTCCTGGATGTCGACCGAGGCGCCGGTCTCGTCCTGGATGCCGCGGATAACCTTACCGCCGGAACCGATGACGTCGCGGATCTTGTCGGTCGGAACCTGGATGGAGACGATGCGCGGAGCGGTGCTGCGTGTGGTGTGGCGCGGCTCGGGGATCACATCGAGCATCTTCTGCAGGATGAAGGCGCGACCCTCCTTGGCCTGCTGCAGGGCGCGGGCCAGGATGTCGAAGGTGAGGCCGGTGGCCTTGTTGTCCATCTGCAGGGCGGTGATGCCCTCGGTGGTG